>JARLIH010000254.1 GCA_031291845.1 Isosphaeraceae bacterium | reverse complement strand
GCTCAGCGCCGGCCGCCGACGCCCTTGGGGGGACCCTGGACTACATGTCCCCCGAGCACCTCGAAGAGCTGGCCGACGGCGTTCCCGGACGCGTCGACGCGCGGTCCGACGTCTACGGCCTGGGCGTGCTCCTCTACGAGTTCCTCATGGGAGCCCGCCCGTTCGCCCCGCCCCGGGACGCGCTCTCGCCCACCGAGGTGCTGCTGCGGGCCGCCGAGGAGCGCCGCGCCGGTGCCCCGTCGCTGCGCGAGACGCACCCGGAGGTCCCCGTCGCCTTCGAAGCCGTGATCCGCCGCTGCCTGGCGCCTGAGGCCGACGATCGCTACCCGACCGCCGCGGACCTCGCGGCCGACCTCCAGGCGGTGGCCGACGACCAGCCCCTGCGGTTTGCCCGCGAGCCTTGGCCCAGCCGCGTGGTGCGCTGGGCGTGGCGGCACCGTCGGGCGCTCGCGATGGCCGCCCCGTTGCTGGCGGCGATCGCGCTGGGGGTCGGAGCATTGTGGATTGCCCGCTCGCTACGGGACCAGTCCAAACGCGAAGTCACGCAGCTCATCACGGCCGGTCGGCGCGCGGAGCAGACGGGCGACTATGCCGAGGCCATCGACAAGTTCCAGGCGGCCTCGCGGCTCGCCGACGCGCGCCCCTTCCTGCAGCCCCTCCACGCGCGGGCACGCAGCGACTTGAAGCTGGCCCAGGAGCGGCTCGCGGCCCGCGCTTCCGCCGATGCCCTGTTCCACGCGGGGGAGTCCATCCGGTTCCGGCTGGCCGGTTTCGCCGGGAACCCGGCCGAGGCCGCCCACTTACTCCAGTCCCGCCTCGAGCCGTTCTACGTCCTGGCCAACCGCGGCTGGTTCCGCCTGTCCCAGCCTCAATTGCTCGACCCCGAGACCCGCGCGCGGCTGCTCGAGGATGTGGACGAGCTGTTGTTCCTCTGGGCCCTGAGTCTCGACCGCATGCACGACCCGCGCGCGGTCGCGCTCTGCGACCACGCACTCGCGTTCACGACCAACCCCGGCCCCTGGCGTGCCCTGCGCGACCGCCTCGCGGGCACGCCGCGCCCCCTCGCGGGCGACGACCTTCAGGCCGAGACGTCATCACTCGCCTGTTTCGAGTGGGGCCTGTTGCTTGAACACGAAGGCCGACGCCCCGACGCCCTCGCGTGCCTCCTGCGGTCGATCGACCTGGCGGAGGGGAATTGCTGGCGCCGGGCTTACGTGGCCCTGGTCGCGCAGCAATCCGGTCGTTCCGAGGAAGCCTCCCGCCAGGCCGAGGCCGCGGTGGCCCTCCACGCCACCTCCCCCTGGGCCCGGCTCTCCCGCGCTCGCATCGCCCTGAGCCGCGGCGACCGTGACGCCGCCGTCCGGGACTACCAGGAGGCCCTGCACGCCCACGCCCAAAACCTCGACGAACGCGACCCGGCGTTCGAACGCCAGGTCCAGCGCGAGCTGGACCTCCAGGCGCGCTGAGACTCACGCAGGGACCCCGCCCCGTCAAGAACCGAGGATGCCCGGAATCGACCGGATCCTCGCTCTCGCCCCGCCGTACAGGAGCATCAAGTTGACCGAGGCGCGCGGGCGCACTGCCGGCTCAACGACAACCGGGCGCTGACAACGGCCCTCGACCCGGACCATCGTCTGCGGATCCGCGGCGGATTCGACACGTCGGACGAGCTCGGGTAAAGGGCTCACTTGCCGCTCCTTTCGCGTCTTTCCGCGCCGTATCTCGGCCCGGATACGCCGGCATTCTAGCACCCGTGGTACACAAAGTCAACAATGTCAATCGAATTGATCGGATTCGCGGCTCCGGCGAGTGGCGATTCGGTAGTCTATAGTTCCGTAGGCTGCGCGATCGCGAGGTGATGCGTCGGTTGAGGACGCGTCGCCAAGGGGATGGACCACGAGACGGCAAGGGCCGCCTGATGAGGCTAAGAACCGGGCTGGAGATCAGTAACCCCCGCAAGGTCCTCCGCGCGTTCGTCAAGCAGTGGTATCCGATGTACGACGGCGTACTTGTGTTCCAGGACAACCAGCTTCTCGTCACGGACATCGCGCTGTCGACGATGATGAACGCGCGGCTCGGGGGGACGACAGGTGCGTTCGTGTACCGGGCGCGCGGGCCGATCGAGTCGGGCCTGGCGAAGGTTCCGGCCGGTCTCGACCTGCTGGACGTGGTCGCGGGCGACGACATCCCGGGCGCGGCGGGGATCAGTGAGGCCATCGCCGGCATGGCGAGCGTCCCGCGGGTCAAACTGTCCGCGGCGACGAAGATCCTGCACAAGAAGCGGCCCGGGCTGATCCCCATTCTCGACACGGTCGTCGAGGCCCATTACTTCCCCAAGTGGTGCCAGCCCACGCCGGGCCGGGGCTGGGGTGATTACGGCGTCTCGCTCATTCGGGTCTTCCACCAGGACATGCTGAGCGTGGCCGTCGAGCTGCGCGACCTCGAATACGAGCTGGAAGACGCCGGCACGCCGCTGACGCCCTGCCGGATCCTGAACGTGCTCATGTGGATCGCGGGCGTGGGGAGCGGGTACGAAGAGTGGATCGTACAGGAAGCCACGAGCTGAACGGCGGCCGCAAGGAGCGCGAGAACCTTGAGCCCGGGCTCGCGGACGACTATAACCGGGACGTTCCATGGATTATTCGATCACCAGGGAGCGTCTCCATGAATCGCATCGTTCTGCTGAGTGTCTTGCTGACGTTCGGGGCCGTCCTGCTGGCCACCGGCCGCGAGCGCGACCAGTCCGCGGCCCCCTCCACCAACCGGGTCTTCGAGCTGCGTACCTATTACACGAACGAAGGGAAGCTCGACGACCTTCACAAGCGGTTCCGCGACCACACTTGCAAGCTGTTCCAGAAACACGGCATCGAGCTGGTCGGGTTCTGGACGCCGCAAGACGAGAAAGACGGCAAGGCCGACAAGCTGATCTACATCATCGCGTTCCCCAGCCGAGAGGCCGCCAAGGCGTCGTGGAAAGCGTTCCAGGAAGATCCGGAGTGGCAGAAGGTCAAGGAGGAGAGCCACAAGAACGGCGTGCTCGTCAAGAAAGTCGACTCGGTCTACCTCGACCCAACCGACTACAGCGCGATCAAATGACGGTCGCCCGGTTCGTGCTCAGCGCAACGCGAGGGGCGGGTTTCGAACCCGCCCGTCTCTTCCCTTGGTCAGGACGATCGCAAAGTCGACTGAGGAGTTCGATCCGGGCGTGCCACCCAACGTGCGGAAGACCCTCGCGGTGCGACTTCGCAATCGTCCCATTCCGTTGGTCCGTTTCCTCTTCCCCTGGAGCGCGAAACCTGGATAATGCCCGCGGGTTCTTCCGAGAGTCAGGACGACCCGGGGGCGAAGGGAATGCGCGGGAACGAGCGAAACAAAGCCCGGGCCGTCTGCATACAATTCGTGCTCGCCATTCTCGCCGCGCAAGCGATCACGCCCGACTCCCACGACCTTTCCTCAATGGCGTTGCTGCGACACCTGGCTCCGTTGCGTAGCCGGGGCGACCTCATCGCGAGCGACGGCCAGGTTCCGCCGCTACGGCATCCAACGCCTCCGCGGCCCCACTCGGGTGACCCCTGGGAAGACGACTGCCGCGAAGAAACGCCGGACGAGCTCTGTCTGCCCACCGTCGCGCGCACGGGTTTCCCGAGCCCGTGGTCCCGCGCAGCCATCGCCGTTCCAGGCCAGCCCGATCGCTTCGGCGAACGGATCGGCGGCGGCATCGACCGAAAGCACTGCCTGAGCGCGCAGGCCGACGTTTTCGGCGCCGGCAGCTCGATTCACGCGCTCTGCCGCCTGACCTGCTGAGCTCCCACCCGCCCGGCCCGCCGTCGCGCTGAATCGAAGGCCGCAACCTTCGGCCGTCGCCCAGCGCTCGTCGTCGGCCACGATTGCCACATCCTGTCAACGTCGGTATCCCCCGACGAGTCAATCGCCGTGTCGGGAACCGCCCAGGAGACGCGCGGTCTTCCCCCGTTGGCGATTTCCCGGGCAATCTCAGGGAAGGGAGCTTCGCTACCATGACGGCCTCGTGCTGCGCAGGCGATCGCATTGAATCCACGAATAACAATAATTACAATTCTAACAAAAGGCTAGGCCCGCCACCGAGTGGCGACGGGGCGCGCCCCGCGGACCTGATCTGGGCTGCCGCGGGTTGTGGGCTCGCCGCGGGTTGGACGGAGCTTGCCGTGGTCCTGCTTGGGACGGCGTTCAATCCGCGGATCACGATGACATCGCTCCGGACGAATCACCACTTCGCCTGGATGATCCCGCTGTGCAGCCTCGTTCTGTTCAGCGCGGTTGGCCTGGTGCTGAGCGCGGCTGCACGGGCCGTGCCGAAATCCGCTTCCAGGCTCGCCTGGCGCCTGTTCCCTGCGCTGGCCGCCCTGTCGCTGTTGCTGGCGGCCGAGGGGCTCCGACCCTCCGCGCGCCTGGTCCTGGCGTGCGGCGTCGGCATCTCGGCCGGGGTTTTGATTGAGCGGCGGCCCGCGCGGTTCATTCGTCTGGCGCACGCCGGGGTCACCATGCTCGGGGGGGCGCTGGTGGTCCTGGCCGTCGCCTGGGCCGCCTGCGTGGCGTGCGCTGAGGGGTGGCGCCTGTCGCACTTGCCCGCCGCGGCCCCCGGCGCGCCGAATGTGCTGCTCATCGTGCTCGACACGGTGCGGGCCGACAGCCTGAGCGCGTTCGGGCACGACCGGCCGACGACACCCAACCTGGAGCGATTGGCCTCGCAGGGCGTACGGTTCTCCCATGCGAGGTCGACGGCCCCCTGGACGCTGCCGTCGCACGCGAGCATGTTTACCGGCCAGTGGTGCCACGACCTCTCGGTGAGCTGGGATCGCGCGCTCGACTCGGCCGACCCGACGATCGCCGAGTACTTGGCCGAGCGGGGGTACGCAACGGCCGGATTCGTCGGCAACGCCTATTACTGCAACGCCCGCTACGGACTGGCCCGCGGGTTCGCCCACTACGAGGACTTTTACGAGAACCGGGTCGTCTCCCCCTACGAGGTCGTGCGCAGCACGGGACTGGGCCGGTCCTTGCTCGTATCGCTCGGCTACAAGATCAAGCTTGCCGACTGGGGGACGGTGCGTCGTAAGACTGCGGAGTCAATCAACCGGGACGCGCTCGAGTGGATGGCCGGGCGTCCCGACGGGCGGCCCTTTTTCGTTTTCCTCAACTACAACGACGCCCACGCTCCCTACCTCGTCCCGGAGGGACCGGCCCCCCGCTTCGGCCTCGCGACCCTGGGGGCGGAATCGAGAGCGGTCATCTACCAGAAGTTCCGGAGGTTGGCCACCGGTAAGGCACGCCCCGAGGATGGGCCGATCGAACAGGTCGACCGCGAGGGGACGGCCTTGTTGCGCGACTCCTACGAGAGCTGCATCGCTTACATCGATCGTCAGATCGGGCTCCTCTTCGACGACCTCGAGCGGCGCGGCCTCCGCGACAACACCGTGGTGATCGTCACGGCCGACCATGGCGAGCACTTCCAGGAACGCGGTTTTCACGGCCACGGGCTCAGCCTCTACCGCAAGGAAGTTCACGTGCCGCTCCTGATCTTGCCCCCTGCGGGACGATCGCCCGTCCGTCCCGTCGTCGACGAGCCGGTCAGTCTCCGCAACCTCCCCGCGACGATCGCCGACCTCGTCGGCGCTGGCTCCAGCGCGCCGTTTCCGGGGCGGTCCCTGGCCGGGCTCTGGAACTCGCCTCGCCGCGCGTCCGGCATCATGCCCGACTACGTCTTGAGCGAAGTCGAGCAGCAGCGGAAATACCAGCCCAACAGCAAGCTCCCCGCAACCATGAGCCCCGTTCAGGCGCTCGTGGCCGAGGGCAAGGTCTACATCCGGTCCGGTGACCTCCGCGAGGAGCTCTACGACCTGGAAGCCGATCCCCACGAGACTCACGACCTCATCGGCTCGGCCAGCGAGCAGTCCCTCGTGGCCCGCTGCCGGAGCGCGCTGAGCTCAATCCTCGCCGGCGAGCAAACAGCAGCGACGGCTGCGCTCGCCCAGACGCAACAAGAACCGGTCGATACCAAACGCTGAAGGCGTTCGTCGCACTCGGTTCGCGGCTCCCGCATTAAACACGGCGATGAAAATTAGTCAAATACCTGTGATCTGATTAACTACTTTCGTTTCCACGCTCTGCGTCCTGTTCTTCCCGGAAATCGGGCCGCAAGAGCCGCAAAACAGGCGTTCGCACGCCCCGCGTGGGAACGAGATTGTGTAGATACGACTGCTTCGTAGCGAGGACATCGAACGACCGAGCAATCCCACCTCGGCGTGACCCGAGCGTGAAGCGCTCCCACCCACAGAAACCGGCTTACGCGCGAGAAACAGTAAACCCAAGCAGGTAGTCGTACCGATTGTAAGGATGGTGGCGTGCCTTGCGCTCGCCCTGAGTTCGGTTCCTCCGCGTTGGAGGTCGAAAGGGTGCCGAGACCGCGGAAAGCACTCGTGAAGTTCCTCCTCCTGCTTTCGGCGGCGTGGTCCGCCGTGGGCATGGAAATTCACGCGTGCTCCGGACCACTGTCTCCGGGATCCTGTCTCCAGGTGCTCTGCAACCTGATCTTGCCCGCTTTCATGGAGGGGGTCGGGAACCTGGATGTGCCGGCCCCCGACCTCGGCGATTCTTCCGAAAGCCCCCCCGACTCGTCGCACGCGACCACGCGCGCGATCGATCCCACCTCGGTGGCCCGCAGCCACCGACCCCTTCCCGATCCGCTCCCTGCAACGAAGTTCGCGCTCCGCGCGAGGACTCGATCGCACCAGGTTGTGCGTATGCCAAGGCACGCGCACTCCTCCCTGATCGACCGCCCCCCGTCTCCCTTACTCTGTTGAAGGTTCGCCCTCCTCTTTCTACCGTTGGCCTGCGCTGAGCGCTCCGCGCGCCCATGCCTTTCCCTCCACCCGGCTCGTTACGGGGGTCGCGCCTTGCGGCACGCGCACGGGCTCGGACCCGTCGCGGCGCTGGGCTCACCTTCACAGCGGCGGCGCTGCCGTTCGTAGATCGCTTGTGAATAAAATCTTAAACAAGAGGTGATTTCCAATGTTTGAGATCCCGGTTCTCCTTGCGTACTTCGGCCCGGAAACCCTGATGCCGGTGACTTCGGTCGTCGCGACGGTCGTGGGCGTGTTCCTGATGGTGGGCCGGACCGGATGGCGGTGGATCTTCAGGCGCGCGAAGCTTGGCTTCGGGCCGGCCCAACACGCCGGGTCTCGGGGCCATCACTTCGCGCACCGGCGCCGACAGCCTGAGCCAAACGCCGTCGCTGCGCAACCGTCCGAGCGAGAAAGCTCCGTCGATAGTGCGCCGACGAGCGGCCAGTGAAACGTAACCTCATTGGTCACCGCGAGTGAACACCAAATGTCGTGAGAGTTACTAATAAATTTTCAGAAACACGGGGTTCGACTCGCCACGATGACGCTTATATCAGTGCGAGCCGAGAAACGGCCTTCAAGATCCTGACGGGTGCTTGAACGCCAAGAAGTCTCGGTCCCGCGGTACGCGGCTTAACGATACGTGACCACCCAAACTGGAGTGTTTTTTCCGAGCCTTCCCGCCTGAGAAGATCGAGGCTCCCTCCGGCCCCCCCCGTCTTCTTCGCAGGTCTTCCCGTAGCCTGCTTCACGGATCCGTACCGGCCTTAAATCGACTGATGCGCGACCGGGCCCAACACAAGGGCCCGTTGGTCGGCGTCGGGCCGGTCTGCACACGATTCTTGCTTGCGACGCACGGCGCAGGCCGGGGCGCGTCTTCGCGCCCTGGCCACGCATTCCCGACCGTGTGGGCGCGACAGGAATGGCGACTACGGGAACTTCACCGAAGTGACACGGCTCGCGCTGGGTCGTCGACCGCTTCATTGCGCTCAAACGCCCGCGCGGCCACTTCGAGAAGCCGGCGAGGACCGAACGGAAACCACTTCGCGAGCGACGGCCAAACGAGGGATGGAGGAACTCGCAAAATGACCAGCACGATGATCGCAAAGCGCCGGAGAAGAATCTTCCAGGCAGCGGCCACGCCTGGCGGACCGGTCGCAGCCGACCGCAACGCCGCGACGCTGACACCGCTCGCCACGTTCGGCCTGTCGCTCTGGGCCGGCCTGCTTGTCGGAATCGTGGAGCTCGCCTGCGAGCTCGCGCGCTTCGCGATCCAGGGCGAGCACGCCTGGCTCGGCAATAATCAGCTCAATCCGCATTACCTCTGGATGATTCCTGTTGCGTGTTTCTGGATCTTCGGGGTCACCGGCGGCCTGCTCGGTCTCGTCGCGTGGTTACAGCCCCACAAGGTGCGCCGCATCGCCATCGGGGTCCTGGTTTTCCTCGCGGCTTTCCTGCTCTTCCTGACCGCGCGTTCGGTCCACATGGGCGCGTGCGCGGTCTTCGCCGCGGGGGTCGCTTCCCTGGGCGCTTCTTGGTTGCCCGCCCCAGGCGCTGCATGGCAGCGCATGGCGCGCCGGAGCAGCGTGGGGCTCGTGGTACTCGTCGCCGGGCTTGCGGCCTTTTCCTTCGCCCGCGACGTCTGGCGAGAGCAACGAGCGCTCAACCGGTTGCCCGCCGCGGCCCCGGGTGCACCCAACGTGCTGCTGATCGTCCTCGATACCGTCCGGGCCGATGCACTCACTCCCTACGGCTCCCACCGCGACACGACGCCGACCCTCAATCGCCTGAGTCGTCAGGGCGTCCGTTTTGAGAACGCGCGTGCGACCGCGCCCTGGACGCTCCCCTCGCACGCCAGCATGTTCACGGGCCATTGGCCGCACGCGCTCGGAGTGAGCCTGACGACGCCCCTCGATGACACCCACCTGACGTTGGCCAAGTTCCTGAAGCGGCGGGGCTACGCGACCGCAGGCTTCGCGGCGAACCACAGCCTGTGCACCCCGAGCTACGGGCTGGACCGCGGCTTCATTCACTACGAAGGGCGGCCGATCTCGCTGGACGACATCTTCGGCTGCACGGCCCTCGGTCAGCGCTTCTTCCCGCACCTGGACGTGCTGCGCTACGCCGCGTCGTGGCTCTGGGGAGGGAGTGACGCCGCCAACGCGTTCCAGCCTTTTGTCAGCACGCACCGGAAGAACGCGGAGGAAATCAATCGCGACTTCCTCCGGTGGGTCTCCGCCGGGACGGGGCGTCCCTTTTTCGCCTTCTTGAACTACTTCGACGTCCACTCCCCCTACGTCCCACCGCGACACCATGCGCAACACTTCGGCCTGCGCCCCGAGGGATGGGCCGACTACAGCACGCTTCGGGACTGGGAGAAGATCCAGGACGTGAACCGCTGGTCGAAGACCGAGAAGATTGAGCTTTCGCCCCGGGACATCACGCTCGCACGCGACGGCTACGACGACGGCCTGGCGTACCTCGACGGGCAGCTCGGCCGCCTCTTCACGGCTCTCGAACAACGCGGAATCTTGCGCAACACGCTGGTGATCGTCACGTCGGACCACGGCGAAGAGTTCGGGGAACACGGCCTCTTCTTTCACTTCGCCAGCCTGCACCGGCCCGAGTTGGACGTTCCGCTCCTGATGACCTTCCCGTCCCGGATCCCCCCGGGCCTGTCGGTCACCGAGCCGGTGAGCCTGCGCTGTCTTCCCGCGACCATCGTCGACCTGATCGGAGCGCAGGGTGCGTCCCCCTTCCCCGGCCGGTCGCTTGCCCGCTTCTGGAACGGCGGCGGCCCGGCCGACGAGATCGGCGAGGCCGTCTATTCGGAGCTTGCCGAGCTCGGGCTCGAGGCTGTCAATGACGGGCCGTATGTCTATATTCACCACGCCAGTGGCTTCGAGCAATTATTTCACATCAAGGATGACCCCGGCGAAGATCGCAACCTCGCGCCGCTGCCCGAACACCGCGCCGCGCTCGAGCGCCTGCGCGCCAAGCTCACCCGGATCAACGCGGCGAGCCCCCGCAAGCAACTCGAGCGTTAGAGCAGCAAACACTCGCGTTGCGCACAAGCGTACCTGCTGGGTCGCTCAGGGAAGAACATGCGCAACGCGCGTCTCAGGCGCTCGAGGTAGCCTGGGCAGTAGCTTTGGGTTGCGGACCTGGTCCCAAGCTTCGCAGTCTACTCACATTTAGTGCGTGGCCAAACTCTTTCGTCGTCCAGGCTTAGGAGATTGTAAAGTCGTAATGATAGGTCATCGATGGGACCGCGTTCGTGGTCGTATCGTTAAAGGTCTCGAACGCCGTTGCGAAGGCAACGGGGAAGGGCGTCCCTGCCATGGGGTTAGGCGGAAGCGGAAAAACGGGGACCACGTGAGGGATCATCACCGGGGTTGTGATCACGACGCGAACGTCCGTCGCGGTAATGGTCGAACTCACGAGAACGGATCCCGGGGCGACCGCGACTGTGGTCGACAGCAGGTTCGGCGCGCCGGGCGGAACGGTCACCGCTCCTGCGAGACCAGCCGTGATATTGCTGCCGGCGGCCCCCGCGATCGGTGGGAAGGCGAAATTGCCATTTCCCGGGAAGAGGGTGTAATGCCACGTCGAAGTCACGGTGGCCGGGATCATCGTGCCATTGGGGAAGTTGGCAGGGCCTTGGTTGTCATCCGCCAGAACGTAGGCCCGGCCACCGGTCGCGACGGTCGCGACACGCACGGGGAGGAAGGCCCCAAATCCCGAAATCGTCGTGAATCCCGAGTGGACATCGTTGATCGAGACGCCGAACACACCAACCGGCGCCGGCGGGCCCGTATCCGGCCCGTCCGTGATCGTGCTGGTCACGGTGCCGGTCTCGGAAGCCGATCCAGGGGGGAACGGCGGTGTCGTCGTGATCGTCTGGACATAGGTTGCGGTGGCTTCCGAATCGGTCTGTCTCGCCGGCAAGGGCACCGCCGCGCCCGGGGCTTCCGGTAGCGCCAAGACAGCAACCCCTCCGTTGGGCAGCCCCACGAATGGGGACCGGAAGATCGCCGGCCTCGCGAGCACCCTCGCCTCCAAGCGCCACTCACCCGCGCCGTTGAGTCGCGATGGGGTGAACGCGCGAGCCCGCCTCTTTCGCTGCGCTGCGGCTAGCTTGATTCGCATCGTCGTCTCCAAGGTGAAGGACGTGAGAACCTACGTCCGCCGGCCGAGGACCGCGGAAGAGAGCGAACGAAGCAACCGACCTTTCGCGTGCCGAACGAGGGACGTGGGAACCAGCCGAAAATCCCACCCGCCCGTTGTCGTCCGCGAAGCCGAGCGAACGTCTCGTCGATTTAAGGACAAAGGATCGACCGTCGGATGATCTTACCGCCTATGAGCATTGTCAAAGGAAAAATGTATTCGATCTGCTATTTTTACGGCCAATAGCAAATAAGGACGTGAATCTCTTGAGTCACAACTGACTCCGTTGTATAGTACACAATGCCTGTCATTTTTCTTTCTTCTTCCTCCTTTTTCTTCCTCTTTCTTCTTTTGGGCGGGGGTATAGTGATCAATCAAGGCCGAGATTCTTCACGGTTGCCTGTTCCCACTCAACAAGCTGGCGTCTTGCTTCTTGAGGATCGACACCCAGCTTTCGGGATAGCTGCGTAGCCCGCACTATCATCTCGGCCTGCCAAGTAATACCACTGTCCAACGACCTCGTCAGACGCTCAAGAGCTCGTTGTGCTGCGGGTACGTCATCAACCATTGTCAATGAGTACGCTATTGCTTCCAGTCTGTACGGGTCTGAGTCAACGCCAAGTCGAAGGATGGCCGTTGCAACGTCACTGGGATGGCTCACACCTGCGAGGAATGGCAGTCCGTCTCGTTGTATGCAAGCAAGCAATTCATCACGAAGTCGAGGATCACTCAGGTTCCATCGCTTGCCACTCCCTTCGCCTAAACGCTTTCCAAAACTGAAACTGACATGCGTTGCGGGAATGTAGAGCGGCAAGAAGAAAGCCCACACATAAAAGGCCGACGGATCGAAACCAGAATCCTCGAAGTAGAATCCCCGAAGAACGTGATTCAACGGACTCGCATACAGCATCAGCCCCTTGTGCGTGTAGCCGGGCATTTGCGGCAGCAAGTTTTTCCCCAATGATCGAACCTGAGCAGTCTTCATGCGTTTACCTGATTTCGATGACCGGCACGTTGCTCCCGCAGGGAACGTGCTGCTGTATCTGCTGGATTCGTGCGGGTTTCAGCGTGGCACTGCCGGTCTTGAGGTCGTAGACAGCTGTAGGAGCTGTAAGCGGCCCCTCCACCACGTCGAGTTGAGCCGAGCCAGGGGTTCCACGAGGAGCGAAGATAAGGGACACGCAAAGAGAGTTGCCGCTTGGCTTTGGCGGGCCCGTTGACGGACGGGCTGATTGTCGGCAACTCACGCCGAGCACTCCCCGTCGACACGCACCAAGCGGCCTGCGAAGCGCCTCGCCCGGCGAGGTACGCCACCGAGCCATCGTTCTCGGCAGGGAGACGAGGTGCGGTGTTGTGATCGTGTTGACGGCCGACCAAGAACGAGCGACGACTCAGGGAGCCGCGCAACTGGCGAGGTTCGCCAGGTGCCGCACACCCAGCCGCTGCGCCACATCCCTCAAACGCTGACGTGTCACCGCGAAGAAACGACCCAGCAGCCGACCCGCGCTCAGCTTGAACAACCGCGACTGCCACGACTCCGCGCTGCTCCCCAGCCGCGCGAACACACCGCTCAACTCCCCGGAGATCGCCGCCTTACCTTCGCGAAACAGCCGCCCGGTGTAATCGACCAACAGCAGGTAGTTTCCCAGCGTGACCCCGGCGAGCATCCCCTCGCGCGCCGAGTCCAGGCCACGACGATCCTCGATCGGGCAGAGCCACAGCCCCTCCTCCACGCCCGACGACCGCGCCACGCCGGCCACGCTACCCTGCTCGGCCGCCTTCACGTCCTCCACGCGTCCCTGCGCCGCCACGTGCTCGACCCGCTGCTTGATCGGCGTGTGCTCCCCCGCTTCCGGAACCGGCACCAGCCCCGCCGCGACCGGGTTCAGGTCGATGTACGCACAGGTCGCCAACATCGCTTCTTCATCGAGAATCGCGATGCTCTTGAACCGCCCCTCGAAAAAGGTGCCCCGCGTCCCCTCCTGACGGTTCACCAGCCGCGACAGCGGCTCCTTCAGGCACTTCATGAACCAACTGAGGCTCCTGCAGCCGCTCGCGCGCCCGCGCCAGCCACGCAGTGTCTTGCAGCCGGCCCTGGACCCACTCCTCGCTGACCGGCAGGGACTGCCGCGCCACGTCGCGCGGCGGGAACAGCCGCCCCCACCGGCGCACCACCTCCTCGTCCGACCAGCCTCCCCCCACGTCCGGATCGAGCCGGACCAGCACGTGCAGGTGGTTATCCAGCACTGCGAACCCACCCACCGCAATCGCGAAGACCTGGGACGGTTCTTGCAGCCGATCCTCGAAGGGAGTAAAGGACAGGCAACGTGCTGCGGGGAGCGCAGAATGGATCGCATGTCCATTGTCGTTATCCGTGGCTGGGACCAAGGTTGAGCCCGCCAGGCATTCACCGAGAGGATATCGCGCCGCGGAGAACGTCTGTGGCCGCGTCGCGCCGTGAAGGAGTCGTTCTCGCTCAGGTAGTGCAGGGGGCGCGCGGTCGGGGTCTTCGCCGGTGACCGGAAACGCGGGTCGATTCAGCGCGCCGGGCAACAGGCGAGGTTCGCCAGGTGGTGCACACCGAGATGCTCGGCCACGTCCCGGAGGCGCTGTCGGCTGGCGGCGAAGAACCGGCCCAGCAGCCGGCCCTCGCTCAACTTCAACAGCCGAGACTGCCACGACTGGGCGTCACTCCCCAGCCGGGTGAACACGGCTGCGAGCTTGCGCGAGATCGAGGCCTTGCCGTCACGAAACAGCCGCCCGGTATGCTCGACCAGCAGCACGTAGTTGCCGAGCGTGAAGCCCTCGAGCATTCCCTCGCGCGCTGAGTCGACAGCGCGTCGATCCTCGATTGGGCAGAGCCAGAGCGATTCCTCCAGTCCCGCCGATCGCGCCGCGCCGGCCACGCTGCCGCGCTGG
>JARLIH010000253.1 GCA_031291845.1 Isosphaeraceae bacterium | reverse complement strand
GCGTGAGCGGTCCCGGCTCACGCGTCCCCTTGCACTTGGGGTACTTGGCACAGCCGAGGAAGAACCCCCGCCGCCCGCGCCTGACGGTCATCGGTCCGCCGCACTGGTCGCACGTCTCCTCGACCTGGATGGTCTTGAGGTCGACCGCGTTCGACGAGGCGGCAGGTGCCGTGGCGGCGTCGCCGAGTTGTTCCTTGAGGTCGTCCGGGAGCGGGGCCGTGCCGCGGCACTTGGGGTAGTTCAAACAGCCGAGGAACTTCCCGCGGCGGCCTTCCTTGATCCCCATCGAGCCGCCGCACTTCTCGCACTTCACCTCGACCTTGATGGTCGGGACGGGCTTTCCCTTGTCGTCGACGGGCATCGTGTTCCGGCACTTCGGATAGCCCGTGCACCCCAGGAACGTGCCGCGCGACCCTTGCCGGAGCGCCATGGGACGGCCGCATTTGTCGCAGACATGGTCCGTTTCCACGACGGACGGGGCGGGATTGCCCGCCTCGTCTATCTTGAAGGCTTCCTTGCAAGCCGGGTAGCCGGAGCACGACAGGAACGGCCCGCGCTTGCTTTCGCGGAGCATGAGCGGCTTGCCGCATTTGGGGCACTTGTGCTCTGTCTCCACCGCCGCGGGGCGGGCCTGCCCGTCCATCGGGCGGGTCGATTTGCACTCGGGGTACTTCGAACAGCCGAGGAACTGGCCGCTCTTCGAGAATTTCACGACCATCGGGGCGCCGCAGACGTGGCAGACCTCGGACGAGGGGACCTGAACGCGCTGCATCCGCTTCTCGGCCGTGCGGAGCGCGTCCTGGAAGGGATGGTAGAACTCGTCCAGGACCTTGACCATATCTTCCTTGGCGGACGCGATGTCGTCGAGCTCGTCCTCCATCTGCGCGGTGAACTTCAGGTCGAGGATCTTCGGGAAATGCTCGACCAGCAGGTCGGTGACGAGCATGCCCAGGTCGGTGGCGAAAAACCGGCGCTCCTTCTGCTCGACGTACTTACGGTCCTGGATCGTCTGGATGATCGGCGCGTATGTGCTCGGGCGGCCGATGTCCTCCTTTTCCAACGCCTTGATCAGCGTCGCTTCCGAGAACCGCGGCGGCGGCTGGGTGAAGTGCTGGGTGGGCTCGAGGGCGTGCAGGTCGAGTGCCAGTCCGACCGAGAGGTTCGGCAGCAGTTGGTCCTCCTGCTTGCCCGCCGGAGGAAGGACGCGCCGGTAGCCGTCGAACTTGAGGATCTTGCCTTGGGTCTTGAAGAGCCCGTCGCTCGCGGTCACGGCGACGTTCGTGACGGAGAAGACGGCCGGGTTCATCTGGCTGGCGACGAACCGGCGGTAGATGAGCTGATAGAGCTTGTACTGATCGTGGGAGAGCTGGCCCCGGATCTGGTCGGGCGCGAGATTCAGGTCAGTCGGCCGGATCGCCTCGTGGGCTTCCTGCGCGGACTTGCCGGCGGCATAGCGGAACGGTTTGGCCGGCAGGTAGCGGTCGCCGTACTCCTTCTGGATCAGCTCGCGCACCGAGTTCATTGCTTCGTCCGACACCCGCAGGCTGTCGGTACGCATGTAAGTAATGAGGCCCACGGGCCCGGTGCCGTCGACGTCGATGCCCTCGTAAAGCTCCTGGGCGATCTTCATGGTCCGCTTGCCGGCGAACCGAAGCCGGATCGCGGCCTGTTGCTGGAGCGTGCTCGTCTTGAACGGCGCATCGGCCTTGTCGAGCTTCTCACTTTCCTCGACGCTCGACACGCTGTACGGGGCCGAGGCAAGCGCATCGCGGATGGCGCGGGCGTCGGTCTCGTTCCTGGCCTCGAACTTCGCCCCTTTCCATTCCGTCAGCAGGGCCTCGAAGCGGTCGGTCTCCTCGGTGGCGCCTGCCGGGCTGAGCGTCGCGGTGATCTTCCAGAATTCCTCCGAGACGAACGCCCGGATCTCCTTCTCGCGGTCGGCGATGAGGCGCACCGCCACCGATTGCACGCGGCCGGCGCTCAGGTGCCGGGCCACTTTGCTCCAGAGCAGGGGGCTCAGTTGATAGCCGACGAACCGGTCAAGGAACCGGCGCGCCTGTTGGGCGTTCACCAGGTCCATCTTGATCGGGCCGACGTGTTTGAACGCTTCTTTGATCGCGCGTTCGGTGATTTCGTGGAACGTCACCCGGCGCACCCGTTCGTCCGGTAGCCCGAGTGCATTCTGAAGGTGCCAGGCGATCGCCTCCCCCTCACGGTCAGGGTCGGTCGCGAGGTAGACGAGGTCGGCCTTCCCCGCCTCTTTCCTCAGCTCGTTGACCGTACCCTTCTTCTTGTCGGGCACCACGTACGTCGGCCGGTAACCTTGCTGGACGTCGATGCCGAGGTCGCGCCCCTTCTCGGGCAGGTCGCGGACGTGCCCCATGCTGGCTTTCACGACGTAGCCGGCGCCAAGGAACTTGTGAATCGACTTGGCCTTCTTGGGGCTTTCGACGATGACCAGCGCGTGTCCGCCGCGCACCCCCTCCGAGCGGGGGACTTCTTCTTCGCGGACCTTCGACGACCGCGTCTTCTTCGGCGCGGCGGTGGGCTTGGCAGTCTTCGTGTCGGCGCTGGAGCGCTTGGTGGACGTCTTGGCGGACTTTCGAGCCACGATTTCTTCCTATCCCCTTCCGCTTGAACCTTTTCGAACCCTTGTTACGTACAAAGACGATGCGAGGTTCAAGCTTTCGGCGTGTCCTGTTTGCGATTGCCCCGAGACCGTTTCTTGCTACACTACGGTTTGGGCCGGTGCGTCAAAACCCGCGCCCTTCAAATAGCTAGGGTATCGGGTCGTGTCAAGGGGGGAGGCGTGAAGCCGGACCCCGGACGGCCAGTTTTCCAGCACCTTCAGAGGCCGCTCATGCCGTTCGCCGTATTCCGACGTCATCAACGGAAACTGCTCGCCGTCTTTGCCATCCTCGCCATGGTGGCGTTCGTGTTGGACCCGTCGCTGTTCCGTTTCTGGAACGGCTCCGGCGGGGCCTCGGCCGACCCCGTGGTCGTGTCGCTGTACGGGAAACAGTACCGGCGCAGCGATCTCTATGACATGATCACCCAGCGCAATAATGCGAACCGGTTCATCTTCGAGCTCTTCTCGCTCATCGAACCGAATCGGATGCCGCCGCCCCAGTTCTTCGGCGACATCTCCACGCGCTCGATGGTCGACGCGATCGTCCTCGAGCACGAGGCCGACAAGCTGCGGATGCCCAGGGACAAAGAGGTCGCCAAGGAATGGCTCCGCACCCGTCTCCGCCTCGGCAGCCTGATGAACGCCGAGCTCTTCGAGCTCGCGCTCAGCCGGCTGAACACCCAGTCGAACCGGATCAGCGGCGATGCGATCCTCCGCGACGTCGCCGGGCAGGTCCGGATCGCGAACGCACGCGAGCTGCTCGGCGCCCCAGTCGTCACGCCGCTGGACGTGTTCGACGCGTACCGCGAGGTCAACGAGAAGGTGTCCGCCCGCGCAGTCGCGTTCCCGGTCGACGAGTTCGTTGCCAAGGTCAAGGCTCCGTCCGCATCGGAGGTCCAGGCGTACTACGACCGTTACAAGGATATCCTGCCCGATCCTGACCGTGACGCGCCGGGCTTCAAGATCCCGCGCAGGATCCGCGTCGAGACGCTCTCGATCGACGGGGCGGACCTGGCTCGAAAGACCAAGGAGAAGCTCACGGATTCGGACCTTCGGACCTACTACGAGAACCACAAGGGCGACTACGCCGTTCGCTCCGAGTTTCCGGAGGACATTTTCGCCAACGATCCGAAAGGCAAATACAACCCGCTCCCGCCCCTTTACCGTCCGTTCGAGCAGGTGAAGGAGTCGGTCGCGATCGCGCTGGCCGACGAGCGGTCAAAGGCCGAGATTGCCGACCGGTTCACGAAAGTCCGGGAGGACGTGCTGATCCCGTTCGCCGAGTCGTACCTCGAGGCATCGGACGAGATCGCTGAAGAAAAGAAGGAGGGGAAGACTCCCACGAAGGCGCTTCCCAAGCCGACCGACCTGAAGGACATCGCCGCCAAGGAAGGGTTCGAGTACGACAAGAGCCCGCTCCTAACCCGTGAACAGGCTGAGCATTACGGGCAGGTGAGCGAGGCCGAGGTGGGGGCGAACCCGTTCTCGGGGGGCAAGAAGTTCGCGGTCGAGTTCTTCGAGCCGAAGTCGCCGTTGTTCGAGCCGATGGAACTGACCGACGCACGGAACCGCCACTACCTCGTGCGCAAGACGGAAGACCTGCCCCCCCGCGTCCCACCGCTCGAGGAGATCAAGGAGGAGGTCGTCCACGCCTGGAAGATCGACCAGGCACGGCCGCTGGCCATGAAGGCCGCCGAAGCGCTGGCCGACCAGGTGAAGAAAGAGGGAGGCAAGCTAAAGGCCGACGTCGTGGACGGGCACCCCGTGATCACGACCGACCCGGCGAGCCGGTCGCAGCTCTCGTTCATGCAGCCCGAGCCGACCCCGACCGACTTGCCGCAACTGCCGCACGCCGGCACCGCGCTGCGCGACGCGCTCTTCGGCCTCAAGGACGGGGCGGTGGCCGTCGCGCCCAACGAGCCCAAGACGACTTATTACGTGCTGACGCTCAAGAACCGCGTGCCGGCGAAGCTCGACACGCTCTACGCCCCGAACGGGGACTATTTCCTTTATCAGCGGCTGACGCTCAACAACCATTACCAGAAGCTCGTCGAGCAGTGGATGAGCGAACTGCGCGCGGACGCGGGGCTCCCCCCGGGCTGGGTCCCCCCGGACGAGGGAAAACGGGAGCCGCAAGAAGGCTGACGCGCGGTTCTTGAAGGCAATGGTCCCAATTCTTCGGGGACGGCCCGGCTCGGAACGACGCTCTTTTATGGTAACAAGTCGGGAGCGAGCGAGGCGTTGCCGGAAGGCCGGTGCAGGCACCGTCTTTGCTTTTGCTGATGACGTCCCGACGAGGAACAACCACTCGCTTGCGCTTCGTGCTCGTGGCGGGCGCCGGTGCGAGCCCGATGCGCAGGCGAGTGGTCTTCCGCGGCGCCCGGCGTTAGCGCGGCTCATCGAAGTTCTTCGGTTCGTGATGATTTGAGCGCCCTTGACGGCCCGGTATAATGGTGGGCGTAAAGTGGTCAGTTTTTGGTAGGGCTTGGTCGGGAATTTTCGGAAACCGAATGCCGCTTCTCTCGTTCGTGATGCTCTGGTCCCTCTTCGTTCCCGCCGGGGAGCACCGGCACGGCCACGGCTTGGAGGGCCGCGCCGTGGCGAGCCGTCGTGGGGCCGCCGCGATGGTTGCCTCGCTCCCTGCCGGTTGCCCGGCGGAGGATCTCGCCGGTGGCAATGCCCGGGGCGTGGTTGCCGACGAAGAGGATTCCGAGGACGGGGACGTCTTTGGTTTCGATTGGGCCGAGGCCCTGCCAGACGTTGTCGAGCCAAGCCTGGATCCTACGGGCGCCGGTTGTCAGATCGGGTGCTCCGGCGCACCTTGCTACCTGATCCACCTGCGTTGTTGAGCCTACCCTCCCGACGCCTTGTGTGACCGCTCCGCCGGTTCGCAGGGTTATTT
>JARLIH010000252.1 GCA_031291845.1 Isosphaeraceae bacterium | reverse complement strand
TTACGCCCGATCGATCCGTCTTCCAAGTCGCTCGATGAGCGGGCCACTTCGCCGAAACTCAGGAGTTTCGGTCCGGCCCGGTCAAACCGAAATAGTTGTGCCCACACTCGCCGTTACCGACAGCAGGTCGAGCGTCGCGGGGCGGCCCCCAGGCGGGGTGCCGGGGCGGGCACCCTTGGGAGGCCGCTGGAACGGCACCAACCGGGTCTTCTCCGGGTGGAGTGTCAGGCCGTACTTCCCGAATCGCTTCGGGAGCACGGCCAGGACCCGTCGCGCATCGCTCCCCACCTCGAAGACCAGGACCGCATCGTCCGCGTAGCGGATCAGGTGCGCCCGCCCTTTCAGGCGGGGCTTGACCGCATGATCGAATCACGTATCGATTACCTCCTATGCGTATACATTGGCCAGGATGGGTAAAATCACACACCCCTGTGGGCTGCCGGCCTCGGGATACGTGACGCATCCCTCCTCGTGGACGCCCGCGTTGAGCCACTGGCCGATCCGTCGCAGAAGGACGCCGTCACGTACCCTTTGCCGAAGGATCGATTGCAGATGGCGGTGGTCCAGGGTGTCGAAAAACTTTCGGATGTCGATCTCCACGCCCCCCCCTTCGTCTCCATCAGCCGATGCCAGAGGGCGTCCAGCGCTTGGTGCGCCGAGCGGCCCGGCCGGAAGCCATAGGAGCAGTCCAGGAAGTCCTGCTCATAGATGGACTCCAGGACCATGGCGACCGCACGCTGGAGGATCCTATCCTCGAACGTGGGGATTGCCGATGGGCCTGGTTTCCGATCCGGTCCCCTTCGGCATGTGCACCCGTCGCACGGGCGGTGCCTGGTAGCGGCCGGACTTGGCGCGGACCAGCAGCGTCTGGAGGCTGGCCTCGAGGTCCGCGGCGTAGTCCCGTGCGGTTTGTCCGTCCACTCCGACGGCAACGTCCTTACGCGTGCCCCTATACTTCGAGCATCCAGTCGATGTCGATTTGATGGGCGAGTGTTGTCAGCGCCACTTGCGGCGATTCCCTCGCCAGTTTCGCTATCCGATGTTGTTGCGTTGAGATGGTCTCAGGGCCCGGAGTCCTGGCATCGTTCCCTCTAACCGTTTCATGGCCCGGCGCTCCCTTCCCTCAACGGGATCCCTCGGATCGGTTCCTCCGTGTCACAGGTACTATGAAGCGCTCCGAATCCCGTTCGTCCGTCCCGCCGCGCTTCGTTGCCTTCGCTTGGCGGTACCCTGGCTGCACCCTATTTCGCTCCCGGGGCCGCCGAGTGCGTCGGCACCGGGCCTGGAGTTGGTCACCCGGTATCTCCGGCCGGGATTTGCCAAGGAAGCGAAGGGGCCTCCCAGGTTCCTGGGGAACCCCTGTGAACGTGCCCTGCCCTCCGACCCCGGCGGGATCGTGGGCGCCAGGCCATTGCGGCGCCACGATGCGGCCTTCCGTCGTCTGAAACACGTCGGCTCCCGCGACAATAACCATTTCGGGGCTCAATCACACGACCCGTTCACCCGCTGTCTACGCTTCGCGGTGAGGGTTGCCCCGTCACCACGCAAGACTCGCTTCCGGCTGCTGGCCTGCTTGCCGGGCGGGATTGGTTACCCGCGGGGTTCCATCGAAAGGTTTCTGCTCTCGCGTCCTCCTTTCCCAAGCTTTCATGGCGGACTCAGACTTTGCCTTTATTCCTTATGTCCCCTTTTTCTGTCCGCCCGGTGGGGCGGCATGATGAAGCCGCTTCATCCATCGCCTCGTTACGTCGTCCGGGGCGATGCCAAACCTCAGGTTGTTATAGGTAAAGTGGCACCAGTCCTCGCAGCCGGCTTCGGCTCTCAACTGTTGCTCTTTTTCCGTCAGCCCGTTGAATGGGCATCCGAGCCCGTAGAGAACATACGCGCAGTTGGCGTTCGATTGCAGAAACCCGCAGCGATGGTTGAGTCGTTCTAGAGGAGCGAGGGTGATAAGAGTGATACAGTCTTCGATGATACTCAGTCTCGAGTCCCCGAGTGGTTTGTTCAGGCCGGAGGAATGAAAGTCGATGGGACTGTAGTTCCCGTCGACCAGCGCGATCGGCAACGGGAGCGTGTCAATCAGCTCGTCCTTATACACATGAGGCACCGCCATCTTCCCAGGGTTATTCAGCCTGTAAACCGTGGCGTTGAGCATCGTTTGAAGGATCGCTTTCCCGAGAAACATCGTCGTCTTGTTGATTCCCCCGGACACGTAGGCGGACCAGACTTTCGAGTCGTAATCGCGGATGAGTTGCCAGGCGTCCTCCAGCCTTCCGAAATTCCGCTCGACGCTCGCCTCGGTGAGATCCGCTCCCATCAGCCATTGCGCAACCTCGACGTGGCGGGGGCCCGGATCCATGTCCCCGACGCACGTCTTAAAGATGGTTCGGGTCAGCAGTACGGAGTATTTCTTCAAAACAGATTCACGTGTCGGCCAGTCCGCCCTCAGGGAGATGCGGTCCTGGAACTCGGCCACGGCGAGGTCATACCGGCCTCCCTGTACCGAGAGCGGGGGGAGCGCCCCCGCATGGATGACGATGTAACCAAACCGCATCGGCATGCTGCACATCTGGTCGCGGTAGGCGGGGTCATTCAACCACCTCGGGTCGGCCAGATCGCCCATCAATGCCAGGTCAACCGCGGCCAGGAAGCTCACGATGAGATCGGTTCGGTTGGTGTATTTATCTGCCTGCGTTCTTCTCCAAACTTCCCACGCCCCTAGATACAGTTGGTCCCCCTTTTGTACGAGGTCCCGTACCTCGGGGATATCGGCATCCGAATACTGTAACTCGGAGACGTAGGCGGCAGACTCGATTAAATGCCTCCCCGTCAGCGGGAAGACGACCTCGACCTTTCCAGGATCGGAAAATCCGAGGCCCACGTGCCAGGCCGCGACGGACGGCCCGATGCGGTATCGGGCAGGCACCCGAACCTCCCACAGCGCGGTCAGTGGCGATTTCGAAACGACCAGCGCCTCGGGGCCCACTGGCCGGACCTCGCTGAAGTCGTACAGGGTCGCGTCGAGAACCCCGGCCGTGATATCCTGGCCCTGGAATAGCTCCTCCTCGACGTTGTCGTCGATGCCGCAAATAGAGCTTGCACTCCCGCCTTTGGAAGCAACCACTGCCTTCAGCTTGTCCAGGTAGAGCAAGAACCGGTACTGGAAGATGCCCGACGTCAGCACCTGCCAATAGTGGCACCGCTCGTGGAAAACCTTCTTCTGGCTTTGCTCTGATAAGGACACCTCGATCCCGAGCGGGAACGCATAGGTGTCCTTGCAAATCATCGTGTTAAACTTGACGTTGATCCGAAACGCCTCGGACAGGTGGTTTGCTTCGGCGAACTCAACGGGATTGTCGCCGACGTCGTTATTAAAAAGCTCGCATACCAGCGACTGAAAACTGAGACTTCCCTCGAAGTGCAGCGGACCCTCGGGGTAATTACTCATGACCCGGCTCCTCGCGCTCGGTGGTGCCCTGACACAGTTCATCGATGCCCAGCTTCGCCGCCAGCGCCGCCAGGGGGTAAATGGTCTCCTTCTGCAGAGTCCCGGACGTGACCAGGACGTTGACGACGATCAGCATCGCGTCGAAAGCCGTGTCCACCCGCTTTGAATGGGCGTTATAGGCTTCGCAGATTTTTGCTTTAAATCGATTAATCTGCGTACTAAACAGGCGTTTCCCCTTGGTTACCAGCCCTTCCTTGCTGTAGAGCGACGGCTGGTCCACACCCGTTCCTGCCAGGATCGCATACAGGTCCTGGTCATCCATGGCGAGAAAGCGCTCCGCCTCGGCTTGGTCGAAGGTCACCTCAGGAGCTCCCGATAAGGTTCGCGTAACACTGGTCGTTGGCCGACAGGAAGCCCGATTCCTGCGACGTTAACCATGTTTCGGTGCAGTTTATAGTCGAAGGCCGAAGGCCGCTAGGAAAAAGGGCAAGGCCTCCACAGCGCGGCCTGGCGTTGAGCGGAGATCACTTGATCGTAGCTTGGCGAGAGCAAGGGGACGGGGGGGAAGAGAGGGGACGGAACGGGAAGACAGCGTTGTCCTTCCCGAAGAGGCCGGAAAAGGATATGCATTGCGCACTGAACAGCCAAACATTGTCCCGGTCGACTGGGGCGAACCTCCACGGAGATTCCGCAGGACCATCGGTCGTGCTCATCGCGTCGATCCTGATGTCACTCGCTGGTACGACTGCACGCCGCGCTGCGTGCGACGCGCTTTCCTGCTCGGCGAGGGTGATTCCGACTGCAAGCGATGGATGGAGAATCGCCTTCAGGAACTCGCACGAATCTTCGCCGGCTCCGTCGGCGGATTCACGGGGCTCGACAATCACTGACACGTGCTCGTGCGGCTCGACCCCCAAGTGGCCGCGGACTGGGAGGGCCAAGAGGTCGTGAGGCGCAGCGGGGGAGGCTGTCCCCACCCTTCGACAAGGCCCGGCAGCCAATCGCCGTTGGCGACGAGTGGGTCCTGCAACGCCTTCAAGATGCCCCCTGGGACGCCAACGGCGCGAAAGCGGCCGCAGAGAGCCTCAGTGGGTTCATGAATTGCCTGAAAGAGCCACTGTCGCGGATGGCCAACCGCCAGGAAAACACGTGCGGCGATTTTTTCGAGGGACGCTTCAAAAAGCGTCGCGATCCTCGATACCGAGGCGCTCCTGGCGACCTGTGTGTACATCGACCCGAACGTAATCGTCCACTGTAAGGACGTAGCCGTTCACCACCGTCCTGGAGGTCGCGGCGGGATGCGGTACTGAGCGATGGCGCAGTACGATATGGGATCGAGCCGGAGCGGGTACGGGTAATAGCCGAGCTCTTGGCAGGAGTTCTTCCTGATCAACCATTCGTCTACCACGATGCGATATTGAAGGCTGTCGATCCGACGGACGTCGTAATTCACAGCGGCTGGGTTTCCCCACGCGGCATCGCGATTGAGCTTTTCCTGGCGCCACCGGAGGTGGTGTTCGGCGGACGCCTGGTTCGCACGATCGTACCACGCCCCGGTCACCAGGTCGCTCAGCAGGCCACCGTGTTGTCGGGGTGGACTCGGGACGACCACGACTTGCGCGCCGGCGGGACGTGACGAGAGCAGGACGACCACAACGGCCGTCAGAGCAATCGAGCCTTGGTATGGAAGCCTAGACATCCATTCCTCCTCCGTCGGGTTCCATCGGGATCTACGAGGGTAGTGTACCACATGAATTGGGTGGCATTCTTGCCCGGCGAAGGTGAGTCCGACCGCAAGCGATGGATCGAGAATCGCCTTCAGGAACTCGCACAGATCTTCGCCGGCTCCGTCGGCGGATTCGCGGTGCTCGATCATCACTGACACGTGCTCGTGCGGCTCGACCCGCAAGTGGCCGAGGGCTGGGACGCCTCCCATTCGGTAAGGAGTTTCCTCGCGCGCTCCGCGGCGGGCGTGTCGTGGAATTCCGCGCACAACGTGTTCAGCCGTCTAACGATGAACTCGGCCTCTTCGGGGTGTTCCTTCATGTCGTTCAACCAAACGCCGAACTGCTTCTCGCCCTCGTGGGTGTGCGCCTATCCGCCGGCTCGGCCCGCGGCGCATGCCCACGAGAGACGTGGGCATGGCACCCGGACGCCCGGCTTCGCCTGAGGCACAACCGGTGGAGATCCGCGAGGAGTGTCGTTTTTCCTGACCTATTTCTAGGCTGCCGCGACGCGTTTCCTCGGGTGTCTCGCCGTTCATGTGGGACGGTCGGACCTTCGCCAGGCGGGGCGACGCGCCGAAGAGGCTTTCCAAAGGTCCCAGGCTCGGTTGCAGGTCCACGCGATTCGGGCCGCTCGTTCTGCGCTCGGGGTGGCACCGACGGGGAGGTAGAGCACGCGTTCTTCCCGACGGGCCAGCACCCGCTCGACCAGAACCGCCCGGAGTAGCCACACGGCGTCTTCCTCGCCCGGCGTCTCGACGCCGACCCAGCCGACATAACGGCGCGGCAACGTCGTTAGCCCGGCCGCGCGTAAACCGTCCTCCACCTCACCCACTGCCGCCTCGTACGCGGAGGGGGCCGCAGCGGCCTCGGCTGGGGCCGTAGCCTCCCAAACGGTCTCCCCGGCCAGTTTCTGCTGGGCGGCGGTCAGGTGGCCGTCCCAGTAGTGGCACCCCTTGGCCAGCGCCACGACGACGTTCTTGATCTCCTTCTCGACCCGGAACGCGGGGCCGGCCGGCAGTTGAAGGACGGACTGTTTCCGTCGCGCGGACACGTTCTCCGCCGTGACGGCAAACTGGAGCCAGGCGGCCTCTTCCGGGGCATCGCACTGCACGCCGACCCAACCCGGCACGTGGCCGTCGACCACCTGCAAAGCCGTCGTCGACCGAATGGCGCGACCGAGTTCCTCGACCACCTGCCCGTAGCGCTCCGGCTCGGCCGCCGCGTCCGCCTCGGACACCGGCTCCAACAGCGTGCCGCGGTGCGGCGGTCCCCCGGCAAGGGCCAGGTCGCAGAATGTCGTCCAGATCTGGTCCCAGGCGACCTTTCCGTCCGATCCATACTTGAGCCCGGCCGAGCCCATCGAGGTGGGCGAGACGGACGTGTAGCAATGCTGGTACCGGGCCGGCAGGAAGGCGTTGATCTTCGCGTCGAGCGCCGCCAATTCGTCCGCCACATTCCTGGATTGCGTTGATTTCATAAATCCAATCCTATGCGCCGGTTCCGCCTGATGCAGAGGGGGCGCATCAGGCGACCGAGAGAGCAGGTCGAATCGGACCACCGGAGCACTCCGCGCTCGATGACCGAAATCCGCGCCGAAAGCGAGGGGCTCCGGCGTCCCCTGTACTCTATTAGAGCGACTGTCGACCCCGCTTCACAGCGCCTTGATCGCCGGCCGCCGGCCGGCGTGCGGCCCGCACGAGAAAAGGGGAGGGAGGGAAACCAAACGGACGCCCGCGTCAAAAGTCTGCTTTCACGTCGCGGGTCTCACCGTGCTGCGCGCAACAAACTCAGTCCGAACGCGACTGAGCTTCCTCAGGCGGCGACGGCGCTGAGTGGGAAGGCGTTTAACGGTGCAAGAGTGCGGAG
>JARLIH010000251.1 GCA_031291845.1 Isosphaeraceae bacterium | reverse complement strand
GTCGATCGCGACCCCGGGGCCGGAGACTACCGTCGGCCTGATCGTCTACCAGTCGGCACTGACACTCTTGCTGCTGCTCACCGTCTTGTTCGCGAACTTCGCCGAGGCCCTGGCCGAGGCCCGTGGCAAGGCCCAGGCCGACAGCCTGCGCGCCACGCGCGCCGACACGCCCGCCCTGCGTTTGTTCAGGCTCGGGTCGGATGAAGGCGAGGTCATTTCATCGACCAAGCTGCGCGCCGGCGACCTGATCCTCGTTGAGGCCGGTCAGGTCATTCCGGCCGACGGCGAGGTGGTCGAAGGGGTTGCCTCCGTCGAGGAGTCGGCCATCACCGGTGAGAGTGCGCCGGTGATCCGCGAAGCGGGGGGCGATCACTCAGGCGTGACGGGCGGCACGCGGGTGCTGTCCGACCGGATCGTCATCGCGGTCACCGCCGAGCCGGGCCAGAGCTTCCTCGACCGCATGATCGCGCTGGTCGAAGGGGCGATCCGCCAGAAAACGCCCAACGAGATCGCGCTGACGATCGTGCTGGCCGCGTTCTCGATTATCTTCCTGATCGTCACGGCGGCCCTCTATCCGATGGCCCGCTATTTCGACCTGACGCTCGACATCCCCACGCTGATCGCGCTCCTGGTCTGCCTGATCCCGACCACCATCGGCGCGCTCTTGGCCGCGATTGGCATCGCCGGCATGGACCGGGCGCTCATGGCCAACATCATTGCCAAGAGCGGCAAGGCGGTGGAGCTGGCCGGCGACATCGACACGTTGCTCCTGGACAAGACCGGCACCATCACCATCGGCAACCGCCGGGCCACACAGTTCGTTCCTCTAAACGGCGCCGCGGCCTCGACGGTGGCACGGCTGGCCGGCCTCGCGTCGATGGCCGACCTGACACCCGAAGGGAAGAGCATCCTCGAGTTGGCCCGCGAGCAGGCAGCGATCAACGATGATGCGCCTTTCGGAGCAACGTTCATCGAGTTCACCGCCCAGACCCGGATGAGCGGCATCGACCTTCCCGACGGCACGTGCATCCGCAAGGGGGCGCCCGACACCGTCGCGAAACACATCCTGGCCCAGGGGGGCGCCATCCCTCACGGCTACCAGGCGACAGTCGACGCCATCGCCTCGCGAGGGGCCACGCCGCTGGCCGTCGCCGAGAACAATCAGCTCGTCGGCGTCGTGAAGCTTGAGGACATCCTCAAGACCGGCATCCAGGAACGCTTTCAGCGCCTGCGGCAGATGGGCCTGCGCGTGGTGATGGTCACCGGCGACAACCAACTGACCGCGAAGGCCATCGCGCACCAGGCGGGCGTCGACGACTTCATCGCCGAGGCGACCCCCGAAGCCAAGCTCGCCTACATCCGCAAGGAGCAGGAAGGGGGCAAGCTCGTCGCCATGATGGGCGACGGCACCAACGATGCGCCCGCACTCGCCCAGGCCGATATCGGCGTCGCCATGAACTCCGGCACACAGGCCGCCAAGGAGGCCGGCAACATGGTCGACCTCGACAGCGACCCCACGAAGCTTATCGAGGTCGTCGAGATCGGCAAACAGCTCCTCATGACCCGAGGCGCACTCACCACCTTCTCGATCGCCAACGACCTCGCCAAGTACTTCGCCGTCATCCCCGCCATGTTCATCGTCACGCTGCCTGAGCTCAAGGTCCTCGACATCATGGGCCTGGCCGTGAAGGGAGGCGCGTACTCGGCGATCCTGGCGGCCGTGATCTTCAACGCCGTGATCATCCCCGCGCTGATTCCGATCGCGCTCAAGGGCGTGACCTACCGCCCAGTCGGCGCAGAAACCTTGCTCCGCCGCAACCTGCTGTACTACGGCCTCGGCGGCGTGATCGTGCCGTTCATCGGGATCAAGCTGATTGACATGATGATCGACCCGATCCTCGCCATGATCGGCATGTAACAATGTTTCAATTACACCTTTCTTTGAGGATATGCTGCGATGATCCGCGAGACCGTGGATGCCCTGCTTGCTTGCGTGGTGACCTTCGTGCTGTGCGCCCTTGCCTACCCGGCCGCGGTCTGGGCCGTGGGGCAAGCCACGTTTCCCAAGGAGGCGGAGGGGAGCCTGATCTATAACAGTGAAGGGAAGGTTATTGGTTCGGAGCTGATCGCCCAGCCGTTCGCCTCCGACACTTATTTCTTCCCCCGTCCGTCGGCCGTCGACTACAAGGCGGACGCCACCGGCGGCTCGAACCTCGGGACGAAGAACCCGGACCTGCACAAGAAAGTGGCCGAGCGTGCTGAAGCGCTGAAGGCCACGGCCGAGAATCCGGTGCCGGTCGACCTTGTCACCGCCTCGGGCGCGGGCATGGACCCACATATCAGCCCCGAGGGGGCCTATTACCAGGCCGCCCGAGTGGCGACCGCGAGGAAGATGCCGGTCACGCAGGTGCGCAGGTTGATCGACAGCCATGTCGAGCGCTCAGGTGCCATCATCGGTGCGCCGCCGCGCGTGAACGTGCTGCGCTTGAACCTCGACCTGGACGCGACGAAACCCGAGCCGCTGCCGCCCCCCGTGGCCGCGGCCCCGAACTTGTCCGAGGACTTTGCAGCCATGCGGGCGCAGCTCCGCGAGCTCAGCGGCCAGGTCGAGCGCCTCGGCAGCCAGGCTGGCAAGCAGGCCGAGCTCCTCGAACAGGACAAGGGCGCGCAGGAGAAGAGCCAGGCCGGCTTCCAGCAGGTCCAGACCATGCTGAAGGGGCTGAGCGAGCGCCTTGCGGGAGTTGGCGAAACCTCGAAGCTGATCGCGCGCATCGACGAACGCGTCGGGGCGATCGAGGAACGCGTGAAGGGGGAAGCTGACAACCTCGACGCGCTCCGGACCGAGCTCGACGAGACCCGCAAGGCCCTGAAGGCGACCGCAGCGCCGCTGGACCTGAGCGCAGGCATCGCCGCGCTCAAAGAGGGCCGTTTCGCCGAGGCGTCCAACGCGTTCCTCTCTCTCACGAAGTCGCACCCCGAGGACGCACGTTCGTGGTATCTCGCAGCCGTCGCCCGCGGCCTCGCGACTAAGCAGTGGAACGGCGAGACCATTACGCTGGTCGAGAAGGGCGTGGCGCGGGAGAAAGCCGGAACGCCTCGTTCGGACGCAATCGATTCGGCGCTCAGCGACTTGACTCCCGCAACAGGGAAAGACTGGCTGAGTCATTACCGCGGTCTCAAGATTACACCGTAAAGCGGTTCCGCTTTGTAGGGTGCATGGTATGCACCATCTTGGTTGCACGAAAGCGAAAGGGGCATTTCATGCACACCTACAAAGACGAACGAAGAACCGCGCTATGGGCTACGACGCGACTTCCAGTGGTTTGCCAACATCGTCGCTCGTGGTGGGACGATCATCGTGGCGGCGCCTTGCACGCTCTCACGAGCGGCCAAGATGATCGAAACATGACGATATGTATAGATCAATTAGAAATCGAAGGCCCGCTCTCCGGCCAAGACCCGAGCGCATATCGGGACGGATCTGGAGAACGACATTTCGACGGGCCCGATCAGCGGCTTTGACTTCGCGCCAGAGGAGGACGGTCGTGAAACGGCACTTGGATCGAGCAGCCGACCGCGAGTTGTGGATTCTGGGCAAAGATTGGAAACAGATCGGCCGGGACGGGGGCACAGAGACCTCCGCGTGGCGCGACGTGTCCCGACCGGAGGAGGCCGCAGGGCTAGAGCAAGGGCGCGCCCTCTGGCCAAGCGGCTATCGGACGGGTGACCGAGCGCGACGGCCAATGCGTACCTGGGCCGATCGGTTGTTCAGAGACGGTCTGATGGCTCCGATCGTCGTGATTGGCCTCTTGTTGTTAGGTCCAATCGCCTGGCTCCTCGGAGCGAAGTGAGCGTCGGCCTCACACGCCGAGGCGACCGACTCACCCTCCGCGGGGGGTGGGCTCGCCGAGAGCTGATCGCTGCGCGCTCGGGTTGCCTGCGCGCAGTTGCCGACACCGCGGTGGAACCAAGCCTGTGCCTCTCCTCATTCAGAAATTCGGCGGCACCAGTGTCGCGGACGCTGACAAGGTGCTCGCCGCCGCCTGCAGGGCGATCCGTGCCCATCGAGCGGGCGCCAAGGTCGTAGTGGTCGTATCAGCACGCGGTCATACCACTGACGAGCTCATCGCGACCGCGAAGCAGCTCTCGGAACGCCCCCCCGCGCGGGAGCTGGACATGCTCCTCTCCACGGGTGAGCAGGTCAGCGTGGCCTTGATGGCCATCGCGATCACCGCGATCGGCGTCCCCGCCATCAGCTTCACCGGCGCCCAGATCGGCCTGGTGACCGACAGCTTCCACACGAAGGCACGCATCCGCAACATCTCGACCGAGCGCATGACGCAGGCGCTCGATGAGGGAAAAATCGTCATCGTCGCCGGCTTCCAGGGAGTCGACGACAATTACGACATCACGACCCTGGGACGAGGCGGCTCCGACACCACGGCCGTGGCGCTCGCGGCCGTCCTCGGCGCCGACGCGTGCGAAATCTACACCGACGTTGACGGCGTCTACACGACCGACCCGCGCGTCGTACCCGCTGCGCGGAAGATCGACCGCATCAGCTACGACGAGATGCTGGAACTGGCGAGCCTCGGGGCGGGCGTGATGCACTCGCGCTCGATCGAGTTCGCCAAGAAGTACGGCGTGCCGATTCACGTCAGGACCGCGTTCTGCGACGACCCCGGTACTTGGATCGTCGGCGACATCGACGCGCGTCGCCTCGGGTACTGCGTTACGGGAGCCGCGCTGGCGAAGGATGAGGCGCGAGTCACCGTCTCGGGAGTTCCCGACCGGCCGGGCGCCGTCGGGGAGCTATTCCGGCGCGTGGCCGAGGCGAACATCGTCGTGGACATGATCGTGCAGAACATTGCCGCCGCGGGGACGATCAAGGTCAGCTTCACCGTGGCCAGCGACGATTTGGAAGACACGCTGCGTGTCACCAGGGCCGCCGCCGATGCCCTCGGCGCCTCGACCGTGTCGCACGACGGCTCGGTTTCGAAGGTCTCCGTCGTGGGCCTGGGAATGCGGAGCCACGTGGGAGTCGCCGCCACGATGTTCGAAGCGCTCGCTCGCGCGGGCATCAATATCCAGATGATTTCGACGAGCGAGATCAAGATCAGCGTCCTGGTCGACCGGACCGTCGCTGCCAGTGCGCTGCGCGCGGTGCACGAAGCGTTCGCGCTTGATCGCCCGAGCAATGACTCCCCCGTTCCGTTCACGCCGCAGGTCCGGCGGTTGCCGGCACGCCCGGAATCCGCGGCCGACGACCACGCACCCCGAGCCGTTTCCCCGGCGGGAATGGAAGACCTTGTCATCTCCGGGGTCGAATACGACGACGGGCAGGCGCGCGTGACCATCTTCGACGTGATCGATCAGCCGGGAAACGCGGCGCGGATTTTCCGACGCATCGCCGACGCCGGGATCTACGTCGACATGATCGTGCAAAACGTGAGCTCGGCCGGCAGTCCGAACCTTTCGTTCACCGTGCGCCGAGGTGATGCCGAAGGAGCCGCGCGGGCCGCGGCGGAAGTCGTCGGTCATGCCAACATCGCCGTCGAAAACGAGATTGCGAATCTCTCGCTTGTCGGGGTCGGCATGCGCACGCACACGGGCGTCGCGACGCGCATGTTCGCCGCCCTGGGCGCGCGGGGGATCGCGGTGAAACTGATCAACACGAGCGAAGTGAGCATCAACGTCGCCATCGACCTCGCGCGGGGGCCCGAAGCCCGTGACTGCCTGGCCGAGGCGTTCCTGCAGTCGATCCCCGCTGCCAATGGAGGCGCGGAGACTGCCGAATCGAGTCTCCCTTCACTCGATGCCACGCATCCTGTCCGCTGAAAGGTGAAAGGTACCAGCGATGTCTTCCAACGGGGAAATGTTCTCCGGCTGCACCGTGGCGATGGTCACGCCGTTCCGCGACAACGGCATCGACATCCCCGCGCTGCGCAACGCAGTCGATTGGTTGATTAGCGAGGGTGTTGCGGGACTGAGCCCGGCCGGGACCACGGGCGAATCCCCAACCTTGAGTGCCGACGAGCACGAACGCGTCGTCGCCACCGTCGTGGAACGCGCGGCGGGACGTGTCCACGTCGTCGCCGGTAGTGGCTCGAACTCGACGGCCGAAGCGGTTCGCCTGACCCGTTTCGCGGCCCGCGCGGGGGCCGACGGCGCGCTGCTGGTCGCTCCCTACTACAATCGGCCGAACCAGGACGGGCTCTACGCGCACTACGCCAGAATTGCGGAGAGCGTCGACCTGCCCCTCGTGCTTTATAACGTCCCTTCACGCACGGGCTGTAATATCGAGCCCTCGACGGTCGAGCGCCTTTCTCGGCTCGCCCGCATCGTCGCGATCAAGGAAGCCAGTGGCTCGCTCGACCAGGTGAGCGACATCGTGAGTCGCACCGACCTCACCGTACTTTCGGGTGACGACAGTTTGACGCTGCCGATGATGGCCGTCGGCGCGTCGGGCGTGATTTCGGTCGCTGCCAACCTGGTCCCGAAAAAGATCGTCGCCATGATCGATGCATTCGTGAGCGGCAACCTCGCCAAGGCGCGGGAGCTGCACGGCTTCCTCTTCCCGCTCTGCCGAGCGCTCATGGAAGTCGCACCCAATCCGATTCCGGTGAAGACGGCCCTGGCCCTGGTGGGACGGGGGAACGGAGAGCTGCGCTTGCCGCTGACCCCGCTCGACACCCGGACCCGCGAGACGCTGAGCGTGAAGCTCACGTGCCGGGGACTTCGGGTGCTCGAGGCCGGCGCGGGAGCGTGAAGGCGTGGGCGCTGGTTGCGCCTCACGTGGGACGTGTCGCCGATTACCCCACGCGCCTCGGTGGAGCGACGCCGCATGGACCGGCGGCTGAGACGCGTTCCTCCACACGACGAGCCTTGGGGAGAAGACCGTGAACGAGCGAGTTTGGCCCTGGCAGGTCGCCCGCGAAATGAGCGGCGGATTCGTGCTGTGGCCGGGCATCATCACGCTCTCGATGGCGGGGCTGGCGCTCGTGCTCGCGGCGGTCGAGGAACGCGTCACGGCGCTCACGACGTGGGGCCACGTTCTTGACCGGATCTTTCCTCCGGAGCCAGAGTCGGCGCACGTGGTTCTCGGCACGATCGCGGGGTCGATGATCACGGTCGTGTCGGTCGTCTACTCGATCCTCCTGGTAGTGCTGACGTTCGCCTCGGCCCAGTTCTCCCCCCGCGTCCTCGTGGCCTTTGTGGAGGACAAGGTCAGCCAGACGACCCTCGGCGTGTTCGTGGGGACGTTCGTCTACTGCCTGCTGACCCTCCCGTCGGTGCGGAGCCAGCCCACGCCGTTCGTGCCGTCGATCGCGGTGATCATTGCGATGGGCCTGGCGGTCGGCTGCCTCGGCTGCCTGCTCTATTTCATTCACCACATCGCCGTGTCGATCCAGGCGAGCCACATTGTCGACCGGGTCGCTCGGGACACCGAGCGGATCGTCGACCAGGTCCTGCCGGCCCGCGAACCGGAGTTCCCACTGGGGGAGCCGGCCGAGCCCATCCCCGCCGGTGCGCCGATCCTGGCGACGGAGTCGGGATACATCAGGACGATCAACGAGGCTGGCCTGATTGCGGCCGCGGAGGCACACGACGTCTCACTCCGGGTGGACCGTTACATCGGCCAGTTCGTCGCGGAGGGGACGCCGTTGCTCGGGGTCTCGCCGCCCGACCGTGCCTCGGGCCCCGTCGGCGACGCCTGCCGGCAAGCCTTCCACATCGGCCCCGCGCGGACGATGGAGCAGGACGTCGAATTCGGCGTCTTGCAGATTGTCGACATCGCGCTCAAAGCGATCTCGCCGGCCGTGAACGACCCGACCACCGCCTTGACGTGCGTCGACCAGCTCGGCCGCATCCTTGTCCGGGCGGCGCTCCGCGCGCCGCCGGCGGCCGTGCTCCGCGGTCGCGACGGCCGCCCCCGGGTCGTCATGCGGCGCACCTCGTTCCCTCGCATGCTCGACGTCGCGTTCAGCCAGATCCGCCATTATGGCCGGGCGGATGTGGCCGTACCGCTACGGCTGATGCGCGTTTTGGCGGAGCTGGCCTGTGCGACCCAAAGCATCCCGTACGCCATTGCGATCCGCGACGAGGGCAGGCGGCTGGCGGCCGCCTGCGCCGAAGGTTACGCTTTGGCCGACCGGCGCGAGCTGAACGAGCGCCTGGAGATCGTCGAGCGGGCCGCGTCGTTGGTGACGACGGCTGCTGCCAATGAGTCGGGGAAAGAGGTCATCCTGTGAACCTGGTTGTCTGGTTGCCGGCCGTGTTCCTCCTGGGGTTGGCGGCGTTCGCGCTGATGTTCGCCTTTGTCGCGGTCTGCGATCGCGTCTGAGAGGAGTCGTCATGATCCTGCTGGATCTGCTGGCCGCCGCCACCGCCCTCCTGCTGGTCATCTACCTGATGGCCGCGCTATTGCGCCCGGAGTGGTTCTAACCCCGAGGTCACCGGCATGTGGTTCCTTCCGCTCCTCATCGTAGGTACGACCGTGGCCCTCTCGGTCCCCACCGGCCGCTATCTGGCCTGGATCGCCGACGGCCGCTTCCGCGCACCTCGGTGGGTGCGGTGGCTCGAGCAGCGCCTGGACACCGGGCCGCAAGGCTGGCAAGAGTACACGGCGTCGGTGCTGATGTTTAATGCCTTGATGTTCATCTTTGGTTTCGTCGTGCTGGCGCTACAGCCCTATATGCCTCTTAACCCCGACGGCAAGAGGATGCTCGCCCCGACCACGATCTTTAACACCGCCGCCTCGTTCCTCACCAACACCGACCTTCAACATTATTCGGGCGAGCAGCACCTCTCGTACTTCAGCCAGGTCGTGGTCATCGGCTGGTACATGTTCGTCTCGGCGAGCGTCGGGTTTTGCTGTCTCGCCGCGATCACGCGCGCGCTGCGGGGTGACGCCCACATGGGGAATTATTACCTCGACATGTGGCGAGTGATCGCCTATGTCTTCCTCCCGTCGAGCCTCGTGATGGGTGTCGTCCTGCTGGCCAACGGGATGCCGATGACGTTCCGTGGGGCCACCGAAGTCGCCACCGTCGAACCAGGTGCGATGGGGCTGACTTCGGACGGCGGCCCGCGGCCCCAGGTGATCGCGAGGGGGCCGGTCGCGGCCCTCCTGCCGATCAAGCACCTGGGGACCAACGGCGGCGGTTTCTTCGGCGCTAACTCGGCGCACCCGTTCGAGAACCCCAGCGCGTGGTCCAACCTGGTGGCTAGCATCAACATCTTGTTCTTCCCGTTTTCCCTCGTCGTCATGTTCGGCCGGATGCTGGGCCAAATGCGGCACGCCCTGATGATCTACGGCGTGATGCTGACCCTGTTGCTCGTCATGATCGGCTGGGGGATCTACTGGGACACCCTGCGACCGAATCCCGCTCTGACGGCCCGGCCACCGCTAACCGACAGCGACGGACATCCCTACGAGCTCGAGGTCTGGGGGGAGGACGGTACGGTCTCCAAGCACCCCCTGATCATCCCCGGACGGGTCGGCCTGCCGGTCGATCAAGCGCTCGGGAACCTGGAGGGGAAGGAACTGCGGTTCGGCACCTCGGCCGGCGCCACGTTCGCGGCGGTGACGTGCGCGGCAACCTGCGGCTCGGTGAACTGCATGCACGACAGCCTCAATCCCCTTGCCGGCCTGTCGCCATTCAGCGGCCTCTGGCTCAACTGCGTCTTCGGCGGCAAGGGCGTCGGACTGATTAACATGCTGGTCTACATCATCATCGCCGTGTTCCTTGCCGGCCTGATGGTAGGCCGGACGCCCGAGTACCTGGGCAAGAAGGTCGAGGCACGCGAAATGAAGCTCGCGGTGCTAGCGCTGTTGATCCATCCCGCCCTCATCCTGGGCGCGACCGGGCTGTTCGTGGTGCTCGACTGGGGGAGCAAGTCCACGGCGAACC
>JARLIH010000250.1 GCA_031291845.1 Isosphaeraceae bacterium | reverse complement strand
TGCCCCCGATCTCGACGATGACGATGTCGACGTCCTCGTCGGCCAGCCGCCGGATGCGGTCCTTGATCTCGTCGGTGACGTGCGGGATGACCTGCACCGTGCGGCCGAGGAAGTCACCGCGGCGCTCCTTCTCGATGACGGAGCGGTAGATGCCGCCGGTGGTGGTGTTGGAGCGCTTGGAGAGGCTCTCGTCGATGAAGCGCTCGTAGTGCCCGAGGTCGAGATCGGTCTCGCCGCCGTCCTCGGTGACGAACACCTCGCCGTGCTGGTAGGGCGACATGGTGCCCGGGTCGACGTTGATGTAGGGGTCGAACTTCTGGAGCCGGACCCGCAGACCCCGGTGTTCCAGCAGCATGCCGATCGAGGCGCACGTGAGCCCCTTGCCGAGCGAGCTGACCACTCCCCCTGTCACAAAGATATGTTTCGCCATCGCGTTACCCAATCGCCCCTCGGTTGCGTCCCAGGTCCAGGGACCCAGTATAACACGCCCGCCCGTATTGGCGACCGGATGGAGTCATCGAAGAGATCTGCCGATGTCTTCATTGTCGAGGCTAAACCGAGAAACGGACGAACGGACTGGCGGGTTCGACCCGGGATGGTTCGTTAGCGTCGGGCGTGCCACGCGGAAAAGGTCGTGTCCTTGCCGGCTGGCGGCCCGGCCGATTAGAATGGCGGGTTGAAAAGTCTGGACTCTAGTTTGTGCATTGGGAGTCGGTCCGTATGCCTCCGATTGCCCTCAACCGACGCCGCTTTCTCGGCTGCTCTGCGGCGGCCGGACTGGCCCTGTCCCAGGGCCGGGTCGCCGATGCCGCGGGCGACCCCGCGCCGCTGCGGCTTGCCGTGATCGGGCTGGGTACGCGCGGGACGACGCTTCTGCGCACGCTTCTGGAACTGCCCGGTGCGCGAGTCGTCGCGGTCTGCGACTCCGACACGCGGCACCGCGAGCGCGGGGCGGGAATCGTGGAACGGGCCAAGGGAGCGCGGCCCGAGGCGCTGGAGTGCCCTGCGCAGGTCTTCGACCGGTCCGACGTGGACGCCGTCGCGGTTGCCCTCCCCTGCGACCTGCACGCGGAGGTCTATCGCGACGCACTCCTGGCCGGAAAGCACCTCTACGCGGAGAAACCGCTGGCCCTGACGCTCGCCGAGTGTGGAGCGCTGGAGGCGGCGGCGGGCGGGTCGTCGAGCCTGGCGGTCCACGTCGGCTTCCAGCGGCGGTCGAACCCGCGCTATCGCGAGGGGGTCGACCTGATCCGGCAAGGGGAGCTGGGCCGCTTGGTGTTCGGCTCGGCCGCCTGGGTCAGCAGCAACGGTCCGATGAACGGGCATGATGACTGGCTTGCGCATCGGGCCCGGTCGGGCGACTGGATGGTCGAGCAGGCGGTCCATGTGTGGGACGTCCTTCACTGGGTTGCCGGCGGGCCCCCCGAGCGGGCCTACGGACAAGGCCTGCGCGATTTCTTCGCGCGCGAGCAGCCCGAGCGGGACGTGACCGACCACTATTCGGTGCAACTCTTCTGGCCGGACGGGTTTCACGTCTCCTTCCTGCACAGTTGGGTCGCGCCGGCCGACGATCGATTCACCGGGGTAACCCTCCAGGTCATGGGTGAAGCGGGGGGCTTCGACTTCGGCAGCGGCGCCTTGACGTTCCGCGACAAGGGCCGGCCCCGTCAGACTTTGCACCCAGGAGTACAGGCCGACACCCGGTTTGCGCTTCAGGCATTCCTCGACGCCGCACGGGGGGACGGGACCGTGCCGCCCCCACTGACCCTGGCCGAGGCCCGCGACGCGACCTTGACCGGCCTCCTCGTGCGTAAAGCGGTCGACGAGCGCCGAGTGGTCACCCTGGACGAGATCCGTGCCCAGGCGCCGTCCCGGCCCGCCTGATCGCGCTGCAAACACCGCAGCAGATTAACCGTGCATCGGGGGAGTCCGACTTGACCCGCTCGGGCGGACGCGGCATCATTGCCCGCGCGAACGCCGGGGACTTCTTTGGATTTATCCCCCTGTGGCCAGGAGGGCCGCTTTGCTGGGTCCGGCGTCGCGCTGACCTCGGTTTTCAAGGAGGAATACCGATGACTTTCGAAGAATGTTATTCCACCCTTACGTCCATTCGCGTGCGGCAGGGGACGCGGCGTCCTCTCGTGCGGGTTGATTACGCCGGCACGGTGATCCGCGGCCGGCTGGCTCGTACCGATTGCGATCCCGGCGCCCCTCACGACGAGCGTTCGCCCTACGGCGTTCTCGTGCTCGAGAACCTGGGGCTGAGCCGGCTCCCCGAGACGATCCTCCAGATCGCCGACATTCCCGACGGCGGGCTGAACCCGTTGGAGGACTGAAATGGCGTTTCGTTTTGTAGGGCGCATGAAATGCATCGGTGCATTTCATGCACCCTACGAATGTGGTTTTTCGTCGGGCGACGACGGCCGGCCCTACTCAACAACCCGCGGTAGCATCGGGAGTTCCGCGACGACCGCGGGCTGCCCCCCGATCTGGACTTCGGTACCCGGCTGCGCGTGGGTGGTGCGAACGATCGCTAGCGCGACCGGCGCGTTCCAGCCGGGAGAAAAGGCCGCGGACGTGATCACGCCGACTATTTTCCCGCCGGCCTCCAGGACCGTCCCCGCGGGAGGGACTTCGGGGCCCGTGCAGCGCAGGCCCCGAAGCAGCTTGTTCACGTGCCCCAGGGCGTCGAGCCGCGCGACCGTCTCTTGACCCAGGTAACACCCCTTCACGAAGTTGATCGCCCGCGCGTCCCGGTTCATCTCCTGGGGTAGGTTGTCGGCCGCCAGGTCGCGGCCGAAGACGGGTGTGCCTGCTTCGATCCGCAAGGCGTCGAACGTCAACGCGTCCAACGCCACGAGACCGACCGTTTCGCCCTGCGTGCGGAGGGGGGCGAGGACCGAATCCAAGTCGGCGCGGTCGCCGATCAACGAGACGCCGGGCCGGCCCGTCGGGGACTCACGGATGATCCGCACCGGGCAGCCGGCGATGGTCATCGTGATGTGTCCGAGCTCCGTTGGGGGCACGGCGCCCCCGCAACGAGTGACTAGCTCCTCGGCGCGCGGGCCGGCGAGATGAAGCTCGAACGTCAAGCCGCTGACGTCGTCGAGCGCGACGTCGTCGAACACGCCGTATTTCCGGAGGTGCGGCAATACGAATTCCAGGCCGCCCGGATCGGTGCGCAGCAGGATACGGTCGGTGCACGCCAGCAGCGTCACGTAGCCGAGCGTCTTACCTTGGGGGCTCGTGACGAACGCCTCGTGCCCCGCGCCATCCGCCAGGCGCTTCACCTCGTTGGTCGTCAGGTTATGCAGGAACTTGGCACGATCGGGACCGGTGACATCGAGGCGGACACAATCGGAGCGGTCGATCAGGCCGACGCTCTGCTGGACCGCGAGATAGCCGTCGTGCGGGTCGCTCATTGGTCGGTCCTTTGATCGGCGTCTTCCACCACGGCGCGGGTCCGCTCGGCCTGGCTCACGAACGTGCACGAACGAGCCCCGGCGACGAGCCGGCGCGCTTCTTCCGGGCGGTCGAGCGCGATCATCGAAAGCTCCTCGACTTCATCCGACGGCAGGTTGCTGAGCAGGTAGACATCGGCCCAGGCCAAGCCGCGCGCGAACTGTTGCGCGGCCGGAAAGTCGCGGTCCGACTCATGCCCTCGCAGCGCTTTCTCGCCGCCGCGCGGGTCGTCGATGCCCAGCAGTCGCTGGATGGCCGGACCGAATGCCCCCTCGGCCCGCGAGAGGAGGACGATCTTTCCCCCGCGCTGAACGAGTCGAGCCGCCGTCGAGAGCCCTTCGGCCAGCTCTTCGATCGACGTCGGCCGGCCCGGCCGGCCGACCCCCGCCACGACCAGCTCCGACCGCGACCCCGCGTCGAACGACCAGAGGCGGTCGAGCGCCCGCATGCCGTCGGTGCGGACCGACGATTCCAATCCCGCGATCGCCTCGGACAGATCCCCGACCGCCCCGAGGAGCCCGAGGTGAAACTGGCTCCCCAACAGCCAGCTCACTTCGGTCGAAGCGGCGAGCGTCGGTGGGGTGTGCGCGGCGGGGAGCCGTTCGCCGCTCGCCTGCGACCGGAACGTCCTGCGCGTTTCGGTGTCACTCAGGTCCGGGAACATCGCGCTCCAGGGCCCGCGGTATCCGAGCACGGCGTCGTAGCCGAACAGCCCTACCGGCAGAACGAAGTCGGCATCGGTGATCCGGCGGTTGAGGTAGACGCGCTGGCCCCCGGTGGTGGTCGAAAGATAGGCCAGACGCGTACGGTCCTCGGGGTCGTGCACCTCAAGCGCCACGCCTTCCGGGAGCCGGAGCGGGGGCGCGGGGGGGGGGACAACGACCGTGACATCGCCGGCTGCAACCTCCGCTTCCCGCAGCACCTGGTACACGGCCGCCAGCACGGCGTCGGCGTCCGGGATTTGGGGGTCGAAGGCGATGACGACCTGGTCTCCCGGAACGACCGCCTGCCGGAGCGGCGGGTAGTCGCGCGGGTGTTCCAGCGCGTCCAGGACCAGTTCGAGGGCATCCCCCCGGGATCGGTCCCCCGGCCCTTGCCACTGGGCAACGAGCCGGTCCTCGGGGATGTCGAACTCGAGCCGATCGTTCTGGTAGGCAACCGCAACTTGCATGTCGTTCCCGGGCACGCTCAGCCCTGATAGAGCGCGGATCATCGAAGGCGTTCCAACCGCCTCGACGCCGAAAACTCACTATAGGGATGGCTGCGCGGGGTGGTCAAGCAAGTCCGCCGATCCGCAGGCGGACGATCGCCAGGTCCGGAGTGTTCGACGGGCGAGGCGCACGCCATGAGGCGTCTCGCGTGGCCAAATCCGCCGTGTGGCGAAGCCGCACTCCGGTAGGGGCGGGTTTCAAACCCGCCCAGCTTCACCGAATCCATTCGACCTGCCAACAGAACCGAACGTATGTCCCAACGCAACGGATGAGTCAGCCGATCCGCAGGCGGACGGATCGCCAGGTCCGGAGTGTTCGACGGGCGAGGCGCACGCCATGAGGCGTCTCGCGTGGCCAAATCCGCCGTGTGGCGAAGCCGCACATCGGTAGGGGCGGGTTTCAAACCCGCCCAGCTTCACCGAATCCATTCGACCTGCCACCTGAACCGAACGTATGTCCCAACGCAACGGATGAGTCAGCCGATCCGCAGGCGGACGGATCGCCAGGTCCGGAGAGTTCGACGGGCGAGGCGCACGCCATGAGGCGTCTCGCGTGGCCAAATCCGTCGTGTGGCGAAGCCG
>JARLIH010000249.1 GCA_031291845.1 Isosphaeraceae bacterium | reverse complement strand
TAGGGTGTGTTTGTGAGCGCGATTAAGCTGCAGGAGCGGCTCTTGGGGGTCGATGTGGCGGTCGCAGGGACAACCGCCCGCGAGCGCTTTCGCCTGCGGTGGGCGGATGAGGAGGAGCTGGGGGTCAACCTGTCGCTTGCCGAGAAGCTGAAGGCCGACCACGGCGTGGCGCTGCCGGATTTGCCGGAGGAAGACGAGCTGGACGTCGAGGCGTACTTCGACGCCGTGGCCGCGTCCGTGGCCGACCGGCCTCGCTGGGCCGTCCAGCGCGGCGAGGTGGCGCTCGGGTTCTTTTCGTTCGGCAAATTCCTGATGTATCGCGACCTCCAGGAATCGGCGTGGCCGGCAGGGGCTCGGCCGGACGAGCACCCGATCGCGCGGGCCCTCCTGACGGACGGGTTCCGCGAGCCGGCGCCGGGGGTGGGCGAGGACGATCATCTCGATCGCGTGCCCGAGGCGGCCGGCCTGCGGCTGGTCGTGGACGCGGATGCGTCGCAGACGCTGGCGCTGCTCGACGCCAGCCAGAGGCGGAACCTTGTGATCCAGGGACCGCCTGGGACTGGGAAATCCCAGACGATCACGAACCTGATCGCCTGGGCGATCGGGGCGGACAAGACGGTCCTCTTCGTGGCCGAGAAGATGGCCGCGCTCGAGGTGGTCAAGCGACGGCTCGACGCCGTGGGGCTCGGTGACGCCTGCCTCGAGCTCCACAGCCACAAAACGCGGAAAAAGGGGGTGCTCGACGAGCTGCGCAGGACGCTCGCGCTCGGCCGGCCGAAGCTCGGGACGGACGAGGACGACCGCAAGATCCTGGGCGAGCTGCGCGAACGGCTGAACGCCTACAGCGAGGCGGTCAACGCGCCCGTGGGGGCGACGGGCGTGACGCCGCACGAGGCGTATGGCGCACTCCTGCGGCTCAGGGGCGAGCTCCAGGACACCACGCCGCCACCGTTCGAAGTCGCGGGCCTTGTCGGGTGGTCGAGCTACGACCTCAAGCGGCGCCGGGTGCTCGTCGAGCAGCTCCAGGGGTTGCTGGGCGATCTGGGCGTGCCGCGCGACCACCCGTTCTGGGGAGCGCGTCGGGCGGGGCTGCTCCCGACCGAGGTGAACCGCCTGCGCGGGCTGTTGCAGACCGCGGTCGGCGAAACGGCGGGGCTGCGCGAGGCCGCGGGACGGCTCGCAGCCTTCATGGGCCTGCCGGCACCGACACGGCGGGGGCAGTGCGTGTTGCTCCTGCGCGGGGCGCGCCACGCGTCGAAGGCAGCGCGGTGGACCGGGGTGGACGTGCCGAGCCCTGACTGGCTGGCGCGCCGGGCGGACCTCGAGGAGCTGTTCGACGCGGGCACGGCCCTCGGGGCGCTGAAGGCCCGTTACGACGACGTGCTCCTGCCGGAAGCATGGGACCAGGACCTGCTCGCTGCGCGGCACGACCTGAACGCGCACGGCCGGCACTGGTGGGGGTTCCTCTCTGGTTCGTACCGAGAGGCCCGGCACCGCCTGGCGACGCTCTGCCGCAACGAGCCGCCCCACGCGCTCGACGAGCAGCTCGCGCTGGTCGACGCCGTGCTCGCGGCACGCCGGCACCGCGAGACGGTGCGGCGGCACGAGGCGCTCGGTGCCCGGCTCTTCGGCCCGCGCTGGCAGGCGGAGCGCTCCGACTGGGCCAGGCTGTCGGCCCTGGCGGAGTGGGTGCGCCGGCTGCACGTACACGTGCGGCAGAGGCAGCTCCCCGAGGGGATTCTCGCGTTCCTCGCGGGGGGACCGGACGTTTCGGGACTGGTGCCGCTGGCCAAGGCGCTCAAGGACGCGCTCGGGTCGCACCTCGAGGCCCTGCGCGCCGTGACGCAGTTCCTCGAGCTCGACGCCCCCGCGCGGTTCGGGGCGGGCACGGGCACCGGGGACCTCGGGCTCGACGAGCTGGAGGATGTGCTCGACCTCTGGCTGCGCAGGGCCGACGAGATGCAGGGGCTCGTGGCGTTCAACCAGTTGGCCGCGCGCTGCCGGGCCGAGGGGTTGGCCGGGCTGGTGCCGCTCGCGGAGGCGTGGCCCGAGGCGAGCCGGGCGCTGGTAGCGGCGTTCCTCCGCCATTTCCACGAGCAGGTCCTGAACCAGAGCTTCCGCGAGCGTGAAGCGCTCGCCGCGTTCGATGGACGGGGCCAGGAGCACGTGATCCAGGCGTTCCGCGAGCTCGACCGGCAGGTCCTCCGGCACAATCGGGCCTGGGTCGCCCACGAGCACTGGCAGCGCCTGCCGCGGCAAGACGGGGGCGGGCAGCTCGCGCTCCTGAGGCGCGAATTCGAGAAGAAGACCCGGCACCGCCCGCTCCGGCAGTTGATGAAGGAGGCGGGCAATGCCGTCCGGGCGATCAAGCCGGTCTTCATGATGAGCCCCTTGTCCACCGCCACCTACCTCGAGCCGGGCGTGCTGGAATTCGACCTCGTGATCTTCGACGAGGCCAGCCAGGTCCGGCCGATCGACGCCCTCGGCGCACTCTTGCGGGGCAAGCAGGCCGTGGTGGTGGGCGACAGCCGGCAGTTGCCTCCGACGCAGTTCTTCGACCGGCTCACCGGCGGCGACGAAGCGGACGAGGAGGAGACCTCGGCCGACGTCGAGAGCGTGCTCGGCCTCTTCGCAGCCCAGGGTGCGCCCGAGCGCATGCTACGGTGGCACTACCGGAGCCGGCACGAGTCGCTGATTGCCGTGGCGAACCACGAGTTCTACGACGACCGGCTCGTCGTCTTCCCCAGTCCCGACTCGACGCGGAGCGCGCGGGGCCTCGTGCTGCGGCACCAGCCGGAGACGATGTACGACCGGGGTGGCACGCGCACGAACCCAGGCGAGGCCGAGGCCGTCGCGCAGGCCGTGATGGCGCATGCGCGCGAGCAGCTCGCGAGGCCGGCCGACGAACGCTGGACGCTCGGCGTCGCTGCCTTCAGCGTCGCACAGATGGAGGCGATCCAGGGCCGGCTCGAGCTCCTGCGGCGCGAAGACCCGTCGTGCGAAACGTTCTTCGCGCCCGACGGTCCGGAGCCGTTCTTCGTCAAGAACCTCGAAAACGTGCAGGGAGATGAGCGTGACGTGATGTTCATCAGCGTCGGCTACGGCCGCACTGCGCAGGGGGACGTTGCGATGAGCTTTGGCCCCTTGAACGGCGAGGGGGGCGAACGGCGCCTGAACGTGCTGATCACGCGTGCCCGGCTGCGCTGTGAGGTCTTCTCGAACCTGTCGGCCGACGATATCGACCTCAGCCGCAGCCCAGCGCGCGGGGTGCGGGCCCTGAAGACGTTCCTGGCATACGCCCAGCACGGCCGGTCGGAGCAAGGTGCGGGCGAAAACGGCACGCCCGACGCGCCGTTCGAGGAGGCCGTTCACGCGGCCCTGACGGCCGAGGGCGTGGATGCACGCCGGCGCGTCGGCTCCTCAGGCTTCGCGCTCGACCTCGCCGTGGCCGATCCGGCGCGGCCGGGCGCCTACGCGCTGGGGATCGCGTGCGACGGCCCGGGCTATCAGGCGGCGCGATCGGCCCGCGACCGCGACCGGCTCCGGGGCCAGCTGCTCGAGGGCCTCGGCTGGCGGCTGCAGCAGGTCTGGAGCACCGACTGGTTCCGCGACCCGGCGGGCGAGCTGCGCAGGTTGCTGGGCGCGCTGGGCAACGCCCGACCGTCGGCCAACGGCCAGCCCGACGCAGCCGACGGCGAGCGCGCGGCCTACGAGCGCGAAGAGCCCGCCGGTGCCACGGCACCCGACGCCGGCACTTCGCCCTATGCGCTGGCGACGCTCGACCTGCACCTCAACGGCCAGGAGCTGCACGCGATCCCGGTGCCGCGCCTGGCCTCGTGGGTCGAGCGGGTCGTGCGCGTGGAAGGTCCGGTCCATCGCGACGAGGTCGCCCGGCGCATCCTCGAAGCGGCGGGGGTCAAGCGGATGGGAACGCGCATCCAATCGGTCCTCGACGCCGCGATCGCCCAGACCGTCCGCCGGGGCACGCTCCAGGAGCGGGGCGATTTCCTCTGGCACGCCGACGTGCCGGTTCCAACCGTGCGCGATCGCAGCGCGCTTTCCGCCGCCTTGCGGCGACTCGAGCTCGTCGCCCCCGAGGAGCTGGCCCTCGCCGTCGAACGCGTGGTCGGCGACGCGCTCGGGATGGAGCCGGAGGCCGTCCCGTCCGCCGCGTGCCGCCTGCTCGGGTTCCCGCGCGTGACCGACGACATGCGGGCGCGAGTCGACGCCGTGGTGGACGATTTGACGCAGGGCGGCCGGCTCGTGGCGCAGGGTGAGCACCTCGTCATCAAGTAGGATGCGTGGAACGCACCGGTGCGTCCCACGCACCATACTGATGATTACTTTTACATGCACGCAAATAGCCACGGTCGGGTGGCTGGAGTCCAGCCCGCCACGGAAGTGCGCCACGCCCGTCGCAGACTCCGGGCGTGCCACCCGGATGCAGGAACCACCGTGGGCACGCGGAAGCACAACTACGTTCGCGCAGCCTGCTCCGGTTCCCGGCCGATCGGCCCGTTGCCGTCGGGGCGCGGCTCTCCCTCCTTGCGCGGCTTCGTACGACGGAGCGGGACGTGGACGATGAAGCAGGTTCCCCGGCCAGGCGTCGACTCGACCTCGATCGAGCCGCCGTGGTCCTGGATGATGCCGTAACTGATGCTCAGGCCCAGGCCGGTCCCCGCTCCGACGGGCTTGGTCGTGTAGAAGGGCTCGAAGATCCGTTCGCGGACGGCCTGGGACATGCCGCAGCCGTTGTCGCAGACTTCGATCCGCACCCCTTGTTCCTCGGGGCGCGTGCGGACGGTCACCACGCCCCCTTCACTGCACGCATCGATCGCGTTTGTGAACAGGTTCATGATCACCTGGTTGATTTTCGCGGCTGAACAGGTGACCGGGGGGAGCGGCTGAAGGTCCATCTCGAGCGTGATGTGCTTGCGGCGGGCGTGCCCCAGGATGATCGCGGCGGTCGATTCGACGCCGCTGTTCAGGTCGGCCTCGTTCACCTCCCCTTCGTCGAGATGGACGAACGCGCGGAGGTGGGCGACGATCTCCTGGATGCGCTTCAGACCGTCGCGCGAGCGGAGGAGCAGTCCTTCGATGTTCTTGAGCGTGTAGTCCATGTCCACCCGGTCGCAGAGCTCGGCGATGCGCGCGGCGAGCTCGGGGCGTTCGCGCGCGATGAGGTCATCGGCCTCGCGATACATGGTGAGCAGCTCGTACATCTCGCCAACGTCGCGCTTGAGCACCGCGACGTTGTTGGTGACGAACGACACGGGGTTGTTGATCTCGTGCGCCACGCCCGCGGCGACCTGGCCGAGGCCGGCCAGCTTCTCCTGCTCGACCAGGCGGCTCTGGGTTTGCTTCAAGGCCACGTGCGCTTCGCGCTCGGAGCGGGCCATTTCCTGGAGCCGCTCGTTCTGCGTTTTGAGCTGCTCCTCAGCGCGTTTCGCGGCGGTGACGTCCCAGAAGATTCCCTGCACGCCGATCAGCCGCCCCAGCGTGTCGTGCAGGGGTGTCTTGATCACGTGGACGTAAAGCGTCTCGCCATGCGGCGTGACGTGCTTCTCGACGGTTTCGAAGACCTGGCCCGACTCCATGACCGTCTTGTCGTCGCGGCGGTACTTTTCGGCGAGGTCGTTGGGGAAATAGTCGAAGTCGGTCGTCCCGACGATCCGGTCGAGCGGCCGCTCGAGCGCGGTGCAGAACCGCTGGTTGGCGAAGGTGAACCGCCCCTCCAGGTCTTTCCGGAGGATGCTTTGCGGGAGGCTTTCGACGAGCGAGTGGTAGAACCCCTCCGACTTGCGCAGGGCTTCTTCAATCCGCCGGCGCACGGCAAGCTCGTGCTCCAGGTCGGCGAGCAGCCGGGCGTGGCGGTGGTTCAGCCGTTGAACGTACTGAAAGATGGCGACGAGCAGCACCAGGATCGTGCAGAGCGCGGCGAAGACGACGAGGGAGAACGACTCCGGCACGGCAGGGATGAGGACCGCCCACAGCGAGTCGGGGGCGGAGAGGGAGACCAGGCGCGCCATGGCGACCTCACAGTGCACGCCGTCCGCTGGGCCCCGGAGAAGGCCCGGCATCGACGTTGACCCCGGAACCGGAGACGCGCGAGTGGGCACGATCGTAACGCAAATCGCTACGCCTGAGAACGGGTTGTCGAGTCCGCAGGACGCACCCAACGCTAGCGGAACTCGTGCCGGCCCGCAACGTTTTTCCCCCCGCCTCTTGACCCGCCGCAACGCCTG
>JARLIH010000248.1 GCA_031291845.1 Isosphaeraceae bacterium | reverse complement strand
CTCGGGCGGCAGCCACTTCCGGAGCCGCTCGTCCAACTCCAGCTCGCCGATATCGACGTGCAGGTCGAGCGGCGGCTCGGGCGAACTCCGCAGCGCGACATTCCCTTGCCCGCGCACGGTCGTCGACCCGTTCGTGCCGTACGCGTCCGCAATGATGAGGTCGCCGTTGCGGAGGGAAAACCGGGCGGTCAGGTCGTTGATCGTAAAGGGGAGTTTGCGGCAGCTCCATACTCCCGCGCGCAGGCGGCCGGAGAGCGCGTACGACAGCTTCGAGGCCGCTCTCGGGTCATAGGTCACGCGGTTCACGTCGAGGTCGACCTCGCCCGCGCTCAGGCCGACTTTCGCGACGGCGTCACGCACAAGGGGGGGCAGTCGCCCGAAGAGCTTGTCGGATGCCACCAGCCGGGTGAGGTCTCCGCCGACATCGATTTGCCCCGAATCGAGGTCGATCGTGCCACTCAAGTTGAGGTGGTCGAAAACTTCTCCCTTGGCCGTCCCCTCGAACTTCAGGACGCGCCCTCCTCCAGATTCGAGCCTGATGGATGCGTCGCGGAGGATTGCGATCGACGTGCCCTGGGTCGGCCCGGCGACATCGACCAGTTCGATCGTACCGTTCTGGATCACGACCGGCGGCGTTTCCTTGACCCGCGGCACCGGCCAAGGGTCGGCGAGCAAGCCCTGGAAGTTCCACGTCCCATCCCGCCGTCGGCAGAGCCGTAGCGTCGGCTGCGCGAGGATCACCTCGCGCGGCTCGAAATGTCCTTTGAGCATTGCCCTCGCGTCGTGCTTGACCAGGAGCCAGGGGATGCGCAACGCCTGAAAGTTCGCGCCATCGATTACCTGCCGGACGGCGACATGCGTGACCTTGACTTCACCCCAGAACAGCCGCACGCGGACCGTGCCGAGATCCAGTTCCGCGGCCGGCAAGTAGCGCGGGACCTTGGCCTTGATCAGGGACCGGAGCGTGGCGCTGTCGGTGTAGTAGGAATAGGCAAAGCCCAGGGCCCCCGCCAGAGTGCAAAGCAGAAGCAGCGTCCCCCAGAAGAGCACCTTCCCCACACGAACTCGAAGGCGCATCGCTCGACCCTCCTTCCTTGGAGACGTCCATATCCCGATCAAGCCTCAGCCGCTGCGCGCCGCGTTCCGCGCTCGATCAAAGAGCGCAAGCCAATCGCCGCCAACCCCAGCGCCGGTACTGCACCCGGGATCCGGTACCGCATCGACCCGGCGAAGATCATGTGAAGGCCACAAAAGTAGAGCAAGGGCCCGGCCAGCAAGACCAACGCCCTGGCGTCCCGCCGCCGGTCCCAGGCGCCGGCCGCCCAGAGTACGTAGAGGGGCAACGTCCACATCGCCCACGCCACCGCGACCCAGGGTGAGCGCAAGGTTTCCGCGTTCGGCCAGGGGCTCCAGTACCGCAGCAGCTTGATGCCGGCCAGTTGCGCGGTCCGCCCCGGGTTGGCACGCGCGAACGCCACCGCACGCCGGCGCAGCTCGGCGTCCTGGGCCTCTTCGCCAAGCGGCCAGATATCGGGCTCGTTGACGAACTCCATGTCGCTCGCCCCCGTGGCGTGTGGGTTCAGACCGTCGTACAGGCTCGCCCCCATCCAGAGCGCGGTGGGGACGAACTTGCCAAAGACCCGCGCGTTCCGGACCCACCAAGGCGCCATGACCACGGCCGCCGCCAGCGCAACGATGAGCGCTCCCCGCACGGCCCGAAGCCGGTGTCCGCGGCCGCTGAACGCGACCCAGGCCAGCAGCAGCGCCGGCACGCAGAGGGCCCACGAGGGGCGCACGAGCACCGCCGCCCCCGACGCCGCGCCCACCGTCGCGGCCCAGGCAACGGTCGCGACCGGCCTCGAACTGGACGGCGGACCCCAGAGCACCGCCAGTCCCCAGAGCGACAGGACGATCAGCGGGATGAAGACCGCTTCGGAAAGGAGCAGAGCCGCAGTGCCGACGTAATACGGGTCGATTGCGGCGAGCGCGGCGGCCACGAGCGGCGTCGACCAGGGTCCGGCGAGCCCCCGATCGGCTGCCGCCAGCGTCCGGGTCAGCCGGAATACGAGCCAGACGCTCGCGGCGCCGATCACCGCCTGAACCAGCCGGACGGCGAGCGGACTCTCGCCGCAAACGGCCTGGCAAAGCGCCAGGAAGAGCGGGTAGCCCGGCGTGCGCAGGGCAAAGTGCGGCAAGTCTCCCCAGAGCACAACCTCGAAGGGCTCGCCCTGGCGGATCGTGCGGGCAAGGTGCCAGTAGATGTCGGCGTCGGGAAAGAGACACAGCTTTCCTTTACGCTCGGTGAGCCACTGGACGACGTCGGCCGCCAACACGCGCAGGCCTAACGCCCATTCCAGCACCAGCGTCAGCGACGCCGCTCGGTCGATCGCGCGGAGTCGGGGCCTATCAGCGCTCATGGGCGGGCGCTCGGAATCGTGGAGATCGGATTGGAGTCGGGAAGAGCGTCGAAAGGGGCAGGCGATCGTATGCCGTATGCCGGGGGGCGTCAATCGCAACCGGACCGCGGAGGACGCTTAACCGAAACGTCGGTCGATCCTACGCGGCCGCCCCAATTGCAGGCGTAGGTGTGTCGACCCACCTTACACGATGACTTCGTTGTCGCCCTCGACCCACCGCAATCCGGCCGTTCTTGTCGTATCGTCTCTCAGGCGAACTCGGTGCGCGATGCGGTGACCGGCCACCCAGACGATCCCCTTTTGATCGCAGACGACCGGAACACTCGTGCGCCGTTCGCGCGTGATGCGGCGGCCGCGGAGGAAGTCGCTTAGTGGCGTGGTGTTGCCCGCCATGCCCAGCGGATCGAACCGGTCCCCCGGCCGCGGTGCGCGGATGAACAAGGGCAGGACAAGGGCGTCGACGTCCACACTCTCGTCGCGTGCTTCGTCGGGCTCGAGGGTCGCCAGAATGCGGCCACCGGCCCAGCCGGCCTCACCCGGGAGCGGCAGCGGCAAACTGGGCGCCGGGAACGAGGTGGCAGGCTTGGACCAGGACGGCCGGTCCAGGACCAGAACATCGCCTTGGGCCGCCGCTTCGACGCCGCCGGCAACGGTGACACGTCCGGACCGTGTCCGGAGCAACCCGGCGATCCTTTCCCAATGTTCGGCCCGCATGGCTCCTTCCGGCCATCCCGCACAGCGCCAGGCGAGCCGCACGACCTCGGCCCGCTCGAAGGCGTTCGCGCGCGCGAGCGGCGGGCGGTAGAGGGTAATCCGCTGCGGCCCCAGCTCCCGTGCGGGGGCGCGCAGCCGCGCGCCGCAAGCCTGGCGGCGCGCCCGATCGGCCGCGCCGGAGAGGGCGCCAAGGCGGATGAGAGCCTCGACGACCTTCGGGTTGTAATCCGCTTCGAGCCGGGGCAAGAGGTCGTGCCTGAGCCGCGCGCGAGTGCGCGACGGGTCGGCGTTCGTCGCATCCTCGTGGAATGGTTGGCCAAGCGCCGCGAGGTATGACCGGATCTCCGCGCGGGAGACATCCAGGAGCGGCCGGACCAGGGTGACACCCGCGCCCAGACGACGCCGGCGGGGCACTCCGGCCAGGCCGCGGAGACCGGTCCCGCGCAGGATGCGGTGGAGGATCGTCTCGGCCTGGTCGTCCCGCGTGTGTCCCACCGCGACGGCCGTGGCTCCCCGGCGTTCGGCGACCTCGGTCAGCCACGCGTAGCGCGCCCGCCGGGCATCCGACTCGAAATGCGCGGAGCGCGAGGAAGACCAACGGCCGAGGTCGAACGGCAAGTTGAGCGATCCGGCTACGTCCGCGACGAATTCGGCGTCCGAGCGAGCCGCTTCACCCCGCGCGCCATGGTCGAGGTGGGCTACCGACAGGTCCAGCCCCAGTTCGGGAACGAGGCCGTGCAACACCCGCAGCAGACCCACGCTGTCGCTCCCGCCCGAGACGGCGACCACCCAGCGCGAGCCAGTTCCCGCGTCGCGCCAACGCCTGAGTTGACCGGAAATTCGCTCGACCCAAGGGGCTGGCAACGGTGTACTCCGAGACGCGAAACGACGACTCCCAACATCCTATCATTGAGGGGCACAGCAACCAGAGCAACGGCACCCTCGCGAACAGCGGCTGCCGCGCCGGTGCGGACATCGCTAGAATGGCTCTCTCGTTGGACCGTCGTCGGACCGCTCGGGGATCCCAGGCTTGACCACCCAGACCGATTTGCTCGACCTGCTTTGCTGTCCGCGGTGTCGCGGAGCACTCGACCACGCCGAAGGGCCGGACTCCCTCCGTTGCCGCGTCTGCGGTGCGACGTTCCCGGTGCAGGGGGGCGTGCCGCGGCTTGCCGGGGAATCATACGCCGCCAGCTTCGGCCGCCAGTGGAACCGGTACGACGTGGAGCGCCCCGAGGAAGACGAGGCGACGTTCCTGGTCAAGACGGGCGTCCACCCCAGGGAACTCGCCGGACAGCTCGTGCTCGACGCGGGATGCGGGGGCGGACGTTATACCAAGCTCGTCGCGCGGCACGGGGCGAGGGTCGTCGGAGTCGACCTGAGCACTGCCGTCGACAAGGCCTTCGCGCTGTGCGAGGGGCTGCCGGACGCGTCGATCGTGCAGGCCGACCTCCTCGACCTCCCCCTGGCCGAACGGGCCTTCGACTTCGCCTTCTCGATCGGCGTGCTCCACCACAGCCCCGACGCGCGCAGGGCGTTCGCGCAAGTCGCGCGGCGGGTCAAGCCGGGGGGCCGGTTGGCCGTCTGGCTCTACCGCAGGAACACGCTGCCCCAGGAATGGATCAACTCAGCCCTGCGCGCCGTCTCGATGCGGCTCCCCGCGCGTGTGCTGGAGCCCGCTTGCGTGGGGCTGGCGTTGCTCGGCGGCGTGCCGGTCCTGAACAAGCTTCTGAACAAGGTCGTCAACTTCTCGAACCACCCCGATTGGACGCTCCGCGTGTGCGACACGTTCGACTGGTACGCCCCCAAGTACCAGTCGCACCACACGGTCGAGGAGTTGAAGCGGTGGTTTCAGGAAGAGGGATACGACGATTTGCAAGAGCTTTCACCCGCTCGCTCGGGAAGGCTCTACGACTGGGCATACGGGCACGACCTCGTCATCGGTAGCGGGGTGAACGTGGTGGGGACGAGAACGAACCGCCAAGGCCTCGAGTAGGTCCGGCCAACGCGGCGCGCTCACAGCCCCAGCGGCCACTTCTGCTTGATGACCTGGAAGTCAGCCGGCGTGTCGGCGATCACCTGGACGTGACAGCCGAGCATCTCGTCGGCGCTGCCGGGCCCGAAGCGGACGCGCCGGGGTGGCGAGTGGGGATTGCTCGGGTTATCGGCCGAGTTGTCGTAATAGGCGTCGAGGTACAGCTTCGTCCCCTTCGGCAGCTTCATCGGCTTGACGTACCGGTACTGCCCCTGCCAGTTGAAGTCCCAGTCGTTGATCCAGAGCATCGGCACGTTGCGGCCGTCCGGGAGCGCGGCGATCAGCTTGATCTCGCGCATCAGGAAGTGCCCGTGGGGGATCAGGCCGTACGCGTGGGCATCGGCCGGCATCGTCGCCACGAGCGAAATCTTATGGCGCTTGTCGCCGGGGGGGATGTCGATCTTGGCCGTCGAGAGCGGAACGCTGGCCATCAACCGGGTCGGCGGAGTCTCGCGGAAGTAGAGGCCGATGCTCGACTGGTCGAGCTCGGGCTTGCCGATCGGGTGGTAGTGGATCATCAGCACGAGGTTCGTGCCCGGCTCCAGCACCTTGCCGGTCCCTTCGGGCCAGTAACGCGGAGTCGTGCCCGGGATCCACTCCGCCAGCCCGGGGCGCTGGATGTCGACGCCTCCCCAGGACCGGAAGCCTGGACCCGGTTCCGCGTCGTCCCGGCGCTTCATCTCGTCCCCCTTGTCGAGGAAGACCCGCGCGTGGTGCACGACCTTGCGGTTCCCGGGCCGGAACTCCACCGCGACGACCGTCCGCTGCCGTTCGATCGGCAACGGCAGGACGAACGCCTGGTAGATGTCCCCCGAGCCGTCGACCACCTTGTAAGTCTCGGGCATCTTCATGACCAGGTCCGGCTCGCCGAGCCCCCACCCGTCGGCGAACTTGGGCATCGGCGGCAGGTCGGCCGGGTCTCCCTCGGGTGCACCTGCGTCGGCCCAACGGCCCAGGGTCCGGATCTCCTTGTCCGAGAGCCGCAGGTCGTCGACAAACACTCCGTGGCTCGGGTCGGGCTTCCACGGCGGCATGCGGTGGCTCGACGTGAGCTCCCGGAGGAACTCAGCTCGCTTCGCGGCATCCTTGTACGTGAGCAGCGGGAAGGGCCCGACTTCCCCCGGCCTGTGACACCCCGCGCAGTTTTTCCACAAGATCGGCGCGACGTGCTTGTTGAACGTGACCGGCATCTCGTCGGCCACTGAAACCTCGTCCGGTGGCGGCAGTGGACAGCCGAATGCCCGGGTGCGCGTGATCGTGGGCATCTCGTCGATCAGCACGGCGTCGAGGGCCGCCATCAGCTCGCGCGCGGCGGGCGTATCGCGGTGCTTGCCGTCCGGCGTGACCCGATCGTCGATCCGGCCCCGGTACAGGACGTGCCCCTCCGGCGCCAGGACGACCGCCTCCGGCGTGACCCGCACCCCCGCCTGCCGCGCGACGCTCTGGTCGTGGTCGAGCAAGATCGGAAAACGGAGCGAGTAGTCCGCGGCATGCTTCGCGGCGGCCTCAGCCGTGACGTCCGGGTCGGGATGCAGACCATAAAAGGCCACCCCCTTCGGTCCATACACCTCCGCCAACCGCTTCATCTCCGGGGCGAACGCGTTCGACGCCGGACACTCCGTTCCGAGGAAGAAAAGCACCACCGCCGGCCGGCCCGCCCACTCGCCGGCTGAGTGAAGGACCCCCTTCGTGTCGGCCAGCGCGAAGTCCTTCACGCGTCGGCCGTCATCCAGGCTCGTCGGTTCCGGGGGCTTCGAGGGCGTCGCGGCCCGCCAGGCACCGAGAGCACCCGCGGCGAGGCACACGGCCAGCAACCCGAACCAGAGCCATCGGGGCTTCCGCCCGACGGGAGGCTTCGACTCAGGCTGCGGGGCGGTCAGGCGGCCGTGCAACGTCGCGCGGGAGAGTTGCGCCTCTCCAACGATCTCGGCAGGACGTTCCATCGTCCCGGTCTCCGGTGGGGTGACGAGGTCTGGCGGATGATCGAGCGCCGCTCCTCTTCGTAGGAACCGCTCTAACGTCTTTCCTGAGGACGAGCCGTGAGGGCTGGTGATTGCCCCCGGAGGTCCAGGATGTAGTATTCGCACGTTTTTTTCCGGCGGAACCAGGGGCCGGACTCGTGCTCGACCACGGGCAGCTCCGCCAGCAACGGCTGGAAGCTCGCACGCTGGCCGGGTGTCACGGTCGGGTCGAAGTACACCGCCGCATATTCGGCCCCGAGGCTTCGGTACTTCTCGAACCGCTCTCGCCAGTCCCTGGGCAGGATATAGCACTGCTCGACCCACCCCTGGTGACCGCAGTAATGCACTTCGGGCCACCCGATGCGCTGGCCGATTACGACGACTCGGCCCGTCGGCGAGCAGAGCTCCTTGAGTCGCTCGGCCACGATCACATGACCGATCTCCAGGTCGTACTTGGCTTTCATGATGAGCGGCGATTGGATGACGGTCGCGAGGGCCACAGTCGCCGCTCCCGTCCAGACCGCCGTGCCTATGCGCCGCTGCACGATGCGCTTGGCCACGTGCCAGCCCAGCGCGCCCCAGGTCGCGAGGACGGGGAGGACGATCAGCTCGTAATAGTCGTGGTCCATCAGCTTCGGCGCGAAGGCAAACAGGTAGACAATGCCCGCGGCCGACCAGCCCCAGAGCGGCCGGGAGCGTTCCTTCCCGAGCAAGGCCCCGAGAATACCCTGCACGATCAAGATCGTCGCCACCGGCCCACAGTCGTTGAAGAACATCCCGAAGGTCAGCCGCACGTACAGCCGGTGGTGCCACAGCGAACCGGGGGATTGCCAGAAGAAATAGGTGGTGTGGGCGGTCGGGTTGGGCACGCGCACGAAAACCCCGACAATCCACACCGCGATCGGCACCACGATCGCGGCAACCAGCAGCAAGAACCGCGGGCTGAACCAGGCGCGCCAGCCGCCGCGTCGATAGGCCATGTCGGCCAGGGGCACCAGGACGAGCAGGCCGAAGGTCTTGAACATGGCCGCCGACAGGCCTGCCAGGGCCGCCGCCGCGAGCCAGCGGTGTTGCTCTCCCTCGTCGAGGTAGCGCCGGTACGCGCCGACGCAGAGCACCATACTGGCCGTCATCCAGGGGTCGGGGAGCAGCGCCCGGCCGTAGAAGATCGAGAGCGGGGACATGGCGAAGAGGAAGGCCGCGACGAGCCCTGTTTCGACGTCAAACTCGCGCCGGACGAGGTCGTAAAGGGCGAGGATGGTGACCAGGGTCGCCAGCAGGCTCCAGACCCGCCCGAGCCACTCGTGCTCGCCGAACAGGCTGTAGGTCGCGCCGACGAGGCCGTTATAGAGCGGGACCTCCTCCGTCAGCACCATCCGGTCGCCGCGCTCGTCGAGGAAGTCGAAGCTGAAGCGAAGCGGGTTCCACGACGGACTCGCGATGTTCCGGGCGTGGTTGGCAACGTGGACCTGCTTGACGTACAACTGGTCGACCAGCGGCGTCTGGAAGTGGTAGAGCCGCATCAAGGCTGCCACGGCCAGGAGCGCAGCCAGCAGGAGCCTGCGCCCTCTCGGCTGCACGAATAGGCTGCCGTCCACGTGACCTCCTTGTCTTCATCTTCCTTTGGCACCGCCAATCGGGCGAGCGCCGGAGCGGCCCAGCGCACCGCGGGATTTCACGCCATCTGGCGTTTTTTCGGAAGAGCGATTGCTTCAAATCGAGGAGGAATTCGCGCCGAAGGAACCGTGATCTTAATCAATCATTCATCGGACCTTCGTACCTTCCGCAGCTTAACGCTCTACGACCGAGGCGGGGTCCAGAGACGGTATCCCTTCATCGTGGTCTTGATCCGGTACAGGCGCTTCCCGGCTATGATATACAGGGTCTTGCCGTCCTCATCGCCGAACTCAACATTCGTGGGGGGCTCGGGAACGGGGATGAACGCAAGCTTTTTCCCCTCCGGCCCGAACACGTAAACGCCGCCGAGCTCGCCTTGCCCGGCCGTCGCGACGATGCGTCCGTCGTCGCCCGCCGTCATGCCGTCGATCCCGCGTCCCCGGCCGAAATCGTGCAGCACGCGGGGGTTCCGGACATTGCCCCGGGGGTCGAGGGCGAGGGCCAGCAAGACCTGCCGTGCCGGCCCGGCGTCGGCGACATAAAGTTTCCTTCCATCGGGGCTTACGGCCAGGCCGTTGGGCCTGTGGGCGGTGGTCTCGAGGCGATGGACCGAGCCATCGGGATCGATACGAAAAACGGCCTCAAAATCGAGCTCGCGGCCCGCGCGCTCCTGGGCCCGAAGGACCCCGGCGCCAGCAGAACGGCGAGCACGAGGTTCGAATTGACTTGCACAAGGCCAAGGACGTGACCTACCTCCAGGAGATCGGCCGCGTCGTCTATGAGACGGTGGTTGCCGGCGCGGGGGTGCCGGCGAACGCTCGCTTCCAGGTCGTGAGCGAACACGACGCCGACAGCTTCCTCTTCGATGCGGGCTATCTCGGCATCGACCGCAGCGACGAGCTGGTCATCATCCCGATCACTTGAAACGAGGGCCGGACGGTCGACCGGAAGAAGGCGCTCTACTCTACAAGGCGACCGTTGACGGGCTCGCAACGGCACCGGGCATCCGCTCCGAGGATGTCTTCATCAACCTCGTCGACGTCAGGAAGGAGAACCGGCCAGTTGGGAAGGGCAACGCCCAGTACGGATCTTGGGAAGACGAGTACCGGGAAGGAACGGCTCGCCAGCGGGGCGAGGAGAGCTTAGAAATATTCACGAGTACAGATCTTAACATACTATGAACCTATTATGTAAATATGCCATCTATAATCCATGCTTAGCAGGCGGCCCGGGGGTCAATCGAGCCAGACCGCTCCACCGCTCCGGGCCCACCATTTTTTCCTTGCATACGAGCATCCGTCAGTGTCCAATGCGCGTTCGGGGGGAGCCCCAGGGAAGACCCCGAATAACGCGGTCGACGCACTGCTACGAAATCACGACGTAGGGAGAGCACGCCTCACGAGGAGGACGCACATGGAGCCCCGACGACTCGGCAAGCAGGGTTTGACCGTCTCCGCGATGGGACTCGGCTGCATGGGTATGAGCGATGCATACGGACCGGCCGACGAATCCGAGTCCGTCGCGACCATCCACCGGGCCCTGGACCTGGGCATCAATCTTCTCGACACGTCGGACGCCTACGGCCCGTTCACCAACGAGGAGTTGGTCGGCAAGGCGATCCGCGGTCGGCGTGACGAAGTGAGGGTGGCCACGAAGTTCGGCTTCGTGGGCGGCACGGACGGTAGGGGGGGAGGGAGCATAGACGGGCGGCCGGAGCACGTGCGCGAGGCCTGCGACGGCTCGCTCCAGCGGTTGGGGGTCGACCACATCGACCTCTACTACCAGCACCGTGTCGATCCAGCCGTCCCCATTGAAGAGACCGTCGGTGCGATGGCGGAGCTGGTGCGGCAGGGGAAGGTGCGTTACCTCGGCCTGTGCGAGGCGGCGCCCGCGACCATCCGACGGGCGCATGCCGTACACCCGATCTCCGCCCTGCAGACCGAGTATTCGCTGTGGAGCCGCGACCCGGAGGACGAACTCATCCCCACCGTCCGGGAACTGGGCATCGGCTACGTCGCGTACAGCCCACTCGGCCGCGGCTTCCTCACGGGCCAGTTGCGACGTTTCGAGGATCTGCCAGAGGACGACTGGCGTCGGCACAGGCCGCGGTTCCAGGGAGAGAACTTCCAGAAGAACCTGGAACTCGTGGACCGTGTGAAGGAGATCGCCGCCACGAAGGGGGTGACGCCGGCCCAGTTGGCTCTGGCGTGGCTCCTGGCTCAGGAGGGGGTTCTCCCCATCCCCGGAACCAAGCGCCGCAAGAACCTGGAGGAGAACGTGGCCGCGCTCGGGATCAACCTGACGCCCGAGGACCTGCACCGGATCAACGAGGCCGCACCAAAAGGCGCGGCGAGCGGGGGGCGCTACGAGGACATGAGCGTGGTGGATCGCTGAACCGACCGCTCCCCTGTCCGCTCGACAGCAGACTGAGCGGCCTCGACAGAACGTCCGTGAACAGACTCTCCGGCTTCCGGAGGACTTCATGAGCACCATTGCTGTCCCCGATCGGTCGCCTGAAACATCCTCGCGTTCGGCTTCCGCGCTAAACCTGATCGGCGGAACCTGGGTCGAGGGCCTTGGGAACACGAGCCGCGACATCTACAATCCGGCGGACACGGCCGAGATGCTGGCGCCGGTGCGCGAGGCCGCGCCGGAGCAGGTGGACGCGGCATGCGCTGCCGCCGCCCGTGCTTTCCCGGGCTGGCGCGCCACTCCGGCGCCGGATCGGGCTCATGTCCTGTTCAAGTTCCGGGGCCTGCTGGAAACGCACTTCTCGGACGTGGCACACGGCGTCGTCCGCGAAAACGGCAAGCTGTTGAGCGAGGCTCGCGCCGCGCTGCGGCGCGGGCTTGACGTCGTCGAATTTGCCTGCGGCGTTCCCTCCCAGTTGATGGGGCAGACTCTGACCGACATTTCGCGGGACGTCGACTGCCATGCCATCCGCGAACCTGTGGGTGTGGTGGTCGGCATCCCGCCCTTCAATTTCCCGGCCTTGATTCCGCTGTGGATGATGTCGATCGCCGTCGCCAGCGGGAACACGTTCGTCCTCAAGCCTGCCGAGAAGGCACCGCTCACCGGCACACGACTCGTGGAGCTGTTCACTGATGCCGGCTTGCCACCGGGTGTGGTCGGCGTGGTGCAGGGGAGCAAAGAAGTAAGCGAACGGCTCATCGCCAACCCGCATGTCCAGGCGGTTTCCTTCGTCGGCACGTCGGCAGTGGCGGAGTCGGTCTACAGCTCCGCGGCGGCGCACGGCAAGCGTGTTCAGTCACACGGCGGAGCGAAGAACCATCTCATCGTCCTGCCCGATGCCGACCTGGAGCGCAGCCTGCCGGCCCTGATTGGATCGTGCTTCGGCTCCGCGGGACAGCGCTGTCTTGCCGGGAGCGTGCTGGTGGTGGTCGGCGATCCAGTGCGACAGGACGCCGTCGTCGATGCCTTCATCCGCTCGGCGGGTGAACTCAAACTCGGAGACGGCCTGGACGACACCGCGACGCTCTGTCCCGTGGTGAACCTGAAGGAGGAGAAGCGGATCCGGGCTGCGATTGAGCGCGGGGTGACGGAGGGAGCCCTGCTTCGCCTCGACGGCCGCAGCCAAACCGTCCCCCACAGGCCGCGCGGCTGCTTCCTCGGGCCGACGATCTTCGACAATGTGACACCGGAGATGTTCGTCGGCCGGGAGGAGATTTTTGGCCCGGTGGTGAGCGTGATGCGGGCCCCGGACCTGGACGCGGCGATCACGTTGACAAACCGCAGCCGATACGGCAACACGTGCTCCCTCTTCACGCAATCCGGCGCAGCGGCCCGCATCTTTCGCGAACGCATCCAGGCCGGGATGCTCGGCATCAATCTCGGCGTGCCGGCGCCGATGGCGTTCTTTCCGTTCGGCGGCTGGAAGAATTCGATGTACGGTGATCTCTATGCGCAGGGTGCTGACGCGATTGCTTTCTACACGCGAAAGAAAGTGATCACGGAACACTGGTTCGGTGCCGAGGGGCCGAAGGACGGATGGGTTTGATCGAACAGGCAAGCCGGGAGCGTCAGCGGCCGGACATCGCAGGGCTCGGTATTCGGAGGGATGGAACAATGGTGGAGAGCGACAACCTTCGCGATACGAAGATAGTCCTCAACAACGGAGCCGGTGCGATCCCGGCCCTCGGCTTTGGCACACTGATTCCCGACCCCATCGCAACCAGAACCGCGACCAAGGCGGCGCTGGAGGCAGGATTTCGCCTGCTCGACGCTGCGGAACGCTATCGAAATGAAAAAGAGGTCGGCGAAGCGATGCATGAGGTGTTCACGGCAGGGAAGATCAAGCGGGAGGACGTGTTTATCGCCACGAAACTCTGGAATAACAATCATCGACCTGAACGCGTCAAACCCGCCTTCCAGGCCAGTCTCAAGAAACTCCAACTCGACTACGTCGATCTCTATCTCATCCACACCCCCTTTGCCTTCCAACCTGGAGACGAGCAAGACCCGAGGGATGCGAACGGCAACGTGATTTATGATGAAGGGGTGACGTTGCTGGATACATGGAGGGCGTTGGAGGGTCTCGTGGACGAGGGTAAGTGCAAGGCCATCGGTTTATCCGACATCAGCCTGGCTCAGACGAAAGAAATCTTTGATGCGGGGAGGATCAAGCCCGCAGTCGTTCACGTCGAATCCCATCCGTATCTCCCGCAATGGGAGCTTTTGGACTATTGCAGAAAGAACGGCATCGTGTTCCAGGCGTTCGCAGCGCTGGGGCATAGTAGCGAGCCCAACTTGCTGGAAGATCCTGTCATTACCGCTATCTCCAAGCGAGTGAACAAGACCCCGGCGCAGGTCTTGCTCGCCTGGGCCATCCAGCGCGGGACGGCCCTCCTGACCACCTCGAAGACCCCCAGCCGGATCAAGGAGAACTTTGAAGTCTCCACGCTTCCTCAAGACGCTATGCGTGAGATTAGTGAGGGAATCAAGTCGCGGGTCCGGTTTAATGCCGTAGTAGAGACCGGAGTTCCCGGGTTCATTCCGAGAGCGAACGGAGGTTAAGGCGGCAATCACTCCCACAGATGAGCGTTCAAGTTTTCAGGCTTGGGCCTTCGAGGTGTCGAGCGAGCGCCGAGCTCCCCAGACCACCTACGATAGGAGCTTATCCTTGAGAAGTCGACGAGTGATGCTCCTCGCGGCGGTCCTGCTCCCCGTCGCCTCGGCCTACGTGCAATGGGCCGTATTCGGCCGGCCGCAGGTGCCCGTCGGTCCCGAGGCGGCTCCCGAGGCTGCCACGCCCCACGGCTTCCCGGCGTGGCTCCGGATCACCCGTTACGTCAAGAAGGAATCAAGTTGCGGGTCCGGTTTAGTTCCGTTGTGGAGACCAGTCTTCTCGGGTTCATTCCGATGGCGAAGGGAAGCCGAGACCGAATTATTCAGGGTGGTCGGACGCGAGTATCAGGCTGGACTAAGATCGTCCCCGGGAAGACAGTCAGAGGTGTAGTCCATGGCAGGGGGGCAGTGATGGACGATCGAGAAATCCGTGCGGCCCTGGAGAGGCATTGGGAGGCGTCGAGAGTGGGGGATCAGGACGCGGAACACGAGATCTATAACGACGATGCCGTCGTCGAGTATCCACAGTCGGGGGAGCGGGTCCGCGGACGGCACAACGTGCAAGCCCTTCGCAGCCAGCATCCGGCCAGGCCGTCGGGCTTTGTCGTCCGACGGATCGTCGGCGGGGGTGAGCTCTGGGTCACCGAGTATGTGATCGCCTATGACGGGGGTCGCATCAACACAGTAAGCATGATGGAATTCCAGGCCGGCAAGGTAGTGCGCGAGACGCAGTATTTCGCCGAGCCGTTCGAGCCCCCGGCGTGGCGGGCCCAGTGGGTGGAACGGATGACGTGAGAATTATGAATCGGACGTTGCCCACCCCGTGGAAACCCACCAAAGCCCAGATCCTCGCCGCGCGCAACAAACTCGTCCCGGATCTCGTCGCCAAGAACCTCATCGTCCTCTTCGCCGGCATCAACCCTGGCCTCTACACCGCTGCCATCGGCCGCCACTTCGG
>JARLIH010000247.1 GCA_031291845.1 Isosphaeraceae bacterium | reverse complement strand
CGCTCGGGTCCATGGCGATGAACCCGTGCAAGGTGTAGAAGACCGGCGTCTGGAGCCGCCAGGCCGCGAGGCGGGCCAGTGCCCCCCCTTTGGCACTGTGGCCGTGGATGACGTCGAACGCGCCGTGCTCGCGGATGTAGCGGCGCACCCAGTGCGCCGCGGCGACGTCGGCCGGGTGGATACCCCTGCGCAGCGGGTAGCTCGCGTGCCTCAGGGCCCCGAGCCTGCCCAGCCGCTCGCGGAAGAAGGCGTCGGTCCGGCCAGGGGAGTGGAGCAGATGGACGTCGCAGCCCCGTGCGAGCAGCCCCTCGGACAGGTCGAGCACGTGCCGCCCTGCCCCGCCTCCGCAGGCTTCGGCGATCATCAAGACTTTGAGCGGGCGTCCGTTCATGACGTGACCACCTCCGCGCCCAGCGCTGGGGAGTTGACCGGGAACTCCGGCCGGGGCTCACCGGCCGCGAGGGCCGCGTAAAGCGCCTCGTAACGGACGGCGATCGCCCCCAGGCTAAAGCGGTCCTGGATCCGCTGCCGCGCGGCCCAGCCGAGCCATTCGCGTTCGGCCGGCTCGAGACGTAGGAGCGCCTCGCACGCCGCGGCGAGTGCCTGCGGGTCACCCGGCGGCACCACGCGGCCCGTCTCGCCCACGATCGCAGCCGAGTCGCCGACGTGGGTCGCCGCACAAGGGACGCCACAGGCCATCGCTTCGCCGATCGTCAGCGGGAAGGCCTCGCTGGCGGAGGACGAGACGAGGAGGTCGAGCGCTGCATGGAGCCGCGGCACGTCGCGCCGGGGGCCCAGCAGGTGGCAGCGGTCCTGGAGCCCCAGGGCCTCGATCAGCCCCATCAAGGTGCCGTTGCCCGAGTCGATCCGATCGCCGCAGAGCAGGAAGCGGACGTGCGGCAGGTGTTGGGCAACGATCGCAGCCGCGCGGAGGAAGTTCGCGTGGTCCTTGAACGGGTCGTACCGGGCGACGAGCCCGACCAGCGGAGTTTCGGAGGCCACGCCAAGCTCGCGCCTCACCTCCGCGCGGGCTTCTGGGTTGGGGCGGAACACGTCGGTGTCGAAGCCGTTGGGAATGACCGTCATCCGCTCGGCCGCGAAGCCGCGTGCGACGTACGCTGTACGGGCCGACTCGGAGCAGCAGACGATCCGTGCGGGGAGGCGCCGCGACAGCCGCGCGCAGGCGGCGACGGTCATGAGCGTGGTCCGCTTCGTCAGGCCCGGGATGTGGTTCGAGTGGTGAACGCCCCAGACCACCGGGGCCCGCACCGACAGCCGGGCGGCGAGCCCGCCGATCAGGTTCGAGTGGTCCATCCAGGTCTGGATCAGGTGCGGCCGCACCTTCCCCAAAAGCCGCGCCAGGCGAGCCACGCCGCGAGGGTCGGGTACGCCCGGCTTCATCCCCAGCACAGACAGCGGGATTGCCGCGTCGGTGATGCTCCCGGCGACGCGCAGGTCGTCGATCAACGAGACGACCGCCGGCTCGAACCGCCCCCGGTCCACGCAGGAGAGGAGGTTGCAGAGCATCGACTCAGCGCCGCCATATTCGAAGCTATTGATGATGTGTAAGATCTTAATTTTCATCGCGGGCGACCTCCGTCGTCGCCGGGAACAGGCGGTCCCAGGATAGGAGCGCCGCGAGGAACAGCCAGAGCGGGGACAGGGCGATATAGCTCGTCGTCGCGCCGACCGAGAAGAGCCAGGTGCCGAGCGTACAGAAGCCGAGCAGGCGCGCCCCCGAACGGACGACGGCTGTCAGCACCATCGCGAGCACCGCCGAGAGGGCCAGGGCGCCGAGGAACCCGGTCTCCATGTAGTAGCAGACGGCCAGGCTGAAGACGGCCAGGTCGTCCTGGTCGTCCGGCAGCCGCACCCAGGACAAGGCACGCCTGAGGACGGGGGTGGAGTGGCCGGGGCCGACGCCGAAGGCGAGGCCGGCGGGGTCGGTGTTGGCGGTGAGGCCGGCGTGGATCGAGAGCGCCCGCAGCCCCCACGAGGATTCGACCCGCTCCTCGAACCCCTCGGTGAGGCGGATGGCGCCATACCCGACCGAGGCCAAGGCCGCGACAAGCACAAGGGCCACCGCGGCGAGCTTGCCGGGGCCGAACGTACGGAGCCAGCTCGGGGCCTGCGCTGCACAGAAGAGGGCCACCGCCGCCATGATCACGAACGTCGCGCCCGACCGCGACAGCGCAATGAGCAGGAAACCGAGCCCAAGCGCCGCCGAGGCGAGACGCCCTCCGCGCCAGCGGAGCCCGCGCGCCAGGCGGGCATCGAGCAGCAGTCCCGCCAGCAGCACCACCCAGGGACCGAGCGACGCGGTCATCGCCGACGGTTCGGGAAACAGGCCGCACGGGCGCTTGATGTAGAGAGCGTAAACCTCGCTCCAGCTCTCCATCGGCTTGAACGAGGGGTTCTTGTAGAGGAACAAGAGCGGAAACTCGTCGTGCGCAAAGCCGTAGACCTGGTAGAGCCCGATCATCGCGTGGAACAAAATCGCCGCGCAGGCCGCTGACAGGGCAAACCGGAACAGGTCCCGCCGGGCGACCCACTCGGCCGGCCACAGGACACCCAGGGCCAGCGCCATCGCGACTCCCTCCTTCGGGAGGAGGTCCGGCGAGAGCGTCGCACCGGAGATCAGGTTGACGAAGGCTGAGACCGCGATGGGGACCAAAATCAGGACCAAGGCCCGGAAGGAACGGCCCGGTGCGCGCAGGCAGAGCAGCGGAGCAGCGGCCAGCGCGAGAAGCTGGCTGATCTGAAGGCCCGTGTTGCTGCCGATCGCGAGCGCTGGGTAGGGGAGGAAGCAGGTGAAAGCGAAGATCCAGGCCGCGATGCGAGGCCACGTGCGCGCGGCACTCATGTGGGAACTGAGAGCCGGATGTGCTCTCGCTCCCACGCTCGGCGTGGGAGCTCGGTCCCGGACGCTCTGCGTCTCGTTGACGTGGGAAAATCCGGGCGCAGAGCCTGGGAACGAGGACAGCGTCTCTCCGTCCCCCCGGTCGCCGGGCCTCATGACGCCACCGCCCGGTAGACGTCGATCGTGGCCTCGGCCATGCGTTCCCAGGTCAGGTCGCGACGGACCCGCAAGGTCGCATCGACCGCGTCACGATAAGCCGAGGGTTCCAGCGCCTTTTGAATCGCGGCAGCCAGCGCCACGTCATCGTCGGGCGCGACGACCTGGCCGATCCCCCAGTTGCGCACGCACTCGCCCATGCCGCCAATGTCCGACGCGACCACCGGCCGACCATGCGCCAGGGCCAGGTGCAGCACGCCGCTCTGGGCGGCGAACGAGGTGTACGGCAACACGACCAGGCGGCTCGACGCGAACAGCCCGGGCACCTCGTCCTCGCTGACGTAGCGGTCGATCAGCTCGAAGCGGCCCGGGGCCAGGTGCCCGGAGAGCTCCCGGATACGGTCCCGGTAGCCGTCGTTCTCGATCTCGCCGGCAGCCGTCAGGTCGCAGTTGGGCAAGCGACCGAGCGCACGCAGGAGGATGTGCAGCCCCTTGTTTTGCCGGACCACCCCGAAGAAGAGCAGCCGAGTCCGCGCGGAACTGGGCTCTACCTCGATCGGCTCCTGGGGACCACCCCGGCTCCAGACGGCGTGCGGCGTCACATGAATCGGCGGGTGTCCCGGACCGAGGAAGTCCGCCAGTTTCTCCCGCAGCCCCTCGGTGTGAACCAGGAGCGCATCACACTCCCGCCAGCCTGCTCGCAGACACGAGTCGCGGACTACCTTGTGGAGGGCGTTCTTGTAGCCGTGCAGAAGGATGTTGTGAACCGTATAAATCGTCCGCACGCCGCGCCGGCGCAGGGCGCGCCAGTGCCTCGGCGCGAGCCAGGGGGTGTACTCCTGGAAATGTACGACGTCCACGCCGCCGCGGCGAGTCACCCAGTCGAGGAACATCCCCTCGCGGCGCGAGTAGTATGCGAGGCGCGACGCCAGCCACGCGGCGGAGCTCCGGAACGCGCTCCGGGGCCGGAGGTGAGGCAGGATCGCATGGATCGGATAAGCCTCGGTCCAAAGCCCGTCCTCGAGGTCCTCGCACGTGACGAGCTCGGCCGCGACGCCGCGGTCCGCCCCGGCTTCGGCGACGGCCGTCAGCAGCTCCTTGGTGTAGAGCGCGTGCCCGCCGCTGGAAGTCGGCGTATACAGGCAAACGTTCAAGGTCTTCATCGGGGCGTCTCCAACCCGGCACCAGCCCACGATGGGGCCAGCCTGCTCAGGACCAGGCCCTTCTCACCGGGCGACAACGCGCGCTTCCAGACAATGGCCGCGAAGCCGCTAAGCGCAACCAGGAGCAAGGCCGCCCGCACCTCGACGCGCGCCGGTAGGGCACACACGGCCAAGACCGGCAGCCCGAGCCCCAAGGCCCGCAACAGGGAACGGACCACCGTAGTGCCTTCCGGCAGGACCACCCGCGACGCCCAGAAGAACAGCACGAGGTCGAACGCCGTGCGCGCCGTCCACGCCAGCGCGGCCCCCTCAATGCCCCGCCCGGCGATCAGGAACCAGGCGGCGACCAGGTAAGGGGGCAGCTCGATCAGGTGCAGCTTCGCCGTCAGGTCCGGCCGGCCGACCCCCTGCAAGAGCGCGGAGGGAACCTGGGCCAACCCGTTGAGCAGCACCCCCAGCGCAAGCCAGCGCATCACCGGCGCGCTCTCCTGGGCGAAGTCGCCCCCGAGCCAAACCGCCAGGACCTCCGGCGCCAGCGCAACGCTCCCCAGCACAAGCGGGAAGAGCGTCAGGAACGCGTACTTCACCCCGCGTCCGAACAGGTGGGCCGTACGCCCTCGGTCCTGCACGAAGCTGGTCGCGAACGCCGGGAAGACCACCCCGAGCATGGCGTTCGAGATGAACCAGAACTTCGTCACTAACTCATATGGCGTCGTGTAGTAAGCCACCGCGACGGTTGAGACCAGGGCCCCCACCAGGAACCGGTCCATCTGCACCATGAGCGGGTTGATGACGTTGGCCACCGTCATCCAGCCGCCATATGTGATCAGCGGCTTCCACAGCCCCGGGCAGAGAGCGAACCCCTTGCGCATCCCGGGCACCGTCCGCAGGCAAAGCCACACGTGCAGCGCCCACGACACGAACCGCCCCACGAAGATCACCCCGACTACCGGCACGAGGCTGTGCGAGAACGGCAGCACGAGCAACGGCCCTGCCAGCGTGAACACTCCCGCCGACGAGCGTACGATGTTGACCAGCCCGAGCCGCTGGTGCGCTTCCATCACCCCGCGCAGCCCCGCGGTACCGATGACGAGCGGCAACGCCAGGGCGATCAGCACGAAGGCCCCACTCGTCTCGGACCGCATCCCTTCCGGCACCTTCAGCACCACACCCGCGAGCCAAGGGGCAAGCGAGGCAAGCACCACCGTCCCCACCAGGCCCAGGCCCGTCATCAACCCGAGCGCTGTCCAGATCAAGCCCGGAATGTCCTCGTCGCGGCCAAGCCCCAATCGCTCGGCCACCATCTTGGTCAAGGCGCGGCCGAGGCCCAGGTCGAACAGGCTGAAGTAGCCGAGCAGGATCCAGGCCAGGGTCAGAATGCCAAACCGTTCCTTCCCCAGCCCCGCGATCAAGGCCGGGATGGCGAGCACTGCCGTCGCCATGGGCATGGCCTGGCTCAGCAGGTTCCCGACCGCGTTCCGCGCGAGCACGCGTCCGCTGGTCAGGGCGCCGGGATTCTTGGCGCTGCGAGTGGTCAACACAGGGACTCCGTTTGCGCCCTTCACGGCTGGGTCATCCCGACGCGCGCATCCTTGACCACCGGAAGTGCCTGGGGCTTCGCATCAGGCGGAGGGAGCGGACCGATTTCCATGCGCGCCTCGAGCCCGGCACGAAGCAGGCCGTCACGGTTCTGCACGCGGGCCAAGACTTTACATGTACGCGTCAGGGGGTCGACCTGGGTGTCGATGAACGTCAGCCGCCCCTCGAAAACCTCGTGCTCGACGGCCAGGTCGGCCGCCGGGACGTCGAGGATGATGCGGACCGGCTGGCCCGCGTGGAGCCGCCAGACGTCGGTTACGTCGGCGAAGCCCGTGACCTCGATCCGCTCGGGGTCGACGATCTTGAACAGGATCTCGTTGGGGGCGACCGGCTCGCCCGGGTGTTTCGGCGCAGCGGCGATGATCCCCGCGTGCGGACTCACGAACTCGCAGGCGCGGAGCTTGGTCTTGGCGTCGGCCAGCCGCACTTGCGCCAGTTGATGCGCGTGCCTGGCCCGTTCGACGTCAAGGGCCCCCGCCTCGACCTCCAGCCGGTGCGTCTCGACCTCCTCCGCGTTGATCGCGCCCCGGCGCAAGAGGGCCATGCTCCGGGCCATCTTGTTGTCGGCCTGCGCCTTCTTGGCCAGGTTCAGCCGCACGTCGACGTCGCTCTTGGCCTCCAGCTCGCGGAGCTGCACCTCCGCGCGAACCTCGTCGTCGCGCAGCCGGCCAAGGACCTGCCCCTCCTCGACGCGGTCGCCCGGCTCGACGAGGCAATCGCGCAGCAGGCCGTGAGTGGGCGCGCCGACGGAGGAGGTCCGGGCGTAGCCCACAGGGCAACGCCTCAGGACCAGCTTGTCGGCTGAGGGATCCTCCGCCCCTGCTCCCGAGACGGGGAAGGAGACGAGGAACAGGAACAATGCGATCTTCCCGAGAGGCAGGAGGAACGTACCCACTCCCTCGCCCGGCCGCTGCGCGGCCGCCCTCTCCCGGGGGGAGAGGTGCTTTTTCTGGTCCCCTCTCCCCGTCTGCGGAGAGAGGGTTAGGGGCCGAACCGTTGCGTGGACTCGTTTCCGCAGGTCCATCACGCCTCCCTCCCACGGCCGTTGAGCCGATCGGAACCTGGCCGGTACTGCCACGGGGCGCTGCCGAACGTGCCCGGCGTGAGCGTGATCTGCGGGTCGGCGAGGATTTCTTCGCCGTGCCCGCCGGCACGCGGCGTGCCCGGTTCGTCGCGTTGCCTGGCGCCGCCCGCCCATTCAGGACCGACGCCGTTAACCACAGCGCCGAGCAAAGGTGTCCCCAACCCGCTCAAGATCTCGGTGGCGTGCCGGGCATCGACTCGTCGCGTCTGGGAGGCCCGCACGACGAGCAGCGTGGCATCAGCGGCCGTTCCGAGGATCGACGTATCGGCGACCGTCAACAGTGGCGGCGAATCAACGATGACGACGTCGTAGGCTTCGCGTGCCCGGGCCAAGGTGTCGTGCAAGTGGGTCGACGAGAGCAATTCGGCTGGATTGGGGACCTCGGGGCCGCTGCACAGAACCTCAAGCCCCGCGACCCCCGTCGCCTGCACCGCGCGGCCCAGCGGCTGGGCGCCGCGGAGTACCTGGGCCAGACCTCGCTCACGAGCCAGGCTGTAGATGGCGTGCAGCGACGGATGGCGGAGGTCGGCGTCGACCAGCAGAACCCGCCGGCCGGCCTGGGCCAGGCAAACCGCCAGGTTGCTGGCCACCGTGGTCCGCCCTTCGTGCTCGCGCGGGCTGGTGACGAGAATTACGCGCAGGTCGCGTCCACGGCGGGCCAGCTCGATGTTCGCGCGGACGACCTTGTACGCCTCGGCCGCAGGCGACCGGGGCATCCCCTGACAGATCAGGCCGGCGTGTTCCAGCCGGGTCGCGAGCGCTTCGGGGAGCTGCGGCACCTGGCCGAGGGAGGTGAGCTGCAAGACCCGCCGCACCTCGTCGAGGGTCCGTACGCGGGGGTCGATCAAACCGGCGCCGAGCGCAGCGGCCGTTCCCAGCAGACACCCCGCCGCGAGGGCCAGGGCGAGCGTGAGCGAGCCCAGCGGGCGGACCGGCTTCGGCAGGGCGTTCTCCGGCTCGATCACCTCGCACCGAATACCGCTGAAGTCACCCGTGAGCTTGGCCTGCTTGAGCTGGTCAACGACCGTGTTAAACAGCGTGCGCTGGCGGTCGAGGTTGCTGCGCAGGTTGGCGTCGGCCAGCAGGGCCATCTCGGTCTTCTTGGCCTCGGTTGAGTCCTTGTCGAACTGCTCGGCCATCTTGGTCCGCATCGCTTCGAGCGACCCGAGGCTCTGCTCGATCGAGGTGATCAGGTCGTCGACCTCGGCCCGCTCGAGCTGGTTGCGCGTGGCGCGGGACTGCTGGTGGACGCTGGCGATCTGTTCCTGGATCTCCTGGACCCGGTTGTTCCGCGGGCCGTAGCGGTCGGCAAGCTGCTGGGACTCGGTATTGAGCTGCCGGAGGTAGTCGGACGGGGGACCGGGCGTGAGCCCCGCCGTACGCAATCCCGAGCCACTGGCGCCGCCGACCTGTTCCATAGCGTAGGCGATGGACCAGAGGCCGACCCCGCCTTGCGACAGCTTGCGGCCGAGCTCGAGCTGCGTTTTGAGCTGCACGGCCTTGACCATCGCCTCGTTGGCCGCGCGGTCCCAGTCGTCGACCCTGCGCTTGATCAAGGGCCGCCCCGTGGCGTCGGCCAGCAGCAGGGGCGACGCCTGGCGGAACTCGAGGTAGGCCTGTTCCAGGTCTTTCAGCTCCTTACCCAGGTCGTCCCTGGCCCGCGTCATGAGCTGGATGACCTCGCTGTTGTTTTTCTGGTAGGCGTCCTCGAGAAACGTCTTGTAGCTGGCGACCAGGGCCTTGACGAAGCGGACGGCCTCCTCGGGGGAGCGCGCCTGGTAGTCAGCCTGGAGGATCTTGGCGAGGCGGTCGGGCCGGGTGACGCTCAGGCTCTTGATGGCCTCGCGGACGGCCTGAGCGCGCCCCCCGCTCTTGCCCAGGGACGGCAGGTTTTCCAGGCCAACGCGGTCGATCGCGCGGCCGACGACGAGCGGACTCTGGAGGATCAAGGCGTGGGTCGGGATGTAGTCCTCAGCCCCCTCGGCAAGCCGGGCCTGATCACCGCCGACGCCCAGCGGGCGTGTCCCTTGCTGCATCACGAGGAGCTTGGCCGTCCCCTGGTAACGCCGCTGCGCGACGACGAGATAGGCCCCGGCGAGTACCACGGAGCCCACGACACAGGCCGCGAACAGCCGTCGCCCGCGCCAGAGGATGGCCAGCAAGGAGGCCGGATCGGCGATCAAGGCCAGATTGGGGAGGTCGGCTTCGAGCATCGGTTCGCACGCCCTGTTGTTCAAATATGCGATAAGCCGGAAGGAACGCCCGGCGGCAGTCAGTACGCCCCGCGCCCTCGCACGACGGTGAGTACCGTGAGCGCCAGCAGCTTTAGGTCGAGCGCCAGCGACCGCGAATCGATGTACTGCATGTCCATGGCGACGCGCTCGGCGTAGGTAGTCTCGCTCCGGCCGCTCACCTGCCAGATTCCCCCCAGGCCCGGCTTGACCGTCAGCAGCCGCTCCGCGCAGATACCGTACTTGGGCAGCTCAGGCTCGACGATCGGACGCGGCCCGATCATGCTCATGTCCCCGCGCAGCACGTTCCACAACTGGGGGAGTTCGTCCAGACTGGTCCGGCGCAGCAAGGCGCCGAGCGGCGTGATCCGCGGATCGTTCCGGATCTTGAAGTTCTCATCAAATTGTTCACGTATCTCGGCACGTGACCGGAGCTGGTCCTCGGCGTCGGGGACCATCGAGCGGAACTTATAGCACCAGAAGACCCCGCCCCCGCGGCCGAGGCGCTTTTGCCGGAAGAAGACCGGACCGGGACTCGTGAGCTTGACACCGGCCGCGATCGCGGCCAGCAGCGGTAAGCCGGCGCACAGCAGTACGAAAGACGCGGTCACGTCGATGGCGCGCTTGCCGACCTCGAACCGCACCCCTGGGGTCGTCGCTGGGACCGAGGGAACGAAACGATCTGGCCCCGGGTGGGGATAGGCCGATGACGAGTATGCGGAACTGGTCATCCCTGTAGTCTCCAAGCCGGTTGGTCTACTCAGACTAAATGCAAGCGTGCTTTTACATTTAAGCGTACTGGCATTTATTGCTGTTATTACTGAAATCGAGACGACACTTTGACGTATTAGGCAAGACGCTGGAGGCTCTCGCCGTCCCGCCGGCGACAGGCACAAAAGTGCCAGAGAGAGCGCTTGACTCGTGGTTGAGGGCCGTGCGCACGGCGCGTAAGTACCCCCGCGAGCCCGTGGGCTCCGCCCCGGTGGGCTCGGCCGGAACCATTGCTGGCCGGTTGGACAATTGCAGTCCGCACTTAACGGAGAACGGCCGTCGTTCGGGCGAAAAGGAGCTCGTCTGCTGGTCGGGGAGAGTCCTTCGTGCTAGGCTCCGATGACTCGAGGGAAGAGGTCGAAAACCGGCCCTCCGGCCCGGGAGCCCGACCGACCGCTCGTTAGGCGAGTCTTAAAGTCCCACAATATAGGGCGCGTTTCTAGGTCGTGTTCATGCGGCGTTGCTATTCCGCAACGTGCACGTGGCTTTCGTTCGTTTTTTGCAACGGAACGCGAGGGACGGCCAAGAATTGGGGAACGAACCACCAAGGCGCCGAGAACGCCGGGGTAAGAGGAGAAGGGAAGAGAGTTTAAGAGGAGTGATAGGAGGTCGAACAGTGATCCATTGAATTTACGTTTTCGGTCTCAACGTTCTCTTGGTCCTCTCACCGCTTTATTGCTTCTATCGCCCTCCTTCTCCTCGTGTCCGGGCGCCTTGGCGGTCCGTTCTAGACATCGACCCGCGATCAGGCCAAAACACGGCTTTGTTGGGAGCGCGAGGCTCCGTCCGAGCCGCGCACCACCAACTACTCCGCGTGCAGTACACAGGGGGGCGCGCGGGTCGGACGGAGCCTCGCACTCCCAGGAATCAATACACCACCCGTCTCGCCTCAGCGCGGGCTATTGATTTTAAAGGCTCGCGTCCCCATCGAACGTGGACGGGTCCCAGACCGCGGGTGCGCGCAAGTCCGCGTCGAGCTCCGGGCGCGCCGCCTTGTAATAGAACGGCCAGGCGAGCAACTTGCGGCGGTAGGGGGCGAAGCGATCGAACGAGCGCATCTTCGGCAGGCCGCCGCCGACGTGCTCGAGGACATGAATCCCCTCCGCAGCGCAACGCCGCAAGGCGACGCGAAGCAGGCTCGGCAGCAGGTCTTCCTCGGGTTCCAGGCTCTGGAAGTCGACCAGCCGCAATCGCCGCAGACCCGACGGCAGATGGTCCTGCCGCTTCAGGATCGCATAGGCACGGAGCAGGCCGCCCCGAGACGCCGTCAGCACCGAAGCGTGCCCTGCGCGCAGCGGCCCCGCGAAGTGCCACGCGAGTGTCAGCCGGTCGCGCACGGCCAGCAGTTTTTCCGGGTTGCTGCGTACGAGCTCAGCCCAGAAGGCGTCGAAGCGGGAATCAAAGGCGCTCTCCTCCCCGACCGCTACCCCGCTCGCGGTGGGAAGCGCCACCACGGTGAACGCGTCCTTCACCCGCAGGGCCACGCCGGCCGGATGCGCGAGGAACCCGGCGAGCGGCACGCCTTTGATTCGCAAGGCCGTGGCCGCGAACCCGTGGTACGCCGTCACCCAGAACGCGGCCGTTTCCCAGTCGCCGAGCGGGACGCGGGACGAGCCGAACGCGCTGAACGGGTCCACCGCGAGCGAGTTCACGGTCGTGTTGATGAACAGGTCGACGCCCTCCTGGTTGAAGTACTCGTCCATCAACCAGAGGGCGATCCCGCGATATTCGGGGGCGACGACCCAGGCACGGCCCGTGGCGGCGACGAGCTCGCGGCTGCGGAACGTATAGAGCGAGGGAATGTTCGCCAGCGAGCCTACGACGCGGCCGGCAGCGTCGTCGAAGACCCACCCGATCGGCCAACCGTCGCCGAGCTGCGCGCGCAGCGGATGTTCCAGCCAGAAGCGCCGCCAGTCGTCAACGGAGAGGGTCAGGAGCCCGTGCGACGCCTCGAGCTGCTGGATCTGCGGGTAGTCGTCGAGGCGCGCGGGGCGAAGGCGGGGCGGCGGTAGCGGGGCATCCTTGCCTTGCTTCATGTGCGCGCGCCATAAGTAAGCGGTAGGGCCTTGAGCCCGCGCAGGCCGAGGTTTTCGCGCCAGAACAGCGGTTCATCGGTGAGCGCGAGCACCGGGAACCGGCGCAACAGTTCCTCGAAGGCGATCTGCCCTTCGAGCCGGGCCAGCGGCGCGCCGAAGCAGAAGTGCGCGGCCCAGCCAAATGCCAGGTGCCGGTTGTCGGACCGGCCCAGGTCCAGGCGGTCGGGGTCGGGGAAGCGCTCCGGGTCGCGGTTCCCCGCGGCCATCACGGCGATGACCGCCTGTCGTTTGCGGATCGTCTTGCCCCCCAACATCACGTCGTCGGGCGCGAGCCGCGCGGTGTGCTGGCTCGGGCTCTCGTAGCGTAAGAGCTCCTCGACCGCCGAGGGAACCAGCCCGGCGTCAGCCCGCAAGCGGGCCAGCTCGGCCGGGTGGCGCAACAGCGACAGAGCGCCGTTCGTGATCAGGTTCGTGGTCGTCTCCTGCCCGCCGACCATCGTCACGATGCAGTTGGCGGCGATCTCCTCGTCAGTCAGGCGGTCGCCGTCCACCTCGGCCGTCATGAACGAGTGAATCAGGCCTTCCCTCGGCTGTTTGCGTTGCGCGGCGATCGCGGCATGGAAGTAGGCCGTCAGGTTCTCGACCGCGCTCAGCACGTCGACTAGACCGTCGGGATTGTGCTGAAAGTTACCTAGCATCTGGGCAAACGTGGCGGACCAGTCCTTCAGCTTCACGTGGTCTTCGACCGGCACCCCGAGCATCTCGGCCGTCACGATCGCGGGAAGCGGCTCGGCGAAGTCGGCCAGCAGGTCCATCCGCCCGGTACCCCGGGCCAGAATGCCGTCGATCAAGTCAGCCGCGATGTTCTGGATACGGTCGCGCAAGACGCGCACGCGGGCCGGCGTGAATGCGGGCGCGGCGAGGCTGCGCAGGCGGGTGTGGGCCGGCGCGTCCATGAAGAGCATCTGCTTGACCATCACCCGGGCAATCGGCCCCACTTCGGGTGCGCCCAGCGCTTCAAAGTATTCCGGCGACGGCGCGCGCTCCGCCGAGAAGCGATGCAGGACGGTAATCACGTCCTCGTAACGCGTCACGACCCACGCGTGCAAGAACGGGTCCCAGTGGACCGGGTCTTCCGTGCGCAGACGCCGGTAGAGCGGGTACGGGTTCGCCAGCACCTCCGGGTCGAGGAGGTGATGGAGGCTCAGGGACGCGTCATCCCCCCGACCCGTCGCGGGTGAGGCTACGGGATGCATGGCGATCCTATCCTTCCACGGGCTCGACCAGGCGCGCCACCTCGGCCGACAGCCCGGCGACCGTCGGCGCGTTGAACAGTTGACGCAGGCTGAGCTTCACGCCGAACGCGTCCCGGATCCGTGCCAGGATCTGCACGCCGAGCATCGAGTGACCGCCGAGCATGAAGAAGTTGTCCTCGCGTCCGACCGCAGGCTCGTCGAGCAGCGACGCGACCAGCGTGCCGATCCTCGCCTCGATGTCGGACCCACCTCCGCCCAGCTCGACGGCCGGCCTGTCGTCGGGCAGCAGGTTTGTTGGTCCCGGTTCCGGAAGGGCCGCCTTGTCGAGCTTACCGTTCGCCGTGACCGGCAGCGAGCCCAGCGCCACGAAACGCGCGGGGATCATGTAGTCAGGCAGCCTGGGGGCGAGGAACGCGCGCAGCTCGGGGGCAGTCACCTGGTCGGCGACAAGGTAGGCCACAAGGCTGGGATCGTCCCCCCTGCGCACGACCACGGCGCTCGCCTCGACCCGCGGGTGCAGGTCGAGCGCGGCAACGACCTCGCCCAGCTCGATCCGGTAGCCGCGAACCTTGACCTGATCGTCGAGGCGCCCGAGGAAGGCGATCGTACCGTCGGGCCGCACGCGGGCGCGGTCGCCCGTGCGGTACATGCGCTGGGAGGAGCCCGCCTCGGGGACGTAGCTCACAAAGCGCTCGGCCGTCAGCGTGGGGTTGTTCCGGTAGCCGCGGCCCACCCCCGCCCCCACCACGCACACCTCGCCCCCTTCACCCGGAGGGACCGGCCGCAGGGTATAGTCCAGGATCAGCACCTGCGTGTTCGCAATCGGCCGGCCGATCGAGGGAGGCCCCCCCTCGGCCTCGTCCGGCTCGACAGCGCCCGACGTGGCCACCACCGTGCATTCGCTCGGGCCGTAGTTATTCACCAATGTAAACGGGAGTCCGGCCGGCGGCCGGCGGTGCAGCGTGTCGGCGCCGGTCAGCAGCACCCGCAAGGCCGTTCCGGCGGGCCAGGTGGCGTGCAGCAACTGCTCGGCCAGCAAGGTCGGCACGAAGCTGATCGTGATCCGCTCGGCAACGAGCCAGTCGCGCAGGGCCTGAGGCGAGCGGCGAGTCGCCTCATCGGCGATGTGGAGGCTGGCTCCGGCCGCGAGGTGGGGCCAGATCTCCCAGGCCGCGGCGTCGAATCCTACGCCCGCCACCTGGCTCGCACGGTCGGCCGCGGTGACCTGGAAGGCTCCGCAGTGCCATTCGACCAGGTTCTGGAGGTTCGCGCGGGTGATCTCGACCCCCTTCGGCCGCCCTGTCGAGCCCGACGTGTACACGACGTACGCCAGGCTGTCGGGTGAAGGGGCATCACCAAGCGGCGTGGCGGGCTGGGACGCGATCCGAGGCGCGTCGGGTCCGTCGAGCTCGACGACGCGCCAGGCCCCGGCGCTCAGGTCCCGCGCCTTGCCACGGTGCGTAACCAGCAGCGCTGCCAAGGCGTCACCGAGAATGTACGCCGCGCGCTCGGCAGGCGTGTCCGCGTCGAGCGGCAAATACGCCGCGCCGGTCTTCAGCACGGCCAGGGCCGCAACCACGAACTCCGCCGAACGCTCCAGGAAGAGCCCTACGCAACGCTCCGGCCCGGCGCCTGCCGTGCGCAGATACGCGGCGAGTTGGTTCGACCGTTGCTCGAGCTCCCCGTAAGAGAGAGAGATGCTCCCGTCGCTGATGGCAAGCCGCCCGGGCGCGCAGTCGGCGTGCGCCACGATCGAGCCGCAGATCGAGCTCGACGTGTCGACGGTCGCGAGGGGGACCTGCGACGACGAAACCAGGGGTTCCAGGAGGTCCGCTTGCATGGTCACTTCCTCGAGCCAGCCACGGATGCGAGCGCGCGGCGACGGGGCCAGCGCGCAGCCCCGCCTTCGTGCGCGAGCAGTTCGCGGTAAAGCATTTCCCAACGGTCGAAGACTCGTTCGGCTTCGAACTGCCCGCGCACTCGATCCTGCCCCGCGAGCCCGAGCGCTGCACGTTCCGAGGCGGGGAGCGCTTCAACGCGCGCCAGGTTCTCGGCAAACGCCCCGGGATCGCCCGCAGCACAGAGATAGCCGCTCACGCCATCCACGACGACTTCGCCGTTCCCCCCGACATCGGTCGCGACAATGGGCAAGGCCGCCGCCGAGGCCTGGAGCAAGACGAGCGGTAGCCCCTCGAGGTCCGAGGAGAGGCAGAAACCATCCGCCACACTCAATAGCGACGGGATGTCGTCGCGCAGACCGAGAAATTGCACGCGGTCCCCAATACCGAGCGCATCGACCAGCGCGGCGAGCTCGTCCCGCCGCGACCCTTTGCCGCACACGAGCAATGTACGGCGGCCGTCGCCCAGACGGGCGAACGCGTGCAGCATCGTCGGGTACGCCTTCTGCGTTTCGAGCCGGCCGACCGCGAGCCACACGAACCGGTCATCGACCTCGAAGGCATGCCGCAACCGTGCACGGGCCTCGGGATCGGGGCGGTAGCGATCACACTCGATGCCGTTGGGTACAACCGACATCTTGAAGGCAGGTACCGCCCCGCGCCGCACGTAGTAGTCGGCGGCCGCGTGGCAGATCGCGGTCGCGTGCTCGGCCAAGCCGTCCGTCAGGCGGTGCGCCACCTCGAAGAGGCCCGTCCAGTTCCGCCGCACGCCCGCCATGGTCAGGTTGTGGTGCGTGCAGACCAGCACGGGGTACGGCTCGAGCAGCCGGACCGCCCGGGCCAGCAAGTTGGCGTGGACCATGTGGCTGTGTATCACGCTGGGTCGGAACTCGCGCACGAGTGCTCCCAGCCGCCGCAATGCCCTGGGGTCCGGCGAGCCCGGGCGCATGCCCAGGTCTACCAGCGGGATGCCCCGTTCCTCGAAGCCCGGCGGCATCGGACTGGGAGGCAACAGCGAGACGATCCGCGCCTCCCAACCACGTGCCTGCAATCCATACGCGAGGGCAATCACCTGCTCCTCAGCGCCGCCCCCTTTGCCCATGTTCGTCGACAGCAGCAACACCCGGCCGGTGCCTGAGGACGTGTGCCGCTCTGTGGCCGTCATCGGACGCAGTCCAAACTCCATGAAATACTCGATACCAGGGCGGCGGGAATTCGGCTCCGTCGAGCAAGGCCGTCAACGGCGCATACAAAATCTAGTCGGGAACGCCCTTCAACAGCAAGCAACGATGGAGGATCGTTGCATTTGGGCATCAATGAGAAACGCCCGTGCGCGGCGTTACGCTCACCTGCCTCTTGCAATGCGTCATTGTATGCGACGTACGTCAAACCCGAAGATACCGCAAGCTATATGCGCTAACCCGCGAAGTGATAATGAGTTGCACACGCACATTCTTATTTAGGCTGGATTGCCCACAATTTTTGGCGGCGATGTATTTGCATGAACGGGGCCGGCGTATCAGAGTAAGGTCAACGGGATCGGTGCCAACCGGTCAGGGACGGCTCTGGGATGACTTGCAGGCGCGGCGGCGTGAAAGCGCGGAGCGCCGCCAGTGGCAGCCCGAGCCCGAGCATCGTCAGGCTCAGAAACTTCAGTCCGTCCTGGAAACCGCGGGCGACGCTCTCAGCCCGGGTGAACGCTCCCAGCGCAGCGCCGGTCAACGACGCGAGCCCGGGACCATCAACCCCGCGCTGGCGGTAATCGTCGGCGATACGGGCTTGGGCTTCGCGGACGGGCGTACGCTCTTCCCGCAGGTTCAGACGCTGGCTGTCCAGGGCACGGTCGGTCCACGCGGAAATGGCCGTCCCCGTCGCGACCGGCACCACCAGCAGCGGCAGAACGAGAAAGACGACCGAGACGGCCGCGCCGTACATCGCATCCTGCCGCTCCAGGGCCTCGAGCTCGTCGGTCAAGAAGACTGGCGGGAAGAGGCCGAGGAACAGGCCCCAGCAGGCGAGACACGCGGCGACCTGCTCCTTGGGCGTGAAGTTGTCGATGCCCGAGAGCCACCACAGGCTGACAGCGCTCCCCACGACGCCCACCAAGAGCCACAGAGGCCGCAGCGCGCGGTGGTGGAAAACGGTGGTCAAAATGGTCGACACCGCCATTGCGGGCGACGACGACGCCAGCACCCAGCCCGCGACGTCACGAGGGTAGTCGCGCAGCTCGATCAGGTACTTCGCCATCACGGCCAGAACCGCCGAGAAGTTCACCAGCAGAAGCATCCGCACGCACATCGCCAGCACGTAGCCCCGCACCCGGACCAGGCGCCGCAGGTGTTCGTCCGGCGAGAGGCCCGAGCCAGTCCAGGCGAGAAGAACCAGCGGCAGGACGATGGAGGACATCGCGGTGACGGCGAACATGTTCGAGGTCCAGCCCCCCCACCTACGGTACCAGCCGCAGGTGAATAGCAGGCACGTCACCCAGAGGGCGAACAGCGTGACGGCGAGCCAGTCAAACCGTAGCGGGAGCGGCTTCGGCGGCCGGTCGGGACGAAATGTCCGGAGGACCAACGCGAGGCCGAGCAGAGCGACCGGCACGTTGACCCAGTAAATCCAGCGCCACGAGAGCGCGTCGTTGATGTAAGCCGTCACGAGAGGGGTCATCGGCCGGGTTGAGTAAGCGATGATCCCGTAGATCCCGACGGCGAGAAGGATCGTCCGGTCGAACTGGCGATAGAGCGTGGCCCGATACAGGGAGATCGTCATTCCCTTACCGATCCCCTCGACCACTCTCGCGGCTGCCATTGAAGGAATGTCGACGCTTGCCCCGCAGAGACCGTTGCCCAGGGCGAAGAGCGCCAGCCCGATCGCGATTGTCTGGCGGGCCCCGATCCGGGCCATCGCCCAGATTCCGATGAAAATCCCGTAGAACGTGGCGACGCCCCACGTCAGGTTGGTCCAGAGCATCTGGTAGGAGTCGCCCTGAATCCCTTTACGGATCACATCGCCGGTGACGTCGGTCAGCACAAGTGTCTGGTAGACCGTCGCCAGGACCGGCACGACGGCGATCGCCAACAGGGTGAGCTGACCGCGGCCGGCGGCCGCCAAGGGTGGCGGTGGGTGGGTGGCCGCGGTCATCGGGGAAGCTCCCTGGGGACGTCTCGCAAGGAGCGCTCGGGCGCGTCCGCAGCCGGTTCGCGCATCGGGTTGGAGCGGCCCTCGAGGTCGGCCATCCGCCGCGCGGCTTGCGCGGCCCAGACCGGGTCGCCGGTGCCGTGGGTGAAGGCGACCCGCACCGACAGCCCGGCGCGGAGCTGTGCCCAGCGCGGGTCGTCGCGCTCGATTCCGATCCGGACCGGGACGCGCTGGACGACCTTGGTGAACTCGCCCGAGACGACGTTGCGGGGCATCAGCGAGAACTGGGCCCCGGTCGACTTGTTAATCCAGATCACCCGGCCCCGGAACGGCTCGCGCAAGGCATCGACGTCGAGCCGGACCGCCGCCCCGGGCGCCACCCCGGGCAGTCGGGTCTCCTCCAGGTTGGCCGTCACGTAGAGCAGCTCGGGATTGTACATGCTCAGGAGCGCGACGCCGACCGAAGCGAAGTCTCCGAGGTGGCGGAATCGCCGGATGACAACACCGGAAAAGGGCGCCCGGATCTGGGTGTACGCCAGCTCGTGCTCGGCCGACTCGAGCGCCCGGCGGGCTTCCTCCACGGCCTTCTTCTTCACCGCGACGAGCAGCTCGACGACCCGGACCTGATCGTTGCCGGTTGCGGCGAGGTCGATTCCTTTCTCAGCTTTCTGGGCGGTGGTCCCTGCCGCATCGAGCGAGCGGCGCGCGACGTCGACCTGGGTCCGCGAGGCCAGCGCCTTGGCGAGCCGCGCCTCGGCGAGGTCGACCTGGGCCTGCGCGGCGTCGCGCGAACGCGTGACTTCCTGCGACCGCCGCTCGGCCACGACCTCCTGGCGGTACAGGTTCGTGAAGCGGCTGAACTCCTGTTGGGCCAGCAACTGGTCGGCCTTTGCCGCCTTCAACGCGGCGCGGGCTTCATCGATCCCGCGTTCGACGTCGTCTTCGGTCAGCTTGAGCGACTCTTCGGCCTTGGACCGGTCGGCCATTGCGGCAGCGAGCGAACGTCGGGCGATCTCGATGTGGATCGGGACCTCCCGCCGCAAACGTTCCAGGTCGGCCTGCTGCCGGCCCAGCTCCTCCGTCGCGGAGTCTAGCTTGGCCGACGCGAGACTCACTCTGTCACGATAGGGGACCGGGTCGAGTTCGGCGAGTAACTGACCAGACTCGACACTGTCGTTCTCATCGACCAAAAAGCGGACGATTCGCCCCGAGACCATTTCCGGTGCGACGTTGATGATGTGGGCCTCGACGAAGGCGTCGTCGGTGACCGAGTGCCCCAGGCGATATGCCACCCACCGGGTCAGCACCAGGGCGCCGAGGGCGACCAGCGCCAGGGCTACGGCCACCCAGAGAACAGAACGGAGCCAGCGCCGACCACGGGAAGGGGCGGGCGGCACGGCCGGGGCAGGTGAAACGGATGGAGGAGGAGGCGCAGCAGCGGCTACGCTCGGCGGGGCTTCGGCGGGGTTCATGGTACGACTCCAAGGGGCTCACGGCGCGACTCCAGTTGTCGGGTTCTGCCGTGTCCGACTTGTGTGATCGACGGTCTCCACGCGTTCGGTGGCGTCAGTGGCCGTGGCTTTCCTGGCTGAACGGTGAGGGTGAGACACCCATGACGTACTCGAGCCGGGCGATTGCCGACAGATAGTCGTAGATGGAGTTGAGGTGGTTTTGTTCGGAGCGAGTCAAGGCGGTCTGGGCGTCCGTAATCTCCGTCGGGGTGGCGTCACCCTCGACGGCGCGCGCCCGGACGAGGCGGTAGTTTTCGCGGGCCTGCTCGACCGCGGGGCGGGCGCGGTCGATTCCGAGGCGGGCGGTCATTAATCTGCGGTAGTTCTCGTTCACCTGAAAAGCGATCGTATCGGCGATCGATTCGGCCTGGGCCATCGCCTCGCGCACCTTCGAGTCGGCGATGCGCTTGGAGGCGACCCTCCGTCCCCCCTCGAACATCGTCCACTCCATCCGGATGAACCCGAGCGCAATATCGGCGTGTCCGCGAGGGGCGGCCTGCTGCAAGTCGAGGAGCGTGCCTTCCGCGACTACCTTCGGCGCGAACGAGGCGGTCGCCACCCGGTTCCCTGCCTGGGCAACCTCTACGGTCCGCCGAGCCACCTGGAACTCGCGACGTCCGCGGATCGCCGTCTCCAGGCAGTCGCACAGAGCGGGCCGGAATTCCGGCACCTCGGGGGGCTCGGCTACCCCGATCATCTCGCCGGGCTTCAGGCCAATCGCGAGGTTCAACGCGGCCTCCGCCACTCCGACCGCCTCTTCAGCCATGTCGAGCAACCTCAGACTCTCGGCGAGCAAGACTTCGGCGCGGAGGACTTGCTCGCGTTCAAGGACCCCACCCCCAGCCAGTTTGCGTGCCACGTCGCGCTGGTCTTCCGACCGCCGCGTCGCCTCCCGCGCGGTCCGACGCAGAGCGCGAGTGCGCAGCACGTTGTAATAGGCGACCGCAACCTCGTTCGCCACAGTCTGATACGCCCGGTCCGTCTGCAACTGGGCGATGTCGACGCCGAGCTGCGCGGCCTCGTAAGTTCCCAGACGCCGGCCGAAGTCGATCACGAGCCACTGCAGTTTGAGCTCGGCCAACTCATAACCCGTGCTCAGATTCAGGCCAACCGGCAGCGCAAAGCCCGGCGGCACGACGGTGAAGCCGGGGATTGACGCCTGGCCCGCCGAAGGAAGTCGAAACGAATCACCCCCTACATTCAGGTTGTAGCCGCCCACACTGTAGGCGGTGCCAAGGGTCGGCAAGAAGAGCGATTGGGCAACCCCCTTCAACCCCCGCGCTTGATCGATGCTTTCCAGGTGGGCCCGCAACCGAGGCTGGCGCCGGAATGCCAGGTCGATCGCTTCCTGGAGCGATACCGGCCGCCCGGCCTGATCGGGATCGTCCGAACCCGAGGTGACCAGGGACGAGGGCTCCGGAGCGGTCGGGGGGGCAAGACTCGGCGCGGGCAACGGTGCCGGTGCCGATGGGCTAACCTCGGACCGTGCCCACTCCGGCACCTCACCTGAAGCTGGGTGGACCTTGACATCGCCCGGAGCCGCCGCCGCGGTCCTCTCGCGGTCGACGCGCTGAGGATCCACTCCCTTCCGTGGAGTAGCGCTTTCGAGGAGGGCGCCCCTGTAGCCAATCCGCGTCTGTGAGCATCCCACGGCCAGTAAGACCGAGCCGAGAACGAGACACGCAGGGGAACGCGCGCTTCGTTGTATACACTCGATCAGTCGCATCTTGCGGCGTTCCAGCGTAACCCACAGAGTCAAACGTCGTACTCTATCCATCGATCTATTAATCGGATTTGCGCAGAGCGTCGGATGAGAACGATTTTCGGGGTAGGCCGGCTATTGGCGCCCTTCCGTAGCGCAGCGCGCCGGGTGGCCAGCCTCGGTGCGAAGGCAAATCTGATTGAACGACGGACCGTCGTTTTCATATCAGCCCCCAACGGCGGCTGCAACCCTGCACGAGATCACGTGGTGGCTCCGCAACGCGGGCGCCTACCGTTCGGGCACCGTCGACGGCCGTCTGTAAACTGCGGGTGACCAAGAGAATATGTTCCGGAGTCACTTCTGTACGACCCCCGCTCTCGCCATCTCCTTGCCGGGACCGGGCCTCTTGAGACAAGGATCGCCGCGCGGGGATCCGCGGCCGTTGTGGCGTCCACAACGGACTTCCCTGTGATGTCGCTCAGCGGGGATAACCCCACGCGTCGAAGCTCCGCGCACACGCCTCGGCGACCTTCTCCCGGGTAGCATCGGCGAGCGGCCGGTGTCGGTTCTTGCGATAGCCCGCGATGGACGCGATGTACTCGTCCAGCGCGGGCCGGACCTCGTCGAAATCGCCGAGCGCAATCCCATCGTAGATCGTGCGGAGCTGGCCGAGCGGGTCGTGCTCGAGGTCTTCGTAGGCAATCTCGATGAGCTGGCCGGGGGGAACCAGGTGGATGTCGTCGAAGTAGGCGTCGTACATCGTCTTGTAGGTCCGCAGCACGGCGTCCTCGTCAATCTTGCGCGGGCCGCGCTGGAGCCCGAAGACGGGGTAGAGGGACTTGAGCAGGCCGATGGTCGAGACGAACACGGCGTAAGGGTCGCGGCGGATGTGGACGAACCGGGCGTCGGGGAAGAGCCGTAGCAGCAGGCGGACCCGTGCGGTGTGCGGGGGCGACTTCAGGATGAGCGGGCGCTGGTGCTTAACGGTCAGAGCTTTCATGAATCGGACGAGCGCGGCCGACCACTGCGCAACCTCGGCAGGGTCAGCGTCGTGGAACGTCAGATAGCGTTCGTAGCCGTGCTGGCTGCGCGGGAAGATCCAATCCATGTAGGGGGAGAGCTGCGTCAGCACGGCGTAGGCGACCTCGTCTTCCTGCACCCTGCGCGGCAGCATGAACGGCTCGACGACCGGGGCAAGCCAAGGCTCTGTGCCGAGAAACGTCCTGGGGTTGAACGTCTGGAACCGGTTCGGTGAGGCGAACCTGGGGTCGGTTCGCAGCAACTCGTGGAGGAACGTCGTGCCGCTGCGGTAGTGGCCGAGGACGAAGACCGGCGCCTCGACCCGGGCCGCGTCGATGGCCGCCCCGAACCGCTGCTCGACCGTGCGTTCGGCGTACGAGTTCCAGAAGCCCTGCGCCGAGATCCAGAGCGCCCTCGGCCAGTACACCGGATCGATGCGGTACCGCTCGCGCCGGAGGAGTTGGCGCCAGTCGGCGAGGGTCAAGCCTTCAAAAGGATGGACCAAGTGTCGCGCGAGCAAGAGTCGAAGCAGAAAGATCACCAGCGGTTTCTCGCAGGGGCCATGGATCTGGGGTAGGACTCGATCGGGGAGGCGGTGGGCAAGCTCGTAAATGCGCCGGCACTCCAACAAGGAGAACGTCCTGGTCTCCTACCGGAGTGCCGACACCACAATCACAAAAGCCCGGACTAGCTGGACAACCGGCGGACGGGCTCGCCTTACTTGACATCCGTCCCTCAGGCGGGGTAATCTAGGCTCCCATTAACAGGCAGGCGGTTCAAGTAGGACGTTCCGGTCGCGTCGATCTTATCGTGGCTCGTTTGAGCCGATCGGCCCACAGCGTCGACAACCAAGACGGCGGCGGGGTGCTTGGTGGCGGGAGGGCGCGGGACGCCGGGGCGTTCGAGGGCAAGCCATTGATTGGTCCCAGGACGTTCTTCCTGCCCCGTGGCTCCGGTCGCGTCGTCTTCTTACCCCTCGGCGCCGGGCCAAGCGATCTTTCGGAAACAACCCCCTTCGGCCCCTAGCTTGCAGGCTGGACGGTGCCCCCGCTTGGGGCGCTGAGAGTGCCGGCGTTTGCGAGCGGCCGGTGGCGGGGAACGGACACCCCTTTTCAAGATTTCGATCGGCCCGCCAAGAGGCGCGGACACCGCCGGTCGGAGAATCAAGGAACGGGGTCGTAACACTATGGGCGGGACCATCGACAAGACGGCAAGCCTCTCGGCCGAGGAAAAGCGTCAGTTGCTCGCGCGCCTGCTGAAGGCGAAGGGGGAGAACGCCCGCCCCGAGAGTCCCCCCGTCCACCGCCTGTTCGAGGAGCAGGCAGCACGCGCCCCGGACGCGGTCGCCTTGGTGCACGGCGACGAGCGCCTGACCTATCGCGACTTGAACGCGCGGGCCAATCGCCTGGCCCATCGCCTTCGTGCCACCGGCGTGCGCCCGGAGACGCTCGTTGGGCTCTGTACCGAGCGATCGACCGGGATGGTAGTCGGCCTGCTCGCCATCCTCAAGGCCGGAGGAGCCTACCTACCGCTCGACCCGGGGTTTCCGCCGAAGCGGCTGGCCCTGATGCTCGAAGATGCGCAGGTGCCGGTCCTGGTCACCGAGCAAGGCCTGTCCGAGACCCTGCCGCACGGTGGAGCGCGGGTCGTCTGCCTCGACTCGGAGTGGGAGGGGTTCGACGACGAGCCCAGGACAAACCTTTCGGGGGGCGCGGCGGCGAACAACCTGGCGTACGCCATCTACACGTCCGGCTCGACCGGCCGCCCGAAGGGCGTGCTCGTCACGCACGCTGCGCTGACGAACTTCCTGCTCTCGATGCGCGGGCTCTTCGGGATGACCGGCCGCGACACCCTGCTCGCGGTCACCACGCTCTCGTTCGACATCGCCGCGCTCGAGATGTTCCTCCCCTTGATCCAGGGGGCGCGCCTGGAGGTCGTCGGCCGCGATATCGCCGCCGACGGACTGCGGCTGATGGCCCGGTTGGGCCAAGAGGACATCACGTTCCTTCAGGCCACCCCGGCCACCTGGCGCATGCTGCTGGAGGCCGGCTGGGGCGGCACGCCGGACTTGACGATGCTCTGCGGCGGCGAGGCCCTCCCACGCGACCTGGCCGACCGGCTGCTCCCGAAGGGAAAGGCCCTCTGGAACCTTTACGGCCCGACCGAGACGACCATCTGGTCATCCGCAGCGCGGGTCGAGGCGGGCGAGGGTCCCGTGACGATCGGCCAGCCGATTTTGCACACGCAGCTTTACGTGCTCGATACGCACTTGCAGCTCGTTCCGCCGGGCGTCGCGGGCGAGCTGTATATCGGCGGCCTCGGCGTGGCACGCGGATACCTGGATCGGCCCGGCCTGACCGCCGAACGCTTCCTACCGGACCCCTACGGCCGGGTGGCCGGAGCGCGGTTGTACCGCACCGGGGATCTCGCCCGCGCACGGAACGACGGGACGTTCGAGTGCCTGGGGCGAGTCGACCACCAGGTCAAGGTCCGCGGCTTCCGCATCGAGCTCGGCGAGATCGAGGTGAACCTCAGGCGCCACGAGTCGGTCCGCGAGGCCGTGGTCGTGGCCCGCGACGATCCGAGCGGTGAGCCGAGCCTGGTGGCGTACGTCATACCGCGCGACGGGCATAGCCCGGGCGCCCCCGCGCTCCGCGCCTGGCTGCGCGAAGCGCTCCCCGAGTACATGGTCCCCTCGGCGTTCGTAACGCTCGAAGCGCTGCCGCTCACGCCTAACGGCAAGGTCGACCGCAAGGCCCTCCCCGCGCCCGAGCCAGAACGCGCCGAGCCGTCGCAGGGGTACGTCCCGCCGCGCGGACCCGTTGAAGAAGCGTTGGCCCAGTTCCTGGGTGAGCTGCTCGGACAGAACCGCATCGGCATCCACGACAACTTCTTCGACATCGGCGGCCACTCGCTGCTCGCGACTCAGGTCCTCGCACGGGTCCGCGATACCTTCGCGGTCGAGCCGTCGCTGCAAGAGTTCCTCGACGAGCCGACCGTGGCGGGGCTGTCGGCACGCGTCGAGCAGTTGATGCGCGAGCAAACCGGCGTGCGTTCGGCGCCGATCGTGCCGGTCCCGCGCGACGGAGCGCTCTCCGCGTCGTTCGCACAGCAGCGGCTCTGGTTCCTCGACCAGCTCGAACCGAACAGCCCGGCCTACAACATTCCGGTCGCCGTGCGCCTGACAGGCGCGCTAAACGTGCCCGCACTCGCCCTTGCCTTGAATGAGGTCATCCGCCGCCACGAGGCGCTGCGGACGACGTTCGACGCCCCTGGCGGTGCACCAATCCAGGTCATCGCGCCTCACCTCGAAATCGACCTGCCGCTACACGACCTAAGCGGCCTGCCCACGGACCAGCGCGAGCCTGAGGCCCTGCGGCTGATCGACCAGGAAGCCCGGCAGCCGTTCAACCTGGCAGCCGGGCCACTCATCCGGGCGTCGCTCGTGCGGCTCGATCCGCGGGAGCACCTCGCGCTCGTGACGGTCCACCACATCGTGACCGACGCCTGGTCGATGGGGCTCCTCACGCTCGAGGTCGCCGCCCTTTACGAAGCGTTTGCCCAGGGCCGTCCCTCCGCGCTCCCGGAACCCGTGCTCCAGTACGCCGACTATGCGGCCTGGCAGCGCGAGTGGCTCAGCGGCGACGTGCTCCAGGCGCAGCTCGACTACTGGGCGAAACAGCTCCGCGATGTGCCCGTGCTGGGGCTTCCCACCGACCGCACGCGCTCTACAAAGCCCACCGGCCGGGGCGCCGTGCGGGCGATGGAGATTCCGATCGAGCTGCTCGATAAGCTGCGCGACGTGAGCCGGCAGGAAAAGGCCACCCTCTACATGACCCTGCTGGCCGCCTACCAGGTGCTGCTGCACCGCTATTCCGGCCAGGACGATTTCGCCGTCGGCTCGCCGATCGCCGGGCGCACCCGGTCGGAGATCTCGAACGTGATCGGCTTCTTCGTCAACACGCTCGTGCTCCGGGCGGACCTGTCGGGCGGCCCGGGTTTCCGCACGTTACTCCAGCGCGTCCGGCAGACGGCCCTTGATGCGTATGCCCACCAGGACCTGCCGTACGAGAAGCTCGTGGCCGTGCTCCAGGCCGAGCGGGACCACGGGCGCGTCCCTTTGTTCCAGACCCTGTTCGCGCTCCAGAACGCTCCCCTCCCCGCGCTCGAGGCCCCCGGCCTCGCGATGACCATGTTCGAGCCGGATAGTGGCACGGCGAAATTTGACCTCGCCCTCTTCGCCATCGAGAGTGCCGGCGGGATGGCATTCCAGTTTCAGTACAGCACCGACCTCTTCGACGCGACCACCGTCGACCAGTGGCTCGCGCACTTCCGGACTCTGCTTGAGCGGATCGTGGACCACCCCGACCAGCCCGTCGGTACCTTGCCGCTGTTTTCGGATGCGGAACGCCTTGACGTGATGACCCCCCCGGGCGTGAACATCGACGGGCTCACGGACGACGAAGTCGAAGCCCTCCTCCAGCGACTCGAGTCCGGACTCGATGCTCAAAGCGAATAACCCCGCAATCCCGCCGGCCGACCGTTCACGAGAGGAAAAACGGGCCCGCCTCGCCGCGCTCTTGCGCGCGCAGGCAGACCCCCCTGCTCCTCCGCCACGGTGCCTCCACCGGGTCTTCGAGGAGCAGGCCGCACGGGCGCCTGACGCGATCGCGCTGACCTGCGAAGACGAGCGCCTCACCTACCGCGACCTGAACGCGCGGGCCAACCGGGTGGCCTACCGCCTGCGTGCGCTCGGGGTCGGACCCGAGTCGCTCGTCGGCCTGTGCGCGGAGCGCTCCGTCGGCATGGTGGTCGGCCTACTCGCCATCCTCAAAGCCGGCGGCGCCTACCTGCCGCTCGACCCGGTGTATCCGCCCGACCGCCTGGGCTTCCAGTTCGCCGACTCGCGGGCACGGGTGCTGCTCGTCCAGCGCGCCGGGATCGACCGCTTCCCCGCGGGCGATGCACACGTGATCGACCTGGACGAGGCCGACGACCCCACCGTCCTGGGCGACGCCGAGAACCTCGACGCCGGCGCGGTCCCCCAGAACCTCGCCTACGTCATCTATACGTCCGGGTCGACCGGCACGCCTAAAGGGGTTCCCGTCACCCACGCGAACGTCGCGCGCCTTTGCACGGCGACCCAGCACTGGTTTCATTTCGACGCGACCGACGTCTGGACGCTCTTTCATTCGTTTGCCTTCGACTTCTCGGTCTGGGAGATCTGGGGTGCCCTGCTCTACGGCGGGCGGCTCGTGGTCGTACCCTACTGGGTGAGCCGTGCGCCCGAGGCGTTTCATGAACTCCTGCGCGCCGAGCGCGTGACGGTCCTGAACCAGACCCCGTCGGCCTTTCGCCAGCTCGTGCGGGCGGACGAGGCCGTCAGCCGCGGGCAGACGTTTTCAGGCTCGCGAGCTTCTGGGGCCGGAGACTCTGCTGCGCAGACACAACACACAACACCCCCCCCCAACCCCCCCTTTGTAAGGGGGGGAGAAATCATCACTCCCCCCCTTACGAAGGAGGGGCCGGGGGGGGTCGAACCGCCAAGGGCACTGGACAAACTCCCGTTGCGCTGGGTGATCTTCGGCGGCGAGGCCCTGGAGCTTCAGGCCTTGCGCCCCTGGTTCGAGCGGCACGGCGACGAGAGTCCGCGTCTCGTGAACATGTACGGCATCACCGAGACGACCGTGCACGTTACCTACCGGCCGATCGTGCAGGGCGACCTGGAAACGTTTGCGGGTTCCAGCCCGATCGGGCGGGCGATCCCGGACCTGCGGCTGCACGTGCTGGACCCGCACATGCAGCCGGTTCCCCCCGGCGTGGTGGGCGAGATGTACGTCGGCGGCGAGGGAGTCGCACGCGGCTACCTGGGCCGCCCAGCGCTCACAGCCGAGCGGTTCGTGCCCGACCCCTTTTCGGGGCAGCCGGGGGGCCGGCTCTATCGCAGCGGCGACCTCGCCCGCTACCGCCGCGACGGCGAGCTCGAGTACCTCGGCCGGGCCGACCGCCAGGTGAAGGTCCGCGGCTTCCGGATCGAGCTCGGCGAGATCGAGGCCGCGCTCGCGCGGCAGCCCGAGCTGCGCGAGGCCGTCGTCGTGGCGCGGCCGGACCCGCGCGGCGATACGCAGCTCACGGCCTACATCGTGCCGCGCGTCGCGCCCGTGCCGAATGCCGCCGAGCTACGCCAGCGGCTCAAGGCCGTGCTCCCCGACTACATGGTCCCGGCCGCCTTCGTCGCGCTCGACGTGCTGCCGCTAACGGCCAATGGCAAGCTCGACCTCGCGGCCCTGCCCGCGCCCCAGGCGGGCCAGGGCGCTGAGAGCGCTGCGGAGTACGTGGCCCCTCGGACGGCGACGGAGCGGGCGATCGCCGCCGCCTGGTCCGAGCTGCTCGGCGTCGCGCGCGTCGGTGCGTTCGACGACTTCTTCGTGCTCGGTGGGCATTCCCTCCTCGCTGCGCAGGCCGTTTACCGGCTGCGCGACGCGCTTGGGGCCGAGTTCCCGCTCCGCGCGCTCTTCGAGGCGTCGACGGTCGCCGCCCTGGCCGAGCGGATCGACGCCGGCGGGCCGGACGAGAGAACGACCGAGGCGCCGATCGTTCCCGCCCCGCGCGACGGCGACCTGCCCCTCTCGTTCTCGCAACAAGCGCTCTGGTTCCTCGACCGGCTAACGCCCGGCCAGCCGACGTTCAACGTGCCGGCCGCCGTGCGGATCCAAGGGCCGCTCGACGCCCCCGCGCTCGAACGGAGCTTCCACGAGATCGTCCACCGTCACGAAGCGCTCCGCACGACGTTCCCGGCCGTGGACGGCCGCCCCCTCCAGGCGATCGCGCCGGAGCTTGCGCCCCGGCTGACGCCGCTCGACCTCTCCGCGCTCCCACTCGACGAGCGCGAGGCCGAAACACGCCGGCTCGCCGCCGAGGAAGCCCGCACGCCGTTCGACCTCGCGCACGGACCGCTCGTCCGCGCACGGCTGCTGCGCCTGGGCGAGGGAGAGCATGTCCTGCTGCTCACGCTCCACCATATCGTCACCGACGGCTGGTCGATGGGCGTCGCCGCGCGTGAGCTCGCCGCACTCTATGAGAGCGACACGAACGGCACTCCCTCCCCCTTGACCGACCCGCCGATCCAGTTCGCCGACTACGCCGCCTGGCAACGGCAATGGCTGGACGGCAAGGTGCTGGAGGACCGGCTCGCGTACTGGTCGCGCCAGCTCGACGGCCTGACTCCGCTCGACCTGCCGACTGACCGGCCACGCCCCGCCGTGCGCTCCGCGCGGGGCGACATCCGGTTTTTCACGCTCCCGGCGGAGCTCGCGGCTGACCTCCGCACGCTGGGGCGTCGCGAGGGTGCGACGCTCTTCATGACGTTGCTCGCAGCCTTCCAGACCCTCCTACACCGCTACACGGGCCAGGACGGTATTGCCGTCGGCGTACCCGTCGCCAATCGCAACCGGCCCGAGGTCGAAGGCCTGATCGGCTACTTCGTCAACATGCTCGTGCTCCGCTCGGACCTCGCGGGCGACCCGACGTTTCAGGAGCTGCTCGCCCGCGTGCGCGAGGTGTCGCTCGGCGGATTCGAGCACCAGGATCTGCCGTTTGACAAGCTCGTCGAAGCGCTCCGCCCCGCGCGCGACCCGAGCCGCACGCCGCTGTTCGACGTGATGTTCGTGCTCCAGAACAACCGCATGCCCGACGTCGCGCGGCAAGAGCTAACGCTCGACGCGTTCGAGACCGGCGAGGGGACGGGCACGGCGAAGTTCGACCTCACGCTCGCCGTGGAAGAAGTGGGCGACGCGCTGATTGGCTCCCTGGAATACAACACCGACCTGTTCGACGGCCCAACGATCGAACGGATGCTCGGCCACTTTCGTGCGCTGCTGGAGGACGTGACCGCGCACCCCGACCACCGCCTCTCCGCGATCCCGCTCCTCGATGAAACCGATCGCCTGCGCATCGTCGACGTCTGGAACCGCACGGTGGCCGACGTGCCCGCCGTGTGCCTCCACCATCTCATCGAGGCGCGAGTACGGAACGCGCCGGAGAACACCGCCCTCGTCCACGCGGACGGGACATTGAGCTACCGCGTCTTGAACGCACGAGCCAATCGTCTCGCACGGTTCCTCCGCGAACGGGGTATTCGACCGGAGATGCGCGTCGGGCTCTGCATCGACCGTTCGCCCGAGATGGCGGTCGGGCTCCTCGGCATCCTGAAGGCCGGCGGCGCCTACGTTCCGCTTGACCCGGGTGAGCCGAAGGCGCGGCTCGCCGAGCTCGTCAACGACGCGAGGATTGGCGTGCTGCTGACGCGCGCGTCGCTACGTGCGCACTGCGACGGCCTGCCGGCCGAAATCGTCGCGCTCGACGCCGATTGGAGCGCCATCGAAGGCCAGTCCGACCAGAACCTCGAAGGGAGCGCTGCGCCTGACAACGCGGCTTACGTCATCTATACGTCGGGCTCGACCGGCAGGCCGAAGGGCGTAGTCGTCCCGCACCGGGCGGTCGTCAATCACAACCTCGCGGCGGCCCGGCTGTTCGACCTCCGCGCGGACGACCGCGTGCTCCAGTTCGCCCCTTTGAGCTTCGACATCTCGGTCGAGGAGATCTTCCCCGCGTGGATCCTTGGCGCCGCCGTGGTGCTCCGACCGGGGGACGAGGTACTCGACCCGGATGCGTTTACCGACTGGGTCGAGAGCGCGCGGATCACCGTGCTCGACCTGCCGACCGCGTACTGGCACGCCTGGGTCGACCGCCTCGCGCGTAGGGGCCGTGCGCCCGCCGGGGCGCTGCGGTTGGTGGTCGTCGGAGGGGAGAAGGCCCAGCCGTCGTTGTTTGCGCAGTGGCGCAATCTGGTCGGTGGCCGGGTGCGCTGGATCAATACGTATGGTCCGACGGAGACGACGGTCATCGCCACGGCGTACGAGCCCCCGGACGACACAGACCCCGAGCTGCCGATCGGGGCACCGATCACCAACGCACGCGTATACGTGCTCGACTGCAACTTGGCTCCAGTCCCGGTCGGGCTCCCCGGCGAGCTGTACGTCGGCGGCGAAGGGGTAAGCCGCGGCTATCTCGATCGCCCCAGCGCGACGGCTGAGCGGTTCGTGCCGGACCCTTTCGGGTCCAAGGCCGGCGGGCGTTTGTTCCGCACGGGCGACCGCGTCCACTGGCGGGCCGACGGCCAGCTCGTCTTCCTCGGCCGCGTCGACTTGCAGGTCAAGGTCCGCGGCTTCCGCATCGAGCCCGGCGAGATCGAAGTCGCACTCCTGGAGCACCCGCACGTCCGTGCGGCCGCCGTGATTGCCCGCAGGGGGGGTGAAGCGCGGCTCGACGCCTACGTTGCCGCGGCTCTCGACGAAGCGATCGCTCCGGGCGACCTGCGCGACTTCCTGCGCGAGCGGCTGCCGGGGCACATGATCCCGGCGACCTTCACGGTACTGGAAGCATTGCCGCTGACCTCCTCGGGCAAAGTCGATCGGCGCGCCTTGCCTCCCCCCGAGCGTGGCGAGTCGGGACATGACCTCGCCGTGGAACCGCGCGACGAGGTTGAGGCGCGGCTCGTCGCGATCTGGGAACAGGTGCTCGGCGTGCAGCCCGTCGGCGTCAACGAAAGCTTCTTCGACCTCGGCGGCCACTCGCTGCTGGCAATCCGCCTGCTCTCGCGGGTCGAGGAGGCATTCGGCCGGGCATTGCCGCTCTCCAGCCTGTTTCTGGGGGCGACGGTCGCCGACCTCGCGAGCCACCTGCGGCACCCGGCCGAGGCCGCCCCCTGGTCACCACTCGTGCCGCTGCAACCGGCCGGCGCTGGTCCCGGCTTCTATTGCGTCCACCCGGCGGGGGGAATCGCCTATTGCTTCCTCGAGCTGGCCCGGCGGCTGCCCACCGACCGGCCCTTCTACGCGTTCCAGGCGTACGGGCTCGAAGGGGAGTCCACCCCGCTGGGGAGCGTCGAGGAGATCGCCACCCACTACGTCGAAGCCCTCCGCCAGTCGCAACCGGAGGGGCCGTACCACCTGGGAGGCTGGTCGCTCGGCGGCCTCGTCGCCTTTGAGATGGCCCGGCAACTCGTCGCGCAGGACCAGGAGGTCGCGACGCTCGCGCTGATCGATGCGCACGCCCCCATCCCGCTTGCCGACTCCGCCCGCCCGTTCCGCGCGCTCGCCCGTGACGCCGCTGCACTCGCCCTGTTCCGCGAGCCCGACAGCGCGGGCGACGACGACATTGCCGCCGAAGACGCGGCGGTCCTCCTGGCCCTCCTCAGCCAGTCGGCCCCCGGCGTCACCAGGCATCCCCGGCGGTTGCTCGCACACCTGAAGGAGCTCTCGCCGGACGCGCAGCGTGAGCACGCCCTGCAGCTCTTCGACCTGGACGCGGTCTACCACCAGGAACGGGGACCGGACCGCCGGCGCCGGCTCTGGACCGTGTTACGCACCCACCTCCTCGCCGCCGCGCGCTATGTGCCACAGTACTATCCCGGTCGCATCGCCGTACTTCGCGCCTCAGCGAACCACATCAGCGACCCTGCAATGGGCTGGAGCGCGTTCGCCAACGAGGTAACGAGCCGCAAGGTTCCCGGCGACCACACCTCGATCCTCCGGCCGCCCGGCGTGGACTTGCTGGCCGAGGCCCTCCGGGCGGAGCTTGCTGGGGAGAATGCCCGGGCCTGACGCGATCAAGGCGTGGGGGTCCTTGGGCGGGCGATTCCCGCTTGCGTGTCGATCCGGTTCCGCAGACAACTCAGGCCGAGAATGGTAACCCCCACGCAAAGGAGCGCGAACTCCATGGCACCTCCTCGCGCCTTTTCACTCTACGAGGTCAACGTCCGCGTCTGGCTGACGGAGCTATCGCGCCCACTCGGCCGGCGTGCCACGCTCGACGATATTCCGGACGTTGAGCTGGATCGGCTGGCGGCGCTGGGGTTTGACTGGATCTGGCTGCTGAGCGTCTGGCAGACCGGCACCGCGAGTCAGCGGGTGTCGTGGAGCAATCTGGGCTGGCGCCGGGAATTTGAAGAGACGCTGCCGGACCTGGGCGAGGACGACGTCCCCGGTTCGGGGTTCGCGGTTACCGGATACACGGTGCATAAGAACCTGGGCGGGGATGCCGCGCTGGCGCGGCTGCGCGCACGGCTGCGCACGCGCGGCCTGCGCCTGATGCTCGACTTCGTGCCCAACCACACCGGTCTGGATCACCCCTGGGTAGAGACCCACCCCGAGTACTACATCCACGGCAGCGCGGACGACGTCGCCCGGGCGCCCCAGAACTACACGACGGTCAAGGGGGAGCACGGGGAGTTGCAGCTCGCCTACGGGCGCGACCCGTACTTTCCGGGCTGGCCGGACGCGCTGCAACTGAACTACGGCAACCCAGCCACGCAGGAGGCAATGCTCGCGGAGCTATTGAAGGTCGCGGGTCAGTGCGACGGCGTGCGCTGCGATATGGCAATGCTGGTGTTGCCGGCAGTGTTCGAGCGGACGTGGGGCGTACGCTCGGAGCCGTTCTGGCCCCGGGCGATCCCCCGCGTGCGGGCGGAGGAGCCGGAGTTCTGCTTCCTGGCCGAGGTCTACTGGGACATGGAATGGACGCTGCAGCAGCAGGGTTTCGACTACACCTACGACAAGCGGCTGTACGACCGCCTGCGCGAGGGACGCGCCCGGCCGGTGCGCGAGCATCTGCTGGCGGAGCTCGACTACCAGAACAAGCTGGCGCGTTTTCTCGAGAACCATGACGAGGCGAGAGCTGCCGCAGCGTTTGCGCCCGGGGTCCACGAAGCTGCGGCGATCATCACGTTCCTCACGCCGGGCTTGCGGTTCTTCCACCAGGGGCAACTCGAGGGGCGCAAGTGGAAAGTGTCGCCCCACCTGGGCAGAGCGCCTGACGAGCCGGTCGATCCCCGCGTGGAAGCGTTCTACGCGCGACTGCTTGCCGTGCTGCGCCAGCCGGTCGTGCGCGACGGTCGTTGGCGGCAGCTCGAGTGCGTGCCGGTGTGGGATGGGAACTGGACCTGGGACGACTTCGTGGCCTTCGCCTGGGAAGGGACCGGGGAGCGCAGGCTAGTCGTGGTAAACTATGCGCCCCACCGGAGCCAATGTTATCTCCGGCTACCGTTCGCGGATCTATCGGGCCGCTCCTGGCGGTTCGAGGACCAGTTGGCGGGTGCAATCTACGATCGCGCCGGCAACGACTTGCAATCGCGCGGCCTGTACCTCGATATGGGGCCCTGGGAGGGCGCTGTGTTCGCGCTCGAGGATGCACGGCCTTGAACGAGAGGAGAAGGGGTCATGCCGCGCGTGGTGGTTACCGATTTCACGTTTCCCGCGCTCGACGTCGAGGCGGCAATCCTCGAACCCCAGGGCGTGGAGCTCGCCGGCGGGCAGTGCAAGACGGTCGAGACATTGATTCCTCTCGTAGCCGGGGCCGACGCGGTGATCACGCAGTTTGCGCCCGTGTCGGCCGCGGTGATCGCGGCGATGAGCCAGGCCCGGGTAATCGTGCGTTACGGGATCGGCGTGGACAATGTTGACCTCGACGCCGCCCGGGCGCGCGGCATTCCGGT
>JARLIH010000246.1 GCA_031291845.1 Isosphaeraceae bacterium | reverse complement strand
GTGGCAATCGACGCAGTGCATCCCCTTTTCGAGGTGCACGTCCAGCAGGTGCACCGGCAGCGAGTCGTGCGGCGGCGCGGGGGCCGGCGGCCGGCCCGTGTCACCCGTGCGATAACGTTCTTTCTCCAGCACCGGCGCGTTGATCGCGGCCATGAGCCGCACAGTGTCGACGTCGCCCAGCGTCCGCCCTTCGCGGTTAAGCAACTCCCCCTTGCGGTCCTTCTTGTAGACCGCGCGGAAGACCCAGCCGTGGCCGTGGAAGTCGGCGAACTGCGTGTGCCGCGCCTGCGGGTTCAGCTCCGCCACGCGCTCCAGGAAACGGGGGTCCGACCACAAGCCGCGCGCGGCCGTTTCGTCCGGATTGGAGAGCTGCGACTGGGCCAGTTCTTCCGAGGTCGGGTACTTCTGCTGCCTCGGGTACATCAGCTCGCCGTCGGTCTCCTCGTCCCACCAGATGTACCCGAGGTAGCTGTTCATCACGTTCGTGCCGGGGTGGACGTGGCAGACGATGCACTGGCTGCTCGGGATGCCGGTCGTGAACCGGTGCTCGATCGGGTGCCCGCGCTCGTTCTTGGGGATCGTCGGGTCGGGGTTCTGGCTGAGGGCGAGGTTGCCGAACGCCGCGTAGGGGCCCGAGTGGACGGGCGAGCGATCGTTGGCATAGACCACGTGGCACGCGGTGCAGCCGCTCGAACGGTAATCGCCGGGGTGGTCGTTGGTGCCGAGGAAGTTGAGCGTCGGGTCGAGCAAGCGGGTCTTGGTCAGGCTCACGAACACGGGGTCGGTCCGGTTGCGGGTGCCGAGCCCGCGCGGACTCAAGCGCGTGCGTGGTTTGCCGGGCTCCTCGAACGGGTCGATCAGGGCCGCCTCGACGGGCAAGCGGCCGCCGCGTTCGAAGATCCGGAGGATGTTGCCCGGCTGCGACATCTCGAAGCGGGGCAGGGGATCGAGGAACGGAACGACCCCCTTGGCGCGGACCTCCCACTCGGTCGGCGGCGGGTAAGTCTGGAGGCGTTGCGGTGCGCCATGCATGCTGTAACTCTCGCCGAAGCGCGACTGCTTCAGCGGGAACGAGCCGTTGTTGTACAGGGCCGCCCCCCACAGCATGGCGCCGTGGGTCATCATGCTCATACGATTCTGGAGCACTTCGTTCGGGTGGCAGGCGGTCGTGCCGCAGCTCAGGTGCGCGACGCGCAGGTCGCCCGGGTTCACGAAGCGGATGAACTCCGGCGACTCGTGGTTCAGCAGCGTATAGGTCCGCACGGGATTGGCCGCGGTGACCCAGACCTCGGGGTGCTGGGGCGCGACGTGCGCCCGGTGTTTCTCGGTGACCGACGGATCGCCCCCGTGGCAGTCGATACAGCCGAGCCGGACGGTTTCCGGTTTGAAGTGGGGGTCGTGCGACCCCTGGTGGCACTGCACGCACCCCGCGCTTTTTTGCGCGGCGGTCTCCGGCGCCTGCCGCGACAGGTCGAGGCCCTCGATTTCCGCCGGGGTCGGATACGCGACCGGCTCGCGCGGACCCGGGCGGGTGGCGGCCTCACGCGGGACGACCTGGGCCGAGGCCGCTTGCCGCCGGTCCTCTTGCCTGGGGAGCAGCAGCAGCCCGAACACGAGCAGAACGAGGAGGACGACGATTCCCGAGGGAACGCCGCGGGAACGCACGTGGCGTGTCATGGGACGGGCGACCTCCTTGTCCGCGGCGGCCTCCTCGCGACGTGGGCGCAATCCGAGCGCCTTGAGGGGAACGGGCGGCACGATAATCGCGATGCCGGATTCGGTCAAGAGCGAGCGGCGCTCTGCCCGCGGCGTGGGCACGGCGCACTCAAGATCGGACACTCGTCGCTGATCTCCACCGACGATCCCACGAGCGCGAAGCCGGAAGGCTGGGTGCCACGCCCACGTCTTCGTGGGCATGCGCCGCGGGCCGAGCCGGCGGCTGGGCGCATGCCCACGAAGACGTGGGCATGGCACCCAACACCGTTCCTACTCAGCGGTTGGACCCGAGACCGCCGGTCGTGGTGGTGATCAGTGAGATGTCTCCGAAATCGCGACCTTTGCGTTTGTGGCGATGCAACGTAGCTTTATCATATCCATTCATTTAACATATGCCTTTTATTCACACTACACGAATCGCGGCACCAGATCGATTTGCAGCCGCGTTGCGCACAGGCAGGCCTGCTCGGTCGTTTGCACCCCCCCATCGTAAGGGGGGGAGTCATCAGAAACTCCCCCCCTTGCGAAGAGGGGGCCGGGGGGGGGTCGCTCCGCCCAAGGCGTACGCAACGCGTGTGTTAGCCGCATTAGTACGCGAAATTGAGGAACAAAAAACCCGCGAAGAGGGCACCGACCGACGAATCGAAATTATCGTAAAGGTCCTTGAATCCCTGGCCCGGGATGAGCACCGAGAGCCCCAGGATGATGTTGACGTTCTCGGACAGGAGCGGGCGATAGTCGAACCCCGTGCTCAGGTCGGTGCCGATGAACTTGTGAATGTCACCCTGGAACAGGAACTGCTCGAGCACGTTGGTCGAGTCGAAGAAGAGGAAGTTGCAGTTGTTGATCATCTTCAGCTTGGGCGTGAGGTCGAAGTCGACCCCGAAGTTCGGCAACAGCAGCCCGGGGTTGACGAAGTTGGACTGCCCCTGGATCTTGCTCGAGCGCAGGTCGGGGACCAGGCTCAGGCGCTGGACGAGGTTGACGCCGAAGAGCGGAATCGCCTGGCGGTTCCAGTAGCTGAACGGTCCGCCCGCGAAGTTGGGGGCGTCGAGGATCGTATCGAAACCGGTCGCGTGGCTGTTGTTGATGTTGTGGTCGCCCGACGAGTAGAAAAACGAGACCTTGAAGCGCGCCCAGTCGCGGTCGTACGACCCCTCGATCGCGAACATCTGGGCGTTGATCGTCTGGGCCTGGCCGGCCAGCGGGTTGAGGCTGTCGCGGCCGAACGCTTCATAGAATTGGTGCGTGATGTTGTAACGGCCGAAATGGCCGTCGCCCGCCCAACCGAAATACGCCACGTCGATCTCGTGCGGCCGCGCAACGCCCACGGGGTCGGGCCGGACCAGGAAACGATTGTTGTCGAACTTGTACGAGCGCGGGTCGTTGTTGAACGAAAAGCTGACCTGGCTCGTATAGCCGGGGACCAGAAAGTCCTGCCGGAAATAGTTCGCGAAAACCAGGTTCTGACGGCGGTCGTTGAACGTGTTCAGAAAGCTGTTCGTGTCCTTCTCCCACTGCCGGAAATAGGCCACGTTCCACTGGTCGCGGTTGGCGTTCCGCGTGCCGAAGAAGCGGATCGCGCGGTTGACGTCGGCGAACAGGAAGCCGCGGAAGTCGCTCACGAACGGCTGCGTGCCCAGGCGGACCGAGACGAAGTCGTAGTCGGGACTAACGTCGGCGATCTTGGTCTCGAGGAACGCCTCCTGGAGCGCCCAGAACTCGCGGGTACGGGATGTCCCCTGGAGCACGTTGGGGCTCACGATCCCGAGCTCTTGCACGGACAGGTTGTTCACGTTGAACGTGGGCGCGAGGCGGATCTTCCAGTCGGCCGGCTTGAACGCCGCGTCGCCGTGCATCAGGTCGACGGCGAGCACGAAGAAGCTCTGGGAAAAATACTGGTTCGGCCGGCCGAAGAAGTTCGCCTCGTTCGGTCGGGCCGTGCTCTCGAAGGGCGTGGTCGCCGTGGGGATCTGGCGGTATTCCTGGAACGTGAAGGCCAGGGCGTTCACGTCGAGGAACAGGTGCTGGCCGATGATCGGGTAGTCGCCCTTGAGGACGTTCTGGTTGAACGGATCGTTGATCCGGCCCGGCATGTACGGATAGTCGTCGTTGACCGGGTGTCCCTTGCCGTACCGGTCCCACTCCGGGAAGCCGGTTCGCCACCGGTCTTCGAGCGGGATGAAGTGTGGGTCTTGCTGCCCCTCCCGCGGGACCACGCTGGTGGGACCCGTGTAGCCGATCGGCGGGTCCCACGGCGTCTGGAAGAATTGCTGGAATTCCGGGGTCAGCAACGGCGGCCAGGCGGGAAGCGGAGGGAGATCGATCGGACGCCGCAGCGGCGTCGGCCGCAATTCAGCCTCGGCCCGGTCGGGAATCGCGAACGGCGTGGGCCAGGGGATCTCGGTGCCGGGTGCGGGTTGTGCAGTGTCGGGCAACGGCGGCAGGTCGTCGGCCGGAGGCCCCGCGCCGAGGACGATTCCGATGAGCGCCGCGAGGGCGACCCAGCGGACGAGCCGGCAATTCGGGGGGGGGATCATGTCCATTCCGCCGGCTCTCCAACCTCCCGCGCGCTGAAATGCGAACGACGTGAAACGTCAGGGGATTTGTAAGAATTTCAGGGGCCCGCGACTCGGCCGGGAAGGTGCGCCCACGTTCCGGCCCAGCGCTTTTGGGCGACGTCACCGGAATGGTCCAGCGCGCGGTTACGGATGGGACTCTAGGGGGGATCGCCGTCGTAAGTCGAGAAATGCGCCTGAATCCATCATCGCCCTGGGCGCTTGGCAAACTTGAACGATTTCACCGAATGCACCGGTTGCTACGGTTGTCACATCCCGCCGCCCGAGCCATCCCGGCGCAATTTCTTGCGCCACCGGAAAAATCATCAAATCCGACCGGGAACCAGGCCGATGTTAGCCGAGACCGGGAAAGGCGTCCCCTCCGCGCCGACACGATTCGTCCGCGCGCTCGGCCCTCGCCTCCCGAAGGGAGTGGGACTCGATGGATTGGCGCGACGGTCATGGCAAGGCGCTCCGCAACCGGGGACTTCGCTCGCGACAGGCGCGAATCCCCGCGCTGGAGCGGCTCGAAGCGCGGGCGCTCCTCGCGGCCAGCGCCGCGACCGTCGCCGCGGCCGACAGCACCGCGCAGGGCCTCGGGCAGTTGACCACCTCCGACGTCCAGACCCTCCTCCAGCGCGCCGCAGCCGCCACGCCCGGAGACAACGCGATCGTCGTCGTCGTCGACCGCGGCGGCAATGTGGTCGGCGTGCGCGTCGAAGGTAACGTCTCTCCCGCGATCACGGGCAATAACGAGAAGCTCGTCTTCTCGATCGACGGCGCCGTCTCCGAGGCCCGCACCGGCGCCTTCTTCGCCAACAGCGGAGCGCCGCTGACGTCGAGAACCATTGAAGACATCTCACAATCCACGATTATCCAGCAAGAAGTGCAGTCGGACCCGAACGTCGCCGACCCGAACTCGACCCAGCGCGGGCCGGGCCTGGTCGCGCCGATCGGTCTGAAGGGACATTTTCCCCCCCGCGTCATGTACACGCCGCAGGTGGACCTGTTCAACATCGAGACGACCAATCGCGACAGCATCGTGAGCACCAACGGCGTCACGCTCCCCAGCCGGTTCAACGTACCGGCCCAGTACATCCCGCCCGGTCAGCAGTACGCCGCGCCCGGGTTCCAGTACACGAACCCCGGCGACACGCCCGACAGCCCCCCGGAGTCGTACGGCTTCATCTCCGGCATGCTCCCCACCGCGCAGTCGCGCGGGATCGGCACGCTGCCGGGGGGCATCCCGCTCTACAAGAACGGGCAGCTCGTCGGCGGGATCGGCGTCTTCTTTCCGGGCACGACGGGCTACGCCACCGAAGAGAACTCCGCGCTCAACGACGCCGGCTTCTTCAACCCGAAGGAGCCCGACCTGGCCCAGGAGGCCGAGTACGTCGCCTTCGTCGCCGCCGGCGGCAGCCCCAGCGCAGGCGCTCCGGCCAACACGCCGGCGATCAACGCGAAACTCGGCATGCCGACCTTCTCCGACGGCGTATTCGCGTTGCCCTTCGGCCGGATCGACCTCGTCGGCGTCACGCTCGACCTGTTCGGCGGCCACGGGCTCCAGGGACCGAAGAACCTGGTGAGCGCCGGCCAGTTGTACGCCCAGCGGTTCGGCAAGGGGGACCCGAACAGCGGCACCGACATGCCGGTCGACACGAGCGGCGACCTCCTCCTTCCCGGCACGCCCGTGGCCAGCGGCTGGCTCGTCACGCCCCACGACAGCGCGGACGGAACGATCACCGCCGCGGACGTCGTCTCGATGGTCGATCGCGGCATCCAGGAGGCCAACACCGTGCGCTCGGCCATCCGTTTGCCGCTGAACAGCACGGCCAAGATGGTGTTCGCCGTCTCCGACAAGCAAGGGAACATCCTCGGGCTCTACCGGATGCCCGACGCCACCGTGTTCTCGATCGCCGTGGCCGTGGCCAAAGCCCGCAACGATGCGTATTACGCCGACCCGGCTCAGCTCCAGTCGATCGACCAGGTTCCCGGCCTCCCGAAGGGCGTGGCAATGACCAGCCGCACGTTCCGCTACCTGGCCGAACCGCGCTATCCGGAGGGGATCGACGGCAACCCCCCCGGTCCCTTCTCGATCCTCAACGATGCCCCGGTTGTCGAGATCGGCGGCCCGAAGCCGGCGTCGGCCTTCCAGAGCGTCCAGGGGTACGACGCCTTCAACCCCAACACGAACTTCCACGACCCGAACAACCCGGCCAACCAGAACGGCGTCGTGTTCTTCCCCGGCAGTTCCCCGTTGTACAAGACCGTGCAGGGCACCGACCAGCTCGTCGGCGGCCTGGGCGTGAGCGGCGACGGCGTCGACCAGGACGACGACGTCACGTACTACGCGTCGCTCGCCTTCCAGCCCCCGTCCTCGGTCCCCCGGGCCGACCAGGTCTCCGTGCGAGGGGCACGGCTGCCGTACTTCAAGTTCAACCGCCAGCCGCACGTCCCCGAGCCGAACATCCAGCAGAAGAACCCCGGCGTCACCGGGATCAAGCCGGTCGTTCCCAACGGCACGACGCGATCGCTGACGGCGGCCGATATCCAGCGGATCGAAACATTCAACGCGAGCGTCGCCGCCCAGTCGAAACACCCCAACCGTACCACGGGCCGTTGACGCGAAAGGGGCCGAGTTTGCGTGCCAGCACGATCGTGATTCTCCTGGTAGCGGCCGCCGCAACCACTGCGCGGGCCGGCCTCTTCTTTCACCGCGACACCGGCACCCCACCCCCGGGCAAGCCCCGCCGGTTCGAGCACACCCTCGAACGCGCGGGGAGCCCGCACGTGATCTCCGCGCACGCACAACCGACTAACACCCCCGAATACGTCGGCTATTACGTCGGCGGAGGAAGCGCGCACGGCGGCGACGCGCGCACCTGGCAAGAAGGCACCTGGGGCTGGGACTACGAGGGTATGCACTTCCGCCGGCACGTGGGGCTCAACTGGTCGCATGGCCGCCGCTACCAGGGCGGAACCGGCTCCTACCGCGCGGACGGTCCCCACCTCCCCGACGTCTTCATCGTGCCCCGGCGAAGCCGAAGCGAAGATCATTAGGGGCCGCGTCAGAAAACGTTGAGCGCTTCTGAATCTGCATCTGGGAGGGCGAGGCTGCGCTGATGAAAAGTTGGGCTTGCAGTGGCTTCATTAGGCCGCCAGCAGAGCAGGTTTCTGTTGCGCCTTTGACGGCCCCAAAGGGGCGCGATAGCGGGCATTCCGGTGCACTGAACCTGTTACGCGGGCGGAAAGACGCCTTCCTCGATCAGCTCCTGCCGGAAGCCAACCCGGTAATCAAGATTGATCTTGAGGACGCGGATGGTGGCCCGACCGTTTGGCGTTTGTCCGATTAGCACCGGGCCATCCCACTGGAAATGCCGCGCCCATTTGTGACGGCGAGGATTGAACAGCGGAACGATCTTCCTGGTCTTGGGATCGATGCCCGCGATGTTCGGTCCCTTGTGGCGATTGCACGCAAAGCAACATGGGCAAGCGTTGCTTGCCACTGTCTTGCCCGCGTGACTTTCCGCGATGATGTGGTCTATCTCGAAGGGAACCGGATCGCACGATTGCGGCGTCTGGCTGTATTCGCAGCGATGGCCGGCGCGCCGCCAAGCCAATTCTTGCAGCGAGCGATCCATGCCTGCTCAGGGAGTCCTTGGTTTTTGCCCACCATCGCCACGATGGCTTTTGAGAGATCGGCGAGCCTTTGATTGCATGATGCCCAGCAGATGACCGAGCAACTCGTATCTGCCCGCTTCGGCATCTTCCTCAGCCGTCAGCGTTCCCGCACGCGCCTTGGCCGATAGCTCCCGCATCCGCTCCTTGTCACACTCGGGAAAGCTCAGGGACAGAATATCTTGAGCGCCTTCGGGGGAAAACGTTGGTGCCTCCGGCCGCAGAAGGCGGTTTAGGATAGACACTTCGCTGCCGTCTGTATGGGCGGAATGCATGACCGTTCGTTCCTGGCGTGTTCGCTTGCTGAGAATGAGTGTAACACGCTCAGCGGCGTCCCCGCACCTTTGGCCTGCCCCCCGAAAACGAGTCCACCTGAAATGGGAATCCCTCGGTAGAGTGTACCGGGGAAGGGATCCGGACGGAACTGGGGATGGAGGTCGGCAATTCGCTGTGCCGACATCGCTTGGGAACACCGGGCATGCGGTGTTCGTGTCGCCGGAAAAACGGGACGGAGAAGATAAAAAAGGCTCCGGGGTCAAACTTAATTTTTCCTTATCGGCAGCCGATATCAAAAAATCAAGTTTAACCCCAAGCCCCGCCGGGATCGCGGCCCAGCGCTTCTCGGCTCGCTCTTCAGCCCCGAAGGGGTGCGGTGTGTCGATCCATCACCGCACAGCGCGCCCCGTCAGGGCTGAAGATCTTCGTTCTCGTCGTCCGGCTCCTGGGGCGTTGCCCTCGTTGTACTACACAAGTTCTGCCGCGGGTTCCCGGGGTGGCATGCCCCTCTCGGCTCCGGGCCCGAACGTCTCCCAGCAGAGGGCGATGTCATGAAGCCGCTGCAGCCCAAGCCACACCGTTTGCGGGCCTGGCTC
>JARLIH010000245.1 GCA_031291845.1 Isosphaeraceae bacterium | reverse complement strand
GAGCCAGGCCCGCAAACGGTGTGGCTTGGGCTGCAGCGGCTTCATGACATCGCCCTCTGCTGGGAGACGTTCGGGCCCGGAGCCGAGAGGGGCATGCCACCCCGGGAACCCGCGGCAGAACTTGTGTAGTACAACGAGGGCTCCGCCCCAGGAATCGTGGTCCCGTATCCCCCGCTGACCGTCAGCCCTGAAAGGGCGCGCTGCGGAGATTGGCACAACACTCAATGCGCCCGCGCGCAGGCCGGGCAGCCGTGGGCTCCTGGGTGACCGTGCACATGGCCGACCCTGACCGGGCGAGGGGGACAATAAGGGCGGGGAATGGGCTTGCGGCAGTAATCGTCGGGGGTGCAGGGAGCGGGGAAGCAATCGGGGTTCCACCAGTGAAACAGGCCGCCGCCGTCGGGGTTCCAGCCGCCGGCCGGTCCGAGCCGGTGGAGGAAATGGGTCGACGTGGGCGGCCCTTCAGCCCAGGGGCCTCCCGCGAGTGTGGGGGGGCATGCGAGGACGACGCTCAGGACGATCCCGACTGCCGATTTCCGCACCATCTTGGGGCTCTCCTGTTTGTTCGGACGGGGCGTTCTGCCGTCAACCCATTTCGGTCTCGACGCTTGGGTCGATCACGGGAGAGCCGGTGGCAGGACGCCGGCCGGGTTGGGGCCAATCGGTCCGGCGGCGGGGGTCGGCCGGGCCGGGTCGCCGAGACCCTCGGGGATGCTCACATTCCCGGGTGGCGGGGGAGGTGGCGGCGGCAGGCGGTACTCCCAGCCGCCGCCGAGGGCCCGGTAGACGGAAATCAGGTTCAGGGCGATCTCGCCCTGGGCGGACGCCAGCCGGTCTTGTTGCTGAACCTGGGTCGTCTCCAGGTTGAAAACACGGTTGAAGTCGATCGTTCCGGTCTGGTACTGGGAGACGCCCACCTCGTTGGCCGCGGCGGCCGCCACGACGCTGCGCTGGAGCGCCTCGGACTGTTCCTGGGACCGCAGGAAGCCTCGCAAGGCAACTTGGACCTCTCGCCCGGCGGTGAGGACCCGGTTCTGATAAGAGGCAACGAGCTCCGCGGTAGTGGCTTGCTGAAGGTGGATGTTGTTCTGAATTCGACCGTAGTTCAGCACGTTCCAGCGAAACCCGGGGAGCAAGAGGCCCAGGAAACTCTTGGTGGCGAATGCCTGCGAGAAATTCTCGGCATCCCAGCCGATGGTCCCGTTGATGAAGAGAGTCGGGTACAAGTCGGCCTCGGCCACGCCGATCTGGGCGCTCTGGGCCGCGACCTGCCGCTCCGCGCTCTGGACGTCGGGCCGGCGGCGGAGCAGGTCGGCGGGGATGCCGGTGGCAACCCAGGCCGGGGTGTTCGGAATCGGCGATTGCCCGAGGTCGGGGCCCGGTCCCAGCTCCGGCTCCAGGTCGCGCGGGGGGTTGCCGAGCAGGATGCAAAGCGTGTCGTTGGCCTGCCCCATCTGGATCTGCAAGGCCGGGATGGTCGACCGGGTCTGCTCCAGGACAGTTCTTGCCTGCTCGACGTCGAGCTTGGTCGTCGTCCCGACGCGGAACTTCTGTTCGGCGAGCGCCAGGACCCGCTCCTGGATCTCGACGTTGCTCCGGGCGATCTTGATCCGCTGCTGGAACACCCGGTACTGCACGTAGTTGGTCGCGACGTCGGCGAACAGGGTGACCAGGGCCGCGTCATAGTCCTCGACCGACGCCTCGAGCGTGGCGTTCGTCGACTCGACATTGCGTCGGAGCCGGCCCCACAAGTCGAGCTCCCAGCTCAGGTTGAAGCCGTAGAACCAGTTCGAGAACGACAAGGGAAGCGTGGCGCCGGTCGGGGTTGCGGCGAGCTGCTTCAAGATCGGCATGTTGGAGTTGAGGTTGGCCCGGGCGAACGACGCGACGGCCTGCTGCGACTGCGGGAGCATGTTCCCGACAGCAATCGCCTGGCCCGCTCGGGCTTCGAGGACCCGGGCGCCGACCACTCGGAGGGTCGGGTTCTGCTCGTAGGCCGTTTGGATCAACCGCGAGAGCGTCGGGTCGCCGAAGACCGACCACCAGTCGCAGCTCGGGAGCGGGGCGTTGCGGACGGCCGGATGGTCGGCCTCGATCCAGGCCGGAGCCACGGGGGCGGGCGGCCGCCCGTAATTCGGGCCTACCTTGAGGCCGTTGCGGAGATATTCCTTCAGGCCGGTGGTACCGCAACCGCTCGCGGCCAGCAGGGCGAGCAGCAGCACGGCCGGAGCCGGACCGGTTCGGAGGACGCTCGGCGGAGCACCCGGCCGGTGTGTGGGTCGCCCATCCATTGACTCAGATCCACGGGCCGATTCGACAACGAGCCGAGAGGCGCGCGAGCGCATTCCCATCGGCCAGAATAGTCTACGTGGTCCAATCTATCGGCATATCCGGCTCGAATTGCTGAACCTAATCCGAGTATGCCTCGCGCGCTACTCCGCCCCGATGTGGGCACCCTTCTCGGCCACCGAGCGTCTCATGAAGAAGACCAGGACGACGAGCGACAGCGAGAGCACCGCAAAAAACCAGAAGTCGTCGAAATAGGCCAGGCTGGCCGCCTGTTGCTCCCTCAAGTCAGCAAGGGCCTGTACGGACAGGAGCCTCGACGCAGCCGGGTCGCCGGTTTCCGTCAAGAATGCGGCTTGCCCCTGGTCGAGGAATTCCTGCACTTGGGGATTCAAAGGGTCGAGGAACTCGCCGACTCGCGCTGAGTGGAACTGTTCGCGACGTTCCTCGAACGTCTTGGCCACCGAGGTTCCGACGCTCCCGCCCTCATTTCGGAGCAGCGCGAACAGCCCGACCGCCGCCCCTCGCATCTTTTCGGGGACCCCCTGGAATGCGGCGACGGTCAGGGGAGCGAAGATGAGCGAGATGCCCATGAAGGTCACGACCCGCGGCCAGATGACCTGCAAAGGGCTGATCTCCAGGTTCATGACCGCCATCCAGTAACTGCCGGCGGCCATCAACAGCAGGCCCGCCACGATCAGCCAGCGGGCATCCGTGCCGCGCCCCATCAGGAACCCGGCGACCAGCAACATCAGCACCGAGCCGATCCCCGAGGGAGACAGCACGAGGCCCGACGCATACGCGTCGTAGCCGAACAAGGTCTGGAGCAACCCCGGCAAGCTCGTCGACGACGCGTACAGGACCCCATAGACGCAGAACACGATCAGGCTGCACGCCGCGAAATTACGGTCGGCCAGGGGCCGGAAGTTGACCACCGGGTCGGGGATCCGCAGCTCATGGATGATCAAGGCAATGAGCGATACGGCGAATACGATCGCCATCGTTTGCGCTCGCCAGGTGGGGTCGGCGTACCAGTCCCATTCCTGCCCCTTGCTCAGGAGGATCTCCCAGCAGCTCACGGCCAGGACGAGCAGGCCGAGCCCGAGATAGTCGAAATTCAAAGGCCGGCGGCGGAGCTCTGCCCGCGTCTGCTTGAGGTAGGGGGGATCGTCGACCACCATGTAGCAGAACAGGCAGCCGAGTGCTCCAATAGGGATGTTGATATAAAAGATCCAGCGCCACTCGTAGAAGACGGTAAGGTAGCCCCCCAAGGTCGGACCGACCACGGGCGCGATCAATCCCGCGATTGCGAACATGGTCATGGCCGCGCCCTGCTTCTCGGGCGGAAACGTGTCGATCAGGATCCCCTGGCTGGAGGGTTGGAGCCCGCCGCCGGCCAGCCCCTGGATCACCCGGAACAGGATCAACTGCTCCAGGCTGGTGGCCATTCCGCAAAGGCCGGACGCGATGGTGAAGATAGCGATCGATATCAAGAAGTAATTCCGGCGACCGAGTCGGGCTGACAGCCACCCCGAGATCGGCAAGATCGTGGCGTTGGCCGCCAGGTAGCTGGTGATCACCCATTCGCTGTCATTGACCGACGCCGACAGCCCGCCGGCAATGTACCGGAGCGCGACGTTCGCGATCGTCGTATCCAGGACCTCCATGAAGGTGGGCACGACCACCGCGGCAGCGACGATCCAGGGGTTGATCGCCGGACGTCCGGTCGGGGTCGGAGCGGTGGTCGTGCTGGACATCCGGGCTCTGTCCTCCAGGGCCGGCTCGGGATCGCGAGCCGCTCATCGCCGTTCGATCGACCCGTCCGTCTGGTTAGCGAGGGGTGGGGGCGTCTGCCGGGGCACGAACAGGCTCGGAATTCTGCGCCGGCCGCGGATTGGCGGGCGATTCGGCGGTCGTGAACCCCCTGGGGAGTGGACGGGGCGGCTGCAACACCTCGCCGGCATGCGGCCCCGCTGCGGGCTCCTTGTAGTAGACGTGCGGGACGACCGACAGGCCGACGAACAAGGGGATCTTCTCCGGATCGTAATCCGTGAACTCGATACGAACCGGCAAGCGCTGGACGACCTTGACGTAATTGCCGGTCGCATTCTGGGGGGGAAGCAGGGAGAGGGTCTGACCGGTCCCCATGGTGAAGCCCGTAATCCGCCCCTCGAGCTCCTTGCGGCGGCCGTACATATCCACCTCGCAACGCACGCGCTGGCCGATCCGGAGGTCGGCCAGTTGCGTCTCCTTGAAGTTGGCGTCGACCCAGATCTCGGTCTGGGAGCGAATCGCCATCAGGTTCTGACCGGCCTGGACGTTGTTGCCCGGATTGATGTTCCGCCGTGTGACCACGCCGTCGATCTCGCTCACGACGTCGCAGTAGCGGAGGTCGAGCTGGGCCTTCGCCAGGTCGCGCTGGGCCCGGAGCAGCTTGGCCTCGGCCTGCTTGATGGCGGGGGCTTGCGGGATCAGGCGGGCATAGATCCGTTCGAGGTTGCCTTCGGGGTCGAGCTTGTAGAACTCCTCCATCGCCTCCTTGGGAGTCACGTTCCAGGTACTGGGCGAGTACCCGAGCTGGGCCACGCTCTGGAGCAAGGTCCCCAAGGCCTCCCGGACGGCGGAAAAGTTCTGGGTGAGGTCGGCGGGCGTCTGGCCGAGGTCGTCCCCCTGCGCGGGCCTGGCGGGCAAGCCCAGGCCCACCCGGGTCGCATAGATGGTCTGAAGCGCTTGATCGACGTTCGCTTCGTCAACTTTGACGGTCTGCCGGCGCATGTCGAGCTCTTCCTTGCTGATTCCCCCCCCCGGCAGGAGTTGCTCACCCCGCCTGAGGTTGGCCCGGGCGAGGTCCAAGGTGGCCTGCTGGCTTTTGAGCGCCGCCACCGACGAGCGTAGCTCGGCGACCTTGGTGTTCACTTCCTCGATCGTATGTTCCAGCCGATAGCGATTGGCGCGAACCAGCGCCACCTCGCCCCGGACCGCGGCTTTCGCCGCCACCAGGTCCGCCTCGGCCGCCGCGACCGCCGCCTGCTGGATCGCAAGCTGGACTTCGTACGGTTCCCGGTCGAGCTGGACCAAAATGTCTCCCCGCCTCACGCGCATGTTGTCATCGACCAGCACGCGCACCACCTGGCCGCTGACCCGCGGCGCCAGGAACGTGACGTGGCCGTTGATGTACGCATCGTCGGTCGCGATTGTGCTCAACGCCGTCTGTATCGCCGGGATTATCGCGATGCCCCCGGCGACCAGGCCCACGAGGATCGCCGCCAGGGCGATCCGTTTCCGCCAGGGCGACGCGCGTCGCGCCGGCGCTTCGGGATTGCCGGCGGTCGTCGCCGGCTCGGACGAGGGTTCGGCGGGGCTCGTCGAAGCCGTCTCCGCCGGGGCGGCCGTCGCTTCGGACGGGTGGCTGGTACCGTGGTCGAGCGAATCTGCCATCCCCTTCAGTCCCCCACTCGGTGTTCGAGGCGCAGGAAGTTGCCCTCATCTCCCGCGAGGCGGAATCCCGGCCCAGGCATCTGATTCTAGAGCGGCTGACGCCTGCGCGGAATACGTCCCCCGCCTGAGGACAATCGCAATGTCGTATTGCGAGGGTCTTCCGCACATTGGGTGGTACGCCCGCCGAAGATTCCGGGCGTGCCGCACCAATCGGGCCCCAGTCGACTTTGCGACCGTCCTGTTCCGCACCTCCGAAACGCGGGCAAGGACCTCCAACGTGGGGATGTAAGCATTGTGCGCGGGGATCCCGCGCGGGGTGGCCGCGGAAGAGCCGCCGGTCCGAGAATCCCCCCTACCCTATTATGCTGCAGCAAGTGGGTGAAGAACCCACCTCGGACGCGTCGCATCGCCCAACCTCGGCGAGGGATAGGGAAAATGGAATGTGGGTCATTAGCCGGTGCGGAAGGACGAATCATGGCTCGCAAATGGGACGCTTCTCGGTGTTCCCACCGGTCATCCCCATGCGAAGCCGGAGGTCTGGGTGCGAAGCTCAGGTCTTCGTGGGCATGCGCCACGGGCCGAGCCGGCGGATGGGCGCATGCCCACGAAGACGTGGGCATGGCACCCAATACCGTTCCTACTCGGCCGTTAGAGCCGAAACCGCCAACCGTGGTGGCGATCCGCGAGAAGTCTCAGCGATTCCCAGCCTATTCGTATAACTGAGTCGTCTCCGATGGTCGACTTGCATCACTTCTGCGAGACGGCCGGTATGCTCCCCGGGCCCCACAAGGGTCGGGCGAGCCCGCCGCTCCAGGTTTCCCACGCGGCGAGTAGCGCCTTGGCCTTCTCCGGATATTCGCTGCTGAGGTCGTGGGCTTCGCCGACGTCCTCGGCCAGGTTATAGAGCCGGAAGGGACTCAGCGGTGGACCCGCGAGGGCGCTCGACCGCGCGCCGGGCGTGTCGACCGTGTTGTCGTAGCGGACGAGCTTCCAGTCGCCCCGCCGGATCGCCGCTTGTCCGCCGAGCCGCCAGAAGAGCGAGTCGTGCGGGGCCTTGCTGTCGTTGCCGGCCAGGAATGGCAGAAGGTCGACCCCGTCGAGCTCCCAATCCGCCTGCGGCGCGACGCCGGCGACGGAGAGAACCGTGGGCAGCACGTCGAGCTGGATCACCGGCTTGTCGTAGACTCGGCCGGCCGGCAGCTTCCCCTTCCAGCTCCAGACGAACGGGACGCGGATGCCGCCCTCCAGCGTTGTGCGCTTGGAGCCGCGGAGCGGGTCGTTCCGCGACCCGTTGATGGTCGTGCCGAGCATGGTCGGGCCGCCGTTGTCGCTGATGAAGATGAGCAGCGTGTTATCCTCGAGCCCGGCGGTGCGGAGCTTTTCGGTCACCGCGCCGACCGCCTCGTCGAGCGCGACCAGCATGGCCGCGTACGTCCTGCGCGTGGGGTCGGCGATCGACGCGAAGCGGGCGAGCCTGGCGTCGGTCGCGTCCATCGGCGTGTGGACCGCGTTGAAGGCGAGCTCGAGGAAGAACGGGTGCCCTTTGTGGCGGTCGATGAACGACACGGCCTCGCGGCCGAACGCGTCGGTGAGGTAGGCCGGCTCCTTCACGACCTCGGTGCCGCGGTAGATATCCGCGCTCTTCCCGGCGAAGTACGTGTGCCCGCCCCCCAGGAAGCCGAAGAACTCGTCGAACCCTCGTTTCTGGGGCTGAAATGCGGGCGCCGAGCCCAGGTGCCACTTGCCGACGAGCCCGGTGGCATAGCCGGCCGGCTTGAGCCGGTCGGCCAGCGTGGTTTGTGACAAGGGGAGGCCCACCTGTTCGTTCGGCCGTTCACCCGGATTGAACTCGTGCCCGAAGCGCTGCTGGTACCGACCCGTCAAGAGGCCCGCACGAGTCGGGCTGCAATAGGGGCCGGACACATAGCCGTTCGAGCACCGCACGCCCCCCGCGGCCAGGGCGTCGAGGTGAGGCGTGGGGACGTCGCGGCCTCCCTGGAAGCCCAGGTCGGCGTAGCCGAGGTCGTCGGCCACGATCAAGACGATGTTGGGCCTGGGACCGCCGTCCGCCCGAGAGGTCGCAGGAACCTGGACGAGGCAGAATACCAGCAGCGCCAGCGCGGCCCGGGTTGCGCTGCGTCTGTGAGTCCAATTCATACGTGGTCGCTCCGCGAGAGAACGTTAATATCGCTCACTGCTGATCACCTCGCCGCCGGCCCGCGTGCCCAGGGCCCACCAGGTGACCTGGTTGATCGAGTCCTTGATGAACTTGACGCTCCCGTCGCCGAACAGGACGTTCACGCCCCCCGCGTGATTGCTGTTGGCCACGACGAACTCCGCGTCGCCGATCGGCGCGGCGGTCTCGCAGTCAGACACCTGGCATGTGGATTTTTCCCATTCGTAAAGCGCGCGACTACGGAACGGGCTGACTGGGGCGGCGGACCCAGATGGGGCTGCCCCAGGCGATCTCGCCGTCTTCCTGCACGACCCGCACGTAGTACCAGCTCACCGGAACGGTCCGCGTCTCGTTGTCGGTCCACGTGAAGGAAACCCGATCTTTGGCCGGCTCGGTCGAGTAGACGTAGAGAAAATCCTTGATGATGTCGACCCGCTTGATCGGGCCGGTGCCCTGGGCGAAGACCTTGAGCGCGACGGGGCCTTCGGACTCGAACTCGTCGCCCATCAGGTGGTCGCCGCTCCGGACGTCGAGCACGATGTTGTCGGTCGCGGCGTAGCAATGCCTCTTCTGGAACGCCTCGAAGATCGATTCGCGGGTTGAGTTTTCCGCCAGGGCGACCGCATAGCTCATGTGGGTGGAGACGTGGTCGCTCGACGACTGGAAGCCGAGCCGGTATTGCAGCGCGAGGGCGTTCCAGATCATGCCCAGGGGTTTCCAGCCTCCGGCCGCCTCGGTCGGGCTGCGCGCCACGCGAGGGGCGCCGAGGTGCTCGTACGAGTCGCGCATGCCCTGGTAGATCTCGACGATCGGCTCGACCTTGGGGTCGTGGGCGCGCCAGTCGGTGCCCATGCCGGTCGCAGTGGTGTGCGCGGCACAGATGCCGCCGAGCTCGTTCAAGTAGGCGTAGAGCAACTGCGCGTCTTCATCCACCCCTTTGACGTCGGTCTTGACCCCCTTCTCGTCGACCAGGCGCGGCAGGATGCGAACGCCTCGGTAGGGGAACATCACGTTGCGGTGCCCGCCGGGGTACTGCACGGAGCGTTCGTAAGTGAACATGGGGACGAACGCGGGGGGCGTATGATAGAGGTCCGTCGTCTTCTGGGTGAGCCACCAGGTGTATTCGCGGCCGCCGCCGTTGTCGTGGTCGCCGTTGCCGATCCAGTCGAGGCGGCCGGCGTCGAGCGCGTAGCGCCAGAGGTCTTCGAGCGAGCCGTCGCCACCGCCGTCGAACGAGATATCGGTATGCCGGTGGAACTCCCCGCGCAGCAATCGGTAGGTCTTGCCGCCGGCCTCGATGCGATGGGCACGGACACGTGCGACGTCGGCCGCTTCGTTGGCGTGCGCTGGGGGAGCGGGCTCGGACCTGGCGGGCGGCCCCAGCGGCCGTGCCTCGGCGGCGTTCCGAGGGGCGTCGAGCGACGCGACGAACAACTCGTTGTTGAGCGCCCAGGGGGGTGTGCCGAGGTGGGTCGAGTACTTGATCGCGAGTTCCGGGCGCGACTCCACTTGATGGTGCAGGCGTCCGTCGGTCGAGTAGTACGCGAGCAGGCCGCCGTCGGGCCGCGCGACGAGCCCGGGGCGGTTGTCGATCAGGCCATCGCTCCGGGGCAAGGGCTGGGGCGGCGTCCAGGCGTTGCCCACCAGCGCGGTCGCATACTCGACCCACGCGCCGCCGGCGAACATCACGGGGGCCAGGCCGAAGATGAACTCCTGGCGGTGGCGATAGAGCAGCCACGGCCTCCCCGCGCGATCGACGGCGAGTCGGGGGAGGCTGTTGAATTTCTGCTCGTCGGGATCCGACAGGCTCGCGACCGGATCGGCCGTTTCGAGCACGCGTGCGCCGTCCAGGACCCGCACGCGGACAGCGCTCGAGTGGTAGAGGCTGTTTCCCTTCCCCTGCACGGCGCCATCGAGCTTGCCGAAGTCCTTGCCCCAGTTGTCATCCCGTTCTTCGTAGGCGACCCACGCGCGGCCCTGCAGGTCGACCGCCACGTGCGGCCGCGCTTCGAACTTGGTGGAGTCGGCCAGGGCGATCAGCTCGGGGCTCGCGCCTCCGCGCTCCGGCAGGCGCGTGATGAACACGTCGTAATTCCCGTTGCGGTAGCTGTCGAACGCCAGGTAGACGCCCGACGGCCCCGACGCGAGCGCGGGGGACCACTCGTTGGCCGGGTGATTGCTCACGTTGATCGCCTGGGACGGCTCATCGAGCGGGGCCACGAAGATGTCGGCTTGCCCGTTGCGCCAGGCTTGCCAGGCGACGATCACTTTGCCCTGCGCCGAGGCGAGTACGGGCTCGGTGTCGGCGCCTGCGTCCGTCGTGAGCCGTTTCGGCTCGGCAACGGTCGCCGTGTTCGGGTCGTAGGTGGCGGTGAACAGGTCCCAGTTGCCGTCCTTGAGCTCGGACCAAACGACGACGACCTTGCCCTGGGCGTCCGTGATGATCGCAGGCCGCCAGACGTCCCGGCCGCGCCCTGTGATGGGAACCGGGGCCTTGGGGATGCCGCCGTCCGCGTCGTGCCGGACCAGCTCGACCTGGTCCCCACCCCCCTCGGGGACGAGGCTTTTGAAGCTGTCCGGCTTTTCTTTGTACGCCTCCGCCGCGACGGGGCCACGCGCAACGTGGCTGACATACGTGACCCACGCTCCTCCCTTGCCGTCGGTAACCGCGGCCGGGAAATCCTCCTCGCGCGGGCCGACGACCAGCGGGGCGTAAGCCGGCACCCGGCGGGCGCTGATCTTCCCGTCGAGATAGCGACGCGAGGCGCCCCCGGCGAGGTCCGCCAGCTTGATCTCAGCGCTCCCCTGGGTCGTCTCGACCGTCAGGGTCGCGTCGTCGGGCGTCTTCAGCCGCACGACCACGCCGGTCGGAGTGACGGCCCCGCCGAGGAACATCGCGGCCTCCGGGTCCTGTTGCTTGCGCCTGGCGCCGGCGGCCG
>JARLIH010000244.1 GCA_031291845.1 Isosphaeraceae bacterium | reverse complement strand
TTCAGTTGTGTGGGCAAGGTACAACCGCTGGGACCGATGGCTAGGGCTTATCGGTACTTCCGGCGCGGTTTCCGGTGCGCCGGGACAACGGCGGTGCGCACCGATCCGCACCGAACCTACCCGGACCGCACTGGTCCACCAGTACGTCCGAACAACCGGCGGGACCACCTGCCGCCCCTCAGAATGACCGACCAGTCGGTGGACGGATTGGAGGCCCTGCGGCAGGCCCCGGATCGCCGTGTCCGCCCGATCCGAGGAGAGCGGAGCGCCGAGGGCGTCATCGTCGGCCAGGTTTGAGCGTCGACGCGGCCCGGCTGGAAGGGGGAGTCCTCGTGGGCGATCACCTCCTGGACGTGCCCGGCACGCCAGAAGACTCTGACAGGGCTCGCGCGGCCAAGCTCGAGTTGCTCCCCGCTGGATTGGTCGCCTAGCAAGCATCCGGCCTCGTCGGCTACGGGCAGCCTTTCCTTATGAGCGCGGGGTGTTTCGCTTCGCGTTCATCACCGACCCGACGTATGCCGACCTCTCACCCGAGAACGCCGCAAATCGGACCCGAGCCGCAGTCGCCTTGGGTCGCGCCACCGAACGCCACCATGCCATCCTGGAACCGGGTCGCACCTGGCTCCGGGCCGGTAGACGGCGCGGGTAGGATGCGGATCGTGGTACCCAAACTCCGCCGACTCGCCCTGGCCGTCGCCACCCTCGCGATCCTCGGGAACGTCGTCGGCCTCGTTCTGATCGCCCTCGGGGTGGGCCGCCATACACAGGGCCTCCCGCTTGGGGAAGGACGCGGTGCCCAATGCGGCAAGGTCACCTAATGCCGGCAAGGCGCTGGCCGGAGGGTGCCGAGACCCAAAGTGTGGTGGAAAGGTCCATGGCCGTCGAGCGCTGACCCGCGTTCGGAAGGTCGACCCGACTTCCCGACCTCTGCAAATGATGAACTCAGATGCACGCCCTTCCGCCCATCGGTCTCGCCGACCTTCACGTTCATCCCAGCGGCAATGCGGTTAGCGCCGAGACGGCGCGAGCCGTCTATGCCGCGCTCTGTGAGAGCGGTCTGCAGGTGGCCGTCCTCACCGACCACAACCGCGTCGACGTCGCCCAAGCGCTTGTCGCTCGTTCACGCGACGAGCGGATCCCGATCGAGCTTGTGGTCGGCGAGGAGATCACGACCCGAGAAGGGCACCTCCTGGGGGTGGGATTGACTGCCCGGGTGCCTGCCGGGCTGTCGCTCGCCGATGCAGTCGCCGCCGTCCACGACCAGGGTGGGATCGCCGTCATTGCCCATGCGCTGCTGCCGGGCAACATGGCGGCGTCCGCTCGCCTGCTCGCCGAGCTGGCCGAAGGCGACCCCCGCTCTCGTCCGGACGCCCTCGAGGCCATGCACCCGATGGCCGCGTGGGTTCCCGGCTGGCGACGACGAGTCGAAGGGCTGGCACAGCGCTGCCGGTACGCCATCGTCGGCGGGTCCGACGCCCACGTGCCTCGCTCGGTTGGGTGCGGGCGGACCGGCTTCCGGGGCGACACCGAAGCTGACCTGACGGCCGCGATCCTCGGACGTGAGACGTGGGCTGAAGGACGGCCCTATCCCCTTCGGGACATCTTCCGCAGGCGCTGAACTCGGTCAGGACCTCTCTGACGTGCCGGTCGACCGGATTGCGGACGTTGGCCGGGCCCGCGTGACGAGTCCTTCGGCCGATTGGAAGCCGCCGGTCTCGTGGGACGCGAACATGGCTGCCCATGTCCGCTCGCCGCGCAACCGGGTGCGGCCAGTCGAAGATCACCTTCCCGTACCGGATCAGGATGGAAGCCATCCCCTGGCGCGCGGTCTGGAAGGACCGTTCGTCAAGCAATGGAACAGCTGGATAGTTCGGTATGTCGGGGAGCGTCGCTGCGCCCGGACGAACTGCACAGCATCCTCCGGGCTCGTGCACGGGTCGCAACGGGGGTCCCTACGTAGCCCAAGGCCGGGCGACGTCGCACCCGCCGCCACGATGGGGCTCCCCGCAAGCGATCTTTGGTATCTGGGCTACGATCCGCGCACATTCGCAGCACCGGGAGGTGAGCGATGGCGACGGATCTGATGGTTGGGCTCGTCAACCGGCCGGGCTCCCTCCAGCGCGCGAGCGAGGCGCTGGGACGTGCTGGCGTCAACATCGAGGGAGCGTGCGGGTTCGTGTGTGAAGGTCAGGGCGTATTCCACGTCCTGGTCGAAGATGGCGAGCGGGCGCGTCGCGCGCTCATCGACGCGGGCCTCGAGATCCAGGCGGAGCGTCGCGTCGTCGTGACCGCGATCGAGAACCGTCCCGGATCAGCGGCCGAGGTGCTCCGCCGCGTGGCTGAGGCCGTGGTGAGCGTCGACCTGCTCTACGCCACGGCCAACGGCCGACTCGTGCTCGGCGGGGACGATGTGGCCGCCATCAAGGTTGCGCTTGGCTGACCGCAACCCGGCTTCGACCACATGCCGGGAGTGGACCCCGCCGGGCCCGACCCTTCGTCGATCGGCGCCGATGGCCCGGCGCCACGGACGGTCCGATATCCCTGCCGGTTCCTGCTGCACGGGCTCATCGCGGACCGGGAAGGATCGGACCGCGATTACCAGATGAACGGGAGGAGCCGCTTCGGGCGACAGGCGCAGGGCCTAGTTGGACCGCCCTGGCGGGAGGTGGCGGGTCCGGATCGCGTCCGCCAGCAGGCGGAACGCTGTCCCGAGGTCCCGATTGGCGGCGACGCAGCCCGCCTCGACCGGGCCGTTCGTGGGACGGCAGCCGACCCTCCAGGTGCCATCGCGCAGCCTGGTCGGACCGTAGAACATCCAATCCGCAGGCAGGAGCGCGTAGATCTTGGCCCGCAGCGACGTGAGCCCGTTGTCGATGCGCCAGTCGTCGTCCATCGCTCTCCGCGAGTCTACGCGGGCCAGGACTGTGCCACCTGACCCGGCCACGATCGCCACCAGAGGCTGTGGGGGCGCAGTACGGGGCGCTCCAGCGCAGCCCAGGAACGTTCCCGATGATCCGCTCGCAACCGGCCGCCGTCGGTCCGCGTCGTCTATGTAGGCGGAAGGTGGGACGGCCGGGAGGACGTGCTCGAGGTGCCCAGCGGTACCCAACGATCCTCCCGGTGGACGACCCGCTGGCCTGCGACAACCGCGCCGGGCTCCTACGTGATGTCCGCTGACAGATGGCCTGGCGGGCGTTCGAAGCAGGCGCGGAGGACGCTGGGTCAACGACCAAGCAGGGGGACTGGCGGCAGGTCTAGCGCGATTCGAAGCTCGTTCGACGCCGCGGACGCCTCCATGTTCGCCGTGTCGGCTTCGTTCTGGTACACGTCGCAATCAGCCCGTCTCGTCGAGGCCATCGCCAGGCGGTACACGACGTAGCGCCGATTGTCCGCGCTGAGCACTCGGCGAGCGAGGGCCTTGTAGTCGCCATACCACGGGATCGCCTGCACGGCGCGGATGAACGCCAGGTCGGCGGCGGCATATGCCCGCGCCAGGCGCTTCGCGTCAGCGAGCGTCTGTGGAGACCTATCCCACGAAGCGCGCGCCGCGTGGTTCGCCTCGTTGACCTCAGTGGCGGCCTGCCTGTACGCAGCGGCGAGCTGCGCCACCGACAGGATCGGCGGGGAGGCCATGGACGGTGACGGTGCGGCGGAAGACGTCGGCGTCGCTGCCGCGGGCGATGCCAGAGACGGCCCCGGCGTCGCGCTGGCGAGCGGCGTCGACGGCGGCGCTGGCGTGGCGGTCGATGTTGGCGTGGCGGCCGATGTTGGCGCCGCG
>JARLIH010000243.1 GCA_031291845.1 Isosphaeraceae bacterium | reverse complement strand
GGACTGTCTTCCGATCTCCGGCCCCCCTTTCTTAAGGGGGGGATTGTATCTTCGCTCCCCCCGTTACTATGGGGGGGCCGCGGGGGGTCGCTCCGCGAACAGCACGCGATCCCGCCGGGAGCCATTGCTGGGCCAACGTTCTACCGCGCCCGAGCGATCCCAATGAGCCCCGCGGCCGATGCCTTCCTGCGCTCCTGGCCGCTGGCCCCCTGGCTGTATCTCGGCCTGCTGCTGCCCGCGTTCGTCTACCTGCGCGGCTGGCGGGCCCTGCATCGTCGCGACCCCACAACCTGGCACGGGGGCAAGCTCGCCGCATTCCTGGCAGGCCTGGCCATGCTCTTCCTCGCCCTCGGCTCGCCGATCGAGCCGTTCGGGTCGCTCCTGCTGCAAGTTCATATGATTCAGCACCTCTTGCTGATGATGGTCGCCCCGCCGCTCCTGTGGCTGGGGACCCCCATGCTGCCGATGATCCGCGGCGTCCCACGGGTGGTTCGCGTCTACTGGCTCACTCCGATTCTCCGCTCGCACGCGGTTCGCCGTTTTTTCTCGCGCCTGTCGCACCCTGCCCCCGCGCTGGCCTGCTACGTCCTCATGACCTGGCTCTGGCACAGCCCCGGCATTTACGAGGCCGCTTTGCGTTCGGGCTGGTGGCACAAGCTCCAGCACCTCTGTTTCCTCGGCTCGTCCCTGCTGTTCTGGTATCCCGTCGTCCGGCCGTATCCGAGCCGCCCGCGCTGGTCGACCTGGCTGCTCGTCCCGTATCTCCTCGTGGCCGACGTCTCGAACACCGTGCTTTCGGCCCTGCTCACCTTCTCGGACCGGCTCGTTTACCCCTACTACGGCCAGATTCCTCGGATTGCACACATCGCCGCGCTCGACGACCAGGCGACGGCCGGCGTGATCATGTGGGTCCCCGGTTCGGTCGCGTTCCTCTTTCCGTTGTTCGGCATCGGCATCCGCCTCTTGTTCGGGGAAGGCCAGGCAGTTCGACGTGGCTTGCGACGACCGAACGTTGCCTCGCTCCCGGTCGTCATCCGGCACGAGACTCCCCCTCGTTTCGACGTCCTGCGCCTGCCGGTCCTGGGCCCGTTCCTGCGGTGGCGGCACGCCCGGCTCGCGTTCCAGCTTGTTTCCACGTGCCTCGCCGGGGTGTTGATCGCCGACGGCCTGTCCGGGACGCAGGTCCCCGCGCTCAACCTGGCGGGGGTCCTGCCCTGGATCCACTGGCGAGGGTTCGTGGTGCTCGCGTTGCTCGCGGCCGGCAACGTCTCGTGCATGGCCTGCCCGTTCCTGGTCCCTCGGACGCTCGCCCGCCGCTGGCTCCCCGCCCGCCTGCGCTGGCCGCGCGCGCTGCGGAGTAAGTGGCCCAGCGTGATCTTGCTCCTCCTGTTCTTCTGGTCCTACGAGGCGTTTTCCCTCTGGGACAGCCCCTGGTGGACTGCCTGCATCATCATCGGCTACTTCGTCATGGCCACGGTGGTCGACGGCCTCTTCCGGGGTGCCTCGTTCTGCAAGCACCTCTGCCCGATCGGGCAGTTCAACTTCGTGCAATCGGTCGTCTCGCCGCTCGAAGTGAAGGTTCGAGATGCGGGCACCTGCCTCACCTGCCGGACGAAGGACTGCATCCGGGGGACCGAGGCGGGGCTGCCCGGCTGCGAGCTGGGCCTGTACCTGCCGAACAAGGCGGGGAACCTCGACTGCACGTTTTGCCTCGACTGCGTTCACGCGTGTCCCCACGACAACGTCGGCGTCCTCGCGGCTGCGCCGGGCCGCGACCTGTGGAACGAGGCCCGCCATTCCGGGATCGGCCGGCTCGCGGATCGGCCGGACCTGGCCGCCTTGATCCTGGTCCTCGTCTTCGGCGGCTTCGTCAACGCCGCGGGGATGGTTGCGCCGGTCGTGGCCTGGCAGGATGCCGTCGCGCTCCGGCTGGGCCTGCGCAGCCCGTTGGCGGTGACGACCGTGTGTTACCTCCTCGCGCTCGTCGTCCTGCCGGTGCTGAGTGTTGGACTCGCCACCGTCTTGAGTCAGCGCTGGGGTGGAGGAGATGCAAGTCCCTTGGAGACGGCGACGCGGTTCTCCTACACGCTCGTGCCCTTGGGCTTCGGCATGTGGTTGTCTCACTACGGCTATCACCTGCTGACGAGCTACCGGGCGGCGCTCCCCGCCGTGCAACGTTTCGCCGCGAGGCTCGGCTGGGGCCTGCTCGGCACTCCCGACTGGGGCGACGCGTGCTGCCGCCCCGTGGCGCCCTGGCTTCCTCGACTGGAGATCGTCTGTCTCGACCTCGGTCTGCTGCTCGCCCTGTACAGCGGCTACCGGATCGCGCTCGCACGCACGCCGCACGCCGGCAAGGCGTTCGCTCCCTGGGCCGCCCTGATCGTCCTCCTGTTCGCGGCCGGCGTCTGGATCGTGCTCCAGCCCATGCAGATGCGAGGAATGTTGGCGAGGGCGGGCTGATGATATGCCGGAGTGTTCGTCCGATCGCGGTCGGGCTCGGCTTGGCCGTGGTATCGTCAGCCTTCTGGCCCGTCATGGCCTGGGGTGACGGCGGTACCTTGCGCGACTGGCAACGGCGAGGATCGCTGGAGATTGCGGTCTTCACCGATCCCACGCCGTTCGTCGCGGGCTTGGTCGACATCAGCGTGCTCGTCCTCGACGCCGCCACGGGGGAGCCGGTCTCCGCGGCCGACGTCATGGTCGAGCTCACGCCGAAGGACCAGTCCGGCCCGACCACGCACCATCCTGCCACGACGGATGCTGCGACGAACAAGCTCCTGCGCGCCGCGTTGTTCGAGCTGCCGGTCCCCGGACGTTACGCGGTGAACGTGATCGTCGCGCGTCCGGGCGATCGTGCTCAGCTTCAGTTCGATCTCGACGTCGCGCGTCCGTCGACGCCCCGCGCGGGCGTCTGGCCGTGGATCCTCTGGCCTGTGCCGATCATCGCGGTTTATGGAGTCCATCGCCTGCTGGTCGGGAGAAGAGCACACAAAGAGGGAGAGAAGGAGGAGGATCTCACCACAGAGCACACAGAGAGGAAGCCCGAGAAACAGAGGGAAGGGAATTTCACCGCAGAAGTCGCAGAGAACGCAGAGAGAAAGACGGGGAAAAGAGAAGAATTTTGAACCACAGATAGACACAGATTAACACAGATGGGAATCGGATTCAGAATTTGACTTTGCTCCATCTGTGCCCTATCTGTGCTCATCTGTGGTTGAAGCTCTTCGCTCTGCCTTTTTCTCCGCGATCTTTGCGGTGAGATTCAACTCTCAGGGCGCGAACCGCTTGAAGAACGACGAGCTGTTCCAGTGGGGGCGCTCGTCGCGGTTGGCGATGCGCTCCAGCAGCTTGGCCATGAAGTGGTCGAATGCCGCGGCGGCGCTCTTGTCGACGGGCTGGTTCAGGTCGTCGGACGGGGCGTGGTAGCGGTCCTTCAGCCAGGCGCGGAACGTCGCCTCCTCGGGCGATCCCTTGGAGAAGCCGATCTTGAACATGAGCGCGGGGATGCCCTGGCGGATGAAGCTGTACTGGTCGCTACGGATGAAGACGTTGCGCTTCGGCTCCGGGTCGGGCTCGGGGGACAGACCGAGCGATGTGGCGACCGCCGCGGCCTCGGGGCCGAGGTCGGATTCGTCCACGCCGTAGATCGTCAGGTGTTTGAGGGGGTAGAGCGGCAGGAACATGTCGGAGTTCAGGTTAGCCACGATCGCCCCGCGGTCGACGGTCGGGTGGTGGGCGAAGAACTTCGAGCCGAGCAGCCCCTTCTCCTCGCCGGTGACGGCCACGAAGAGGACCGAGCGGCGGAGCTTCGTGCCCGACTCCTTCAGCAGCGCGGCCACGTCGAGCAGCGAGGCGACCCCCGAGGCGTTGTCCATCGCGCCGTTGTAGATGGCGTCGCCGTTGATCGGCTTGCCGACGCCGAGATGGTCGAGGTGGGCCGAGAAGACGACGTACTCATTCTGGAGCGCGGGATCGGCGCCGGGGAGGAGGGCGACGACGTTCTGCGAGGTCACGTCAGCGCGGGTCGCGGCGATGGTCGCCTTGAGCTTCGTGGGGAGCTCGAAGTGCGGCAGGGGCTTGCCGGCATCGGCGTCGTCGAGGATCTCCTTGAGCGTGTGTCCCGAGCCGGCCAGGAGCCCGTCGGCGTGGGCCGGGTTGAAGAGGACGCTGGCCTTCAGGCCGTGGGTCTCGTCGAGCGACGGGTCGGCCAGGGCCATCGCGGGGAGGAAGCGGGCGAGAGTCAGGCGCTCCCAGGGGATGTCCATGTTCTTGGGATTCGGGATCGCGACCGTGCCGATCGCCCCGGCCTTGCGGAGTGCGTCGGAGCGCTCGCCCTCCGACTGGGAATGGGCGGCAAGCGGGCCGGGGACGCCCGGCGGGGCGCCGCGGAGGTAGACGACCAGCTTGCCGCGCGCGTCCAAACCCTTGAAGTCGTCGTGGCCGGCCTCGGGGATCGAGAGCCCGTAGCCCGCGAAGACGAGCGGGGCCTCGATGGAGGGGGCGGGATCGACTCGGAGCGAGATCACGGCGTCGTCGCCCAGCGTGAGCGGCTCCTCGACACCATCGCGGACGAGGGCAAGGCGGGAGTGGGTCTCGTCGATGGTCCTCGACTTGAGCGCGACCGGCTGGAGGTAGCCGTCGGTGCCGGCGGGCCGGAGCCCCGCGTTCTCAAACTCCCTGGCCACATACTGGGCGGCCTTCCGGTGCCCCGGGCTGCCGGTGTCGCGGCCTTCGAGCGCGTCGTCGGCCAGGAACGCGACGTGTGACCACCAGCGCTGACCGTCCGGCGCGTCGGCCGCGCGGACGCACCACCCCGCGGTCGTCACCGCGACCCCCAAGACCACCAAGCTCGTCCAGCGTCCCATCGGCGGGCCACCCCGTTTCAGGTCGGGTCGAGGAAGGCACCCATTTCGATGGGTTGCCCTGTCCCCGAGAGATTCCGCGGTCCATTGCAGCCGATCGGGCCCATCGGTTCAACACAGAGCTGGGCGACGCACCGGCAGATTGAAAGAGAGAGAGGGTTCTACCGCAGAGTGGAAAGCCGAGACAAAGAGGGGAGGGTGATCCGCAGATGAACGCAGATAAATCGCGAAGCGGATTCTTTGATTCTCTTCATCAGCGTCCCCCTGCGGATTACGTCCCTGTTTTAAGTCGCTCGCCGTTTGCTCTGCGGTGAGGCTCTTGCCAATCCAATTTGAGGGTTTCGTCTCAGCCGACGAGCGCCTTGATCGGGGTGCCGGAGCTCAGCGTGTAGGGCCGGTTGAAGGAGTCGCGGATGAGTGTGGAGGGAGGAAGTCCGAGCGCGTGGTAGATCGTCGCGGCGATGTCTTGCGGGGTGACGGGGTCGTGGGCGGGGTAGGCAGCGTGCGAGTCGCTGGCGCCGATGAGGGAACCAGCGGGCATGCCGCCGCCGGCGAAGAGGACGGTGTAGCAGTGGGGCCAGTGATCGCGGCCGCCGGCGTCGGCCCCTGCGCTGCTGGTGACCTGGCCGACTTTCGGGGTGCGCCCGAACTCGCCCATCGCGACGACCAGGGTCTCGTCCAGGAGGCCCCGCTCGTGCAGGTCGGACAGCAGGGCCGAGAAGCCACGATCGAACATCGGCAGGAGCGAGCGCTTGAGGAGCGGGAAGTGCTGGCGGTGTGTGTCCCACGCCTGGTCGTAGCGGGCGCCGGTGCAGACGGTGACGAGTCGCACGCCGGCCTCGACGAGGCGACGGGTCAGGAGGAGGCACTGGCCCAGGTGGGGGAGGCCGCCGAACTGACGGGCCTCGCGCTTGCGGTCGTTCTGCGGGTCGAGGCCGTAGCGCTCGCGGACCGCTTGCGGCTCCTCGGACAGGTCGAACGCCCGGCGCGCCTCGGGGCTGGAGATCAGGGAGAACGCCTTGCGGTAGTGGGCGTCGAGCCGTTCGACGGCGCTGCCGGGTTCGAGCGCGCGGCCCACGGCGTCGAGCAAGGCGCGCCGTTGGGCGAGGCGTTCGAGCGGCAGCTCCCTCGTCAGGCCAAGGCCGGGGACCTGGTAGCCGGGCAGGCTCGGGTCGCCCGTGAGGAAGGGCTCGCAAGGGCCGCCGAGGAAGCCGGCCCCCTGCCCCGGCAGGAAGGACCCGTTGTTGCTCATCCAGTCGGGCGTCTGCACGAAGTCGGGCAGGTCGCGGCCCGTCGGGCGCAGCTTGGCCAGGACGGCGCCGAAGGGGGGGAAGTCGTCGGGCGACGGCCGGGTGACCAGGCGCCCCTCGACCAGGGGTTCGCGCCCGGTGAGCGCGAAATAGGCGCCGGCGTTGTGGTCGGCCACCGTGTGGTGGACCGAGCGGACCAGGGAGAGATGATGCGCCTGCTGCGCGAGCCGCGGCAAGTGCTCGCAGAATTGTAGGCCGGGGACCGTGGTGGCGATCGGCCGGAACTCGCCCCGGACGTTCTCGGGGGCGTCCGGCTTCATGTCCCAGAGGTCCTGGTGCGCAGGGCCTCCTTCGAGGAAGAAGAGGACGACCGACTTGATGCGCGAGGGGCGCGCTGCGCCGGCCCGTGCCTGCGCCCGCAGCCAGCCGGGCAGTGTCAGGCCGAGCAGCCCGGCCCCGCCGACGCGCAGCAGCGCACGGCGGCGGATGCCGTCGCTGTACCCGTGGCGGCTGACCGTGACTCTTAGCATCGGTCGTTGCGCCTCCGGAACCGGTGGGCGACCGAGGAACGACCCAAGGTGCTCATCGTAACCCGTGACAACCGGGGGCTCAAGGTGGGTTGCGGGAGATGCGGGAGTGTCAGGAAAGCCGTTGAAGGACGGTTCCCGAACCGCCGCGCGTTCCCGAAAGTCACCCGAATGACGCGTACCGACATTGGGACGGGATGCACGGAGACTGCTGATTCATGCAATCACGCAAGGTCAAAAGAACGGGATCACGGAGCGAGAATACGGCTCGAAGATTTCTCAAAATCTTCGTCATTGTCCCGTTGTCAGCCCGGCGGTGAATCGGCAACAATGGTTGGGTTAATCGGTTTCGGGCCATTCGTGGGCCTCGGCCCACTTTCCTCCCGGGAGGTTTTCATGAGACATGAGCGCCGAGGTTTCACGCTGATCGAGTTGCTGGTTGTCATTGCCATCATCGCCGTATTGATTGCGCTGCTGTTACCGGCCGTGCAGGCGGCCCGCGAGGCGGCCCGCCGCGCACAGTGCGTCAACAACCTGAAGCAGATGGGTTTGGCGGCGATGAACTTCGAGTCGACCAACACCACTCTGCCGCCGGCTTGGGGCCCCTACCCTTATAATTCCGGCGGTGGCAGCCGGGCGAATTTCCTCGCGGTGATCATGCCGTTCATCGAACAGGGATCGCTCTACAACTCGTGGAATCTCACGGTCGAAGTGAACGGCGGCGGCAGCCTCGAGATGAACGAGACGGCAAGGCTTACCCAGGTCAACGCCTACCTCTGCCCGTCCGATCCCTCCACTGGCTATGTCAACGATCCTGGCGGCAGCGGGCTTCCGTGCGCCAAGACCAACTACTTCGCGAACCAGGGGTACACGGGCGCGCAGTACTTCAACAGCAACTTGACCCTCCAGGAAACAAACGGCGCGATGATCGGTCCCTACATCGTGCAGTACGATCTGAGCCAGCCCCAGACCATCAATGGCAGCCCCAACCCGCTCTACCAGCGGCTCGTTGCATGTACGCTCGCCAATATCATTGATGGTACGTCGAACACGGCGATGTTCGCCGAGACCGTGCGTTCGCGGTACGGCAACGCAGGAAGCTCGGCGAGCTGGCCCGCGCTGGCGACGGCGCAGACGGGTGACGGCTACATCGACCCGACCCAGAACGGGGGCACCATGACGGCCCCGCTGCAGGTGCCCCCGGCCATCTGCCAGACGCTCTCGAGCCGTTTGCTCGCCTACCGCGGACTGGAGTACTACCGCTTCATCCCCGAGTGTACCAACTACTGTCACTCCGAGCCGCCCAACGTGCGGATGCCCGACTGCGGTGACAGCTCGATCGTCGTCGGCTTCACCTATGCCCGAAGCTGGCATTCCGGCGGCGTGAACGCCTGCTTCGCAGATGGAAGCGTGAAGTTCATCAAGAACTCGGTCAGTCCGATGACCTGGGCGGCCCTGGGGACCCGGGCCGGCGGCGAGGTCGTCAGCTCCGATTCTTATTGAGCGACATGGATCGAGGCGGGTGATCGGGAAGGGAAACGTCGCAACGGGAGCAGCCCGAGTGGGGCTGCTCTTTTTTTTACGCTCTGGGAGTGATTGCCATGGTCCGGCTCGTTCGCGTCGCGTCGCCCCTCACGCTCGGGTTGGCGCTCTGGTTTCTGTCCGGCTGCGGTTCGTCCGGGGGAGGCGCAGCGACCGGTGGGGACAAGGTCGAGCGCGCTCAGTCGATCGCCCTGTCGCAGGTGGGGGACCTGCTCCGGGTCCGGGCGGAGGAAGGCAGCAAGCCCCCCACGAAGGCGGCGGACCTGGCCAAGTACGAGAAGGCATTCCCGGTCGGTTACCCGAAGGTCAAGAGCGGGGAGATCGTGCTGTTCCTCGATACGCCGCTTGACGAGGCGGCTTCGGACAAGGTCCTGGCTTATGAGAAACAGGTGCCGGAATCGGGGGGCCTTGTCCTGATGCAGGATGGCAAGACCACTCAGAAAATGACCGCCGACGAGTTCAAGGCCGCCCCCAAGGCGGGGACCAACGCCTCCGCGCCGGTCAGCGGTAAGGCCAAGTAGGTTTCTCTCGGGTGCGTGGAACGCATCGGTCCATTTTATGCACCCTACGGTCATGCGGGGTCGGGTCCCGTTGCGCGGGGCCCTAGCGCTCGGCTCAGCGTGGCTCGACGCGGCGGAAGGAGGCGAGAAGGTCGTCGACCACCTCGGCGGCCGGCGGCTCGGCCATGCGCGGCATGTCGATGCGCAGGCCTTGAGCCTCATGGCGCACGAGCGGGCTCTCGGCGAAGCGGAGCGGGACCGAGGGGTTGCCGGGGCGGAAGCCGTGGTCCAGGGCCCGGCGCTGGACCTCTGGGCTCATCAGGAAGGTGAGGAACCGCCCAGCGGCGGCGTGCTGGGGGGCGGTGCTCCAGGGAACGTCCAGAATGTAATACGGGTGCTCGTTCCAGAGATTCGGCTCGGGATAGACGACCTGGAGCTCGCCCCAGCGGTCGCGGGCGGCGTCGAGGTACTCGATCGCGAGGTTCTCGTAGAGCATGAGAGCGTCGTACTGCGACGGCCCGCGCAGGACCATCTCGCGCATCAGGGTGCCCGTGCTGTGAGTCAGCCCGCCGCCGGGGCGCGCGATCCCTTGCTCGAACTCCTGGAGCCACGTCTGGAAGTCCGGGCGCGTGATGTCCGAGAGGGTCAAGCCGCGTTCCTTGCCCGAGAACTCGTAGGCCATCAGGGCCAGGGTCTGGAGCCCGCTGTTCGACTTGTTCGGGTGCGTATGGCCGAACTTGAACAGGCCCCACTCGGGCTTGCCGGCGATCGCCCCCCAGCCCCCCGCCTCGTGCATCGCGTCGGCGATCGTGCGGAAGCCGACCTTCGGGTACTTCTTCAAGAAGGCCTCGTACCGCGTTTTCCAGAGGACGAAGACCATCGGCGTCAGCGCGAGGTTTTCGGCCTTCTGGATCGGGTTGCTCATGGGGCCATGCACGACGCGCCACTCACGCTCGAAGACGTCGCGGTAGGCGCTGCTGGCGGGGGACCAGACGTGGATCGGGTTCTTGCTGGACCCTTCCAGGACCGCGCGGGCCCCCTCGACCGAGCCCATGCCGTGAAGGTGGATCGTGACGTGCCGGCCTTCGGGCGTCTTGTGGAACTCTTCGACGGCCGGCTCCAGCCACTTCTGCTTCTCGGTGCCGTAGGCGATGTGGATCTCGACCGGCGGGGGCGCGCTCGCGGCCGCGAGTGCTCCCGGGGTCGTCGCACCGTCGGACGCCGCGGCAGGTCCGGCGTTCGTGCCGCCCCAGGGGCCTCGTGCCGCGAGGATCGCGGCGAGTCCGCTGAGCAGACCAATGCCCGCCAGCGCGGCCAGCGCGGTCCGCCGTCCCGCGAGGCGCCGGCGCGGCGGAGCGGCCGGGACACGAAGGGAGACAGCCCCGACGTGCGGAGTGAGCAGGGTTGGGACCGACGCGTCGGCCGCCGGCTCGTCGTCCGGGCCGTACAGGACCGGCACCGCCGACCCGTCCGATACGTCGGGGGGGAACGTGTAGAGCAGCTTGAGCCGCAACGTGTCGGTCGGCGAGACCTCGATCTCGGCGACCGCCCGGCAGTAGGCGCAGTGGACGTGCTCGCCGGCGTGCTCGCGGCGGGCGGGGACCGGCCCGCCGCACGAGGGACACGCCGCACAACCCGGCACCCAGCGCAACGGGGTGGCCGACGATGCCCTGGCCGCCGCCGCTTCGGACGGGCTCGGCATCGGCTGCGTTTCCGATGTCGCCGACACCGGCAGAGGCGGCGACACGTGGTCGTCGGTCCCCAAGGCGGCAATCACCTCGTGCGCAAAGGCCGTGCAGTTTCCGAACCGCTCGTCCGGGTTCTTCGCCAGCGCGCGCACAAGCGCTTCGGAGAGCCGTTTGGGGACGCCCTGGATGACCCCGGTCAACGAGGGGGGCGGCAGGATCGTCTGGTTGACCACCGTGGCCGAAGGGGTGGGGCCGGCCATGAAGTTCCGCCCGGCCAGGACCTCGTGCACGGTCATCGCCAGCGCGTACTGGTCGACCCGGCCGTCGATCGGGCGGCCCATCACGATCTCGGGGGCGACGTAGTTGGGCGTGCCGAGCAAGAAGCCGGGGGCCGTGAGCGAGTTGTCCTGCCACTCCCGTCCGTCGGCCGTCAGCGCCTTGATGATGCCGAAGTCGCCGAGGAATGCGTTGCCGTGCCCGTCGAACAGGATATTGGCCGGCTTGACGTCGCGGTGGATGTGCCGCTGTTCGTGGATGAAGTCGAGCGCGCGGGCCACGTCCAGCAGCCAGTCGCGCAACGATGCCGCGGGCAATGGCCGGGGCTCCCCCTGCGGCCCCGACTCCAGGCGGTCCTTGAGGCTGCCGCCGGCCAGGTACTGCATCACGACGTACGGCCGCCCGAGCGCCTGGCCAACATCGATCACCTTGACGATGTGCGGGTGGCTCAGCCGTACGAGCGACCGGATCTCGCGCCCGAACCGCTCGAGGAACTCGTCGCCCGCGAGGCTCGCATCCGCCGAGACCGGGATCTTGAGCACGACATCGGTCTCGAGGTGAGCGTCGTATGCACGATAGACGTGCCCCATGCTCCCCTCGCCGATCCGCCGGAGGACCTTGTAGCGCCCCTCGGCGATCTCCTGCCCGACCCAGTCCCGGACGTCGGTCATGGCGGCTCGCTTTCTGTATCACCGGCTCGGACGTGCTCGCCTTGCCGTCGGGCCGCGAGGGACGTTTTCTCCGTCCGCCCGGCCGGGCGCGCAAAAGCCCTCCCCATTGCAATAGGGCCACGTTCAGGTTGTGTGAAGAAGAAGTGAAGAATGGACGGGAAAGGCCGCTGCGCGGATTATCTGCCGCGGAGCCGCCGCCACGTTCGGCCCCAGACGCGCTGCGAAGGCGGCAGCAAGCTCCCGCGCCGACCACGATCGTGGCTTTGCGTTTTCTGGCGCCGGCCGTGCGGGCGACTTCGGAGCGCGTGCGTCATGGTCCGGCGAGATTGCTCAGATTCTCGGAGACCTGTCGCTGATTTCCACCACGAGGGTGCTGGCGGTGATCCGCCCCAAAGTCGTGGTGTGCGAACGGTGCGGCGTGCCATGCCCGCATCTTCGTGCGCACGCGACCATCCGCCGGCTCAGCCGATGGAGCATGCCCACGAAGACGTGGCCATGGCACCCGGGTCGTCCGGCTCTGCGTGGAAATGTTTGGTGGTGGTCCGTGGCAAGTCTCGATTTCCGTCTCGTGCCGGGTCGCTGCCATGGATTCTGTAAGGCCGGCCGCCCCGTGGCGTTCGCGGCTTCAATGGCTGCCTTGTTTGGTCTTCTCCTTGAGCGCCCGCACGACCGTCTCGATCTCGTCGAGGGCCTCCAGCTCCGTCTGCCGGTCGGGCATGTCCTGTTCCAGCCGCTTGAGGGTGGCTTCAATGTCCCGCACGGCCTGGCGCACGAGCACGTCCCGCACGATCCGGTTCCGCTCGTGTACCGGCAACACGTCTTTTTGCTCGTGGACTGCGTTTTCCGGGAGCGCATGGCAGACCTGACAGTTGTGGGCCTGCCAGTCGGAGGGGTCTCGGCCCTTCTTCTGGTGGACTGCGTCAAGCCGCTTGGCCAGATCCAGCCAGTGCAGAAAGTCCTTTTCGACGGCTACGTTCGTCGACAACTCCTTTTGGCCCGGGGTCGCCCATCCCTGCGGATTGGGGTTCTTGTTCTCGGTCGGGTGGCGGATCGTGAGGCCGTGCTTATCAAACGACAACTCGACCGCAGGGTGGTCTTTGCCGGCAGGGAAGACCAACCGCCCAAAGCCATCGTCTCCCGCCAACAAATCGAACCTTCCCGGGCCCTCGACCGTGACGGTTTCGGGTGGGCGCGGTTGACCCTTGGCGGCCGCGTGCACCCCTTCCTTGGCTCCGCCCTGTCCAGCCAGACCGGCCGCCCCGGCGCCCAGCAGGGCGATCCCGACGGTCAATAGCGCTGTGACGACCTTAAGCTTCGACAGCAGCATGGCGCGCAACATCCTTTCCGTGAGCGTGAGAACCCGGGTTGAAGCGACTCTCGCGGTCGCCGCGGACCCGAACGCGAACAACGTGGCGGTTTGGACCGTGGACCCGACCAAGGCCGCCCGAGGCGCGGCCGACGCTCCCTGCTCCAACATCAAACCGGCGAGCGCTGCGCTCGACAGCGCGATGCCGCGCCGCCGCAGTCGCTGCGCGAGCAACGCCCGCGCCCGCGAGAGACGGCTGTTAAGGGTCCCCTCCGGCCAGCCCAGTTGCTGAGCGGCCTGCTTACGGCCTTGGCCCTCAAGGTCACACAGGACGATCGGCGCGCGGTACCGGTCCGGCAACCGGCCGAGCTCCTGGTCGAGCACCCGCGCGAGGTCGTCCCAAACGTCAGCGGCCGGGGCCGACGGCTCGGGAACCTCGGGCACGAGCTTCTCCCTCGCCCGCCGCTTGCCGGCTGTCGCCCTGGCCTTGCGGGTGATGCGCCAGGCGACCCCGTGGAGCCAGTGCGCGAGCCGCTCCGGGGGCCGCACCGTCTGGCCGTTGCGTGCGAGCACCAGGAACGTGGCCTGGAAGGCATCCTCAGCGTCGTGGTGGTTGCCCAGTGCTCGGCGACAGACGCCCATGACCATCGGACCGTGCCGGCGCACGAGCTCCGCGAAGGCCGCATCCTCCTGGCGCGTCAGGAACCACTCCAGCAGTTGCCCGTCCGAAAGGCCCCCGCCCGCCCCAGCGCTAAAAAGCGTCCGCAAATCGCGCTCGATCGCCCGCATGAAACCGTCCCTCCCACGTCGCGGTTCGCAACGCCCGACTTCTTACTATTGCGGGGTAACGATGGATTTCATCCCGATTTTTGGAAGCGCTCCGCCAGTTGGTGTGATAAGAGGGCTGCTTGCGGAATCGGAGTGGCACGCTTGCCGTTTTTTGCCTGGGTCCGTCCGTCTTGACGCAGAGCTGCGCCATGTTTGCGGCCCTGGGCGCGACGCCCGGTCCACCGCTCGCGGCCGACTGTTTTCGGTGGGACAGTCCTGGACAGGCCGCCCGGCATGTTGGAAAGTCGAGCGTGGGCCGCGTGGACCAGGCGGATCGACCGCACCTGTCGCAGACCCCGGTTCGTGCCGCCCGGACAATCCGATGCGCCGCGGACGGCACCTTTGCCAAAGGCCTGATGCCCCCCCCACACCAGGAAACGTCGGATGGCCATTACATTTCATTGCGACCAATGTCGGAAGCGTTACGAGGTTGAGGACTCATTGGCGGGAAAGCGGGCGAAGTGCAAGGGATGCGGGGCGCCGATGACGATCCCCGGTCCGGCCGGGCCGAGTCGTCCGGCCCCCCGCCCGCAGCGGCCGGCGGCGGACCTATACGGGCTCGACGAGGATATCCCGGCCGCTCCGCACGCGGACGAGGTGTTGATATCACGGTCGAAAGGGGCTCGGCGCGGTGCGGCTCCGTCCGGCGGCGTGCCGGTCTGGGTCTGGCTCGCGGCGGGTGGAGTGGGTTTGCTCGTGCTCGTCCTGGTGTGTGCCCTGCTGCTGCGCCGGCCGGCGGCGCCCCAGGTCGCGCAAGGGGGGGAGGAGAACACGGCGTCCGCTCCCGCCGCGGGAGTCCCGACCGCCCCCGCGCAGCCGGATCCGGGGTTTCAGGCCGACCGTACCTCGGCCGCCCCGGCGCAGCCGGCCTGGCGGGTCCAGGTCGACCCTGCGCCCCCGGCGCAGCCGGCCTGGCGGGTCCAGGTCGACCCTGCGCCGGAGAAGCTCGAGTTTCCGCCGATCGCCAAGCTGGCGATCTCGGTTCCCGAAGCGTACGGCAACAACGACGTGCTCTACCCGACCACTCCCAGCCCCTTCGTCATGATGGGGGGGAATGAGGTCGACGACCACTACCGAGAGGTCTGGGACCTGCGCGGACCGAAGCGAATGGGTCGTCTGGCGGGCCGGATCGAGACCGCCAAGCCGATGGCCCTGAGCCCCGACGGCGAATACTTCGCCACGCACACCAATCCCGTGCCCAGGACGACGGATATCTGGAGGGTCTCCGACGCCACGCGGATCGGCCGGATCGCCGACGGCGAGAACATCCCCGACGTCGTCGACTTCGCCGGTCCCGGCCGCCTCTTGATCGGCACCTCGTACGCGAAGCAGTTCCAGGTCTGGGACTTCACGTCGGGCAAAGTCGTGACCAAGATCGCGGTCCCGGCGACCTGGGGCGTCGACCGCGAATCAGTAGCGCTCAGCCCGGGCCGCCGCTTCATGGCGCTGGCGTACGCGCAAGGCAACAAGGTGCAGGTCTTCGACCTGACCACCGGCCGTTCGGTGGGGGAGGCCCCGCTCGAAAAGGAAGGCAACGCCAACTTCGACTGCCAAGCCCTGGCGTTCTCCCCCGACGGCACCGCGCTCGGCGGCCTTTTCACCGCCGGCAGCACGAGCACCCACGTGATGTGCTGGGACGTTGCCACGGGCCGGCTCGAGGCCGATTTTCGAGCCGAGGGACGGGACCCGTACGGCAAGCTCTTCTCCTACGAGGGCCAGCCGCTGCAATGGCTGCCCGACCAGTCGGGCTGGATGGTCTACGACCAGGCGATCGTCGAGCGGAAGAGCGGGCAGACCGTCTGGAACCTGCCGTTCGACAAGGGCCGCAACATGGTTGAGGGGCCTCGCAGGCTGCTCGACGCCGAGCGCCTGGTGACCCTGGTCAAGGTGCGCGAGAGGAAGACGCTCCAGCTCGTGTCCCTTCCCAAGGACAAGATCCAGGCCGCGCTCGGAATCGCGAAGGGAGGCGGTAGCGCGGTTGACGCCACGCTCCCGCCGGCAACGACTGCCGACCGCTCGGCCGCGAAGTTGGTGGCCTCCCCCTCGGAGCCGGCCAAATGGGCGGTCGGCCCTGACGCGGCCCCCGCGCCCAAGGCAAAGGCCGGGAAGGCGATCGCGCTCAAGGCCTCAGCGCTCGACCTCGTGGGCCTGCTCGTCAGCGCGCCGGCCGCCCAGGCCCTGGTGACGAGTAGCCCGGGGGCGCGTTTGAGCACGACCGCGAAAAAGGGGGAACAGGGCCAGACGCCGCGGCAGGTGGAACGCTACGACCTGGCCGCCGGCCGTCTGCTCGGCCGGTACGAGGTCCCGGCGATCGCGCTGCCGCTCGCGCTCAGCGCCGACGGGGCCCAGGTCTTGCTCGCGTACGCCACCGCGCCCGACCGCCTCGACGTCCACAGCGCGACCGACGGCAAGCACGTCGCGGGTTGGCGTCCCTACGAGGCCGAGTCGGGCGACGACCGGAACGTTGTGTGGGCCGACTTCCTGAGCGCGGGGCGGGTCTTGACGGTGAACGCGGCGGGCACGCTCATCCTCTGGTCGCTCCCTGCGTGCAAGGCCGAGTACGTGGCCGAGCAGGCCGTGCAAGGGGTGCCGGTCCTGAGCCACGGGCGGAAGTCGCTGGCCGTGATCCGGGGCGCTTCGCTCCGGTTCCTCGACCCGGCGACGGGATCCCCTCAGGGGGATGCCCCCGCCAGCGGCCACCAGACGGACCGGGGCCTGATCGCCGCGGCCTTCCGGCCCGATGGGAAAGAGCTGGCGGCCGTACTGGACGCGTCGATCGTGCGCTGGGACTTGGCGACCGGTCAGGTCGTTGGCGAGGCCCCTTGCCCCGTTCCGAACGCGATGTCGCTCCAGTACGCCGGCAAGGGTCACGTGCTGATCGACGGCAAGGCGTTGTTCGACCTGGGTGAGAAGCGGGCGGTCTGGTACTACCAGGGGGGGCTGCATTCCTCCGCCAGCCCGGACGGCGCGCACTGGATTGCCGCTGGTCCGATCACGGGCGCGGCGACGCTCCGGGGGATCGAGCTGCCGGACAAGACCATCGCCCGCGCCGAGGAGGCGGCAGCCGACCCGAAGACGAAGTCGATGCTACGCGCGGGGGTGTCGGTCGGCATCCAGGTCACGGCCAATCCCCCGCGCGACGCGAACGGCTTCCGCGCCGAGGTGGTCAAGGGTCTGTCCGGCCGGCTCCAGGAGATCGGCGCCCAGGTCGCCGAGGGCCAGCCGATTCAGATCGTCGCCAGCTTCCAGGAGAAAGACACGGGCCAGACGATCGAGCTGCGGCAGCTCGGGAGCAATGCGCCGAATGTCCCGGTCCGCCACATCCCCGCGCGGAACGTGGAGTGGTCGCTCGCGGTCGCCGATGGCCAGGGGGAGCCCGTGGTGTTCGCCCGCGACGCGATCGGCGTGCGCGGTTTCAGCATCACGCACCTCCCGCCGGGCGAGTCCGACGTGGAGGGTTACTTGCGCCAGCAGCAATGGCGTCAAGCCGCTGCGCAGGCCATCGCGCGCGGCCTCCCGTATTTCATGGCCCGCCGGCCGGGAGGGGCGGTGATCCTGCCGGGGCTGACGAACCTGGGGCATCCCCAATTCTGAGGCGTAGGAGCGACTCACGTCCGCTTCGGTCGGCGCCTGGCCCTCCCAAACACTCCGCCTGCGACGCCGAAAAGGAAACAGCCCTGCCTCACTCGGCCTTGCCGGCCAGTTGCTTTTGCTTCGTCGAACCGAAACCGACGTTCGACTGAGTGTCGAGCAGCAACTGGTCCCCGGCGAACTTCAGGCCGAGCGTGACGATGAACGGCGTTTCATAGAAGCAGAGTTTGGCTTTGAACGTATCGTCGCCGGTCCATGCGCCACTGGCCGCAACCGGTTGCTCGGGAAGCGGACTGTACGCGAAGCGCCCCTTCCTCCAGGAGTGAGACCCGCAGACGATCCGCCGGTCGACGCCGGCGATCCGGGCGACCAGGGCCACGACGTCGCCTTGGCTTTCCAGCGCGATCGCTTCGAGCTTTTGCTCGTTGGCGGCGAACACGTACTTCTTGCCCGGCACGTTGGCCGGCGGGCTGGAGCCGTCCTGAGGTGGCACCGCTAGACTTGCGAGCTTCCGTTCGAGCTTCTTGCGGGAACCGTCGTCCGGAGCCAGCGATTCGGGCCGCATGGCCGGGAGCAGCTTGTCCCAGACCAGGTCCAGGACGGCCTGCATGTCCTTCACGCCGCTGGTGATGGCGATGACGGCATCTTGCTCGGGCAGGACGATGCAGTATTGCCCGAACGCGCCGTCGCCCCGGTAGGCGCCGTGGCGACAGCGCCAGAACTGGTAGCCGTACCCCTGGTCCCAATCGCTCTTTGGATCGCTGCCGTTCGCGGTCTGGCGCGCGGTGGCCTGCTCGACCCAGGCGGCGGGCACGAGCGGCTTGCCGTTCCACGTCCCGCGCTGAAGGTAGAGCTGGCCGAAGCGCGCGATGTCCTCGGTCCGGATGCTCAGGCCGTATCCGCCGGTGGTAACGCCTTGTGGGCTCATCTCCCAGGTGGGGTGGTCGATGCCCAGGGGCTCGAAGAGGCGAGGCCGCAAGTAGTCGAGCACGGTCGTGCCCGTCGCCTTCTGCACGATGGCGGAGAGCATGTACGTGGCCGACGTGTTGTAGAGGAAGTGCGTGCCGGGCTTATCGGGGACGGGCTGCGCCAGGAACGTCTTGGTCCACCGTTCTTCGGGGGTCCGCTTGGGCTCCGCTTGGTGGCCCGTGGACATGCGCAAGAGGTCGCTGACGCGCATCGATTTCAGGTTCTTGCTCGGCTCCGCCGGCGCGTCTTCGGGGAAGAACTTGAGCACCTCGTCGTCGACGCTCAGCTTTCCCTCCGCGACAGCCAGGCCGACGGCCGTGGACGTGAAGCTCTTGCTGAGCGAGTAAAGCGAGTGAGGAGCATCGGCGCTATAGGGCGACCACCAGCCCTCGGCCACGACGTGACCGTGCCGCACCAGCATGAAGCTGTTCATCACGTCGATGTGCTTGTCGGCCGCCTCGACGAACGCGAGGAGGGCGGAGGACGAGACGCCTTGCGCCTCGGGACTGCTGCGCGGGAGCTCGGCGGCGAGGCCGAAGGTGACGCAGGAGACGAGGAACGCGGCGAGTGGGAGCGTTTTCATCGCAGGACCTTGGAACGGCCGGGAACGTTGCGGTTCAGACCCAAGGCCTGGATCATCTTCGATGCGATGGGCCGGTGCAACCGCGCGGTGGTCCGCCCGCCAGGGTATCGCGCCAGGCCCGTCGCAGGCTCCGGGGCGTGCCACCCTTCGGGCCAGGCTAAGCGGCGGACGTCCTGGCTCGGAAGGACTGAACGTCGCTCACGAGGAAATCGAGCCGGCGCTCGCTCTTGCCCCAGTCGTACATCTGGCCGCCGATGGTGGTGCGGGCCTCCAGGTGGGACCGGTCCCCCGCGGCGACGACCGTGACGAGGAGCGTCCCCTCCCACGACCAGACGTCGGACGGAAGGACCGCCTCGATCGCGCAGCCGTCGCGGGCCTGGTGGACGTCCTTGATGGTATTGCCCCGCGCGGCCAGCGAGCACAAGACGGCGACGATCGTTCGGCCCGCCGGCGCTGCGATGGTCGCGGTGCGCTGCTTGGTGGCGCGCACGCCCATCCGGGTGAAGAGCGGCACCACGATCGTGGCGAGTTCGCCGAGCTCGATCCCGCCGACGGCCTTCGCCAGGAACTTGTCGTAGAGCTTGAGACACGTCTCGGCCGAGACGTTCCAATGATTGCCGCCCGAGGCCCGCGCCAGCAGGTCGCGGACCTCGGGGTGCGCGACCAGGACGTCGTAGCGGACCTCGCGCGACCAGTCGACCGGCCGCGCGGGCTCGTCGAACGGGGTCTGCGCAAGGGCGGGGGCGAGCCGCGTCCCGCAGTTCGTACAGAAGTTGTCGGACCCCGGCGTCCCGCAATGGGAACAGTACATCGTTGTCTTCCCTCGTCCGTTGAGGATCGAGCCGGCGCGGCACGGTCCGCCCGGGCGGCCTTGTTGTACTCCGTTCGTCAATTCTTGTTAAGAGAAGGATCGTCATCGGCGCGTTCGACTTCCAACGATTCTTTGTCGGCGACTTGCCCCCAGCATTTCAGCGCGGGCGGTGATCCGGAAGTTGTTCCAAGGGAGGACGCGGTCTGTCCCTCATATCGCCAACGCGTGGTATGATATGCGAGTGACGAAGGAGGGCTAATGATGGCCGCCACGACCGCAACTCGCTATCAGCATCTGGAACCCCGTCCCGGCTCGAACTACCGGCAACTCTTCCTGAAGAGCCGGCGCATCCGTGCCGCCGTCGTCTATGAAGCGGTCCACGGGCCGGACCCTTACACTCCTGAGGAGTTCGCGCTCGCGTACGACGTGCCACTGGAGGCCGTTCGCGAGGCATTGAATTATGCGGCCGACAACCTTCCGCTGATCGAAGCCGAGCGAGACCGCGAGGTGGCCAACATCCGAGCCCGGGGGCTTGACCAACCTCCGCATGGGGATAGTGGACCACTGCCACACCCATGAGGATCTTGGTCGACGAGAACATGAGTAGTCGGCGCCTCGCGGCCCGCCTTCAATCCGCGGGGCACGACATCATCTTGGCGACAGACGTAGGTCTGCTCTCGGCCACGGACCCCCGGGTCCTCATGTGGGCGATCGGCGCTGGTCGTCCAGTCTTGACCCGAGACTCCGACGATTTCATCGATCTTCACGACCTCGTTCTGGCTTCGGGGGGCCACCACCAGGGGCTGTTGATCGTTCGCTTCGATAACGATCCCAGGCATAATCTCACGGACCAAGGAATCTCTTCTGCGCTGGGGAAACTGGAGTCCTCGGGGGCACCGATCGCTGATCAGGTGCACGTGCTCAACCACTGGCGATAACAAAATCCTGCGGCCGAGACCGCGAGGCCGGATCCTACGTATCTCACAACACCACCGCCGGCATCTCCCCCGTCCCCGTGTCGGGCTGCTTCACCGCGCGCTTGAGGGGCAGGACGATCCGGAACCGCGTACCGGCGCCGACGGTGCTCTCGACCTCGATGCGGCCGCCGTGGTCGGAGATGATGCCGTGGCTGAGGCTTAGCCCCAGGCCCGTGCCGCGGCCCAGGGGCTTGGTCGTGAAGAAGGGGTCGAAGATCTTGGGCATCTTCTCGGCCGGGATGCCGCAGCCGTCGTCGGCGATCTCGACCACGATCGTATCGCCGACGTGCCGCGTGACGAGGTCGATGCGCCCCTGGGGCTTGCCCGTGGCCTCGATCGCTTGCAGGGCATTCATCAGCAGGTTCAAAAAGACCTGGTTCAGGTGTGCGGGGGCACCTTCGAGGAGGGGGAGGACGCCGAAGTCCTTGTGTACGGTCACGCGCTGGCGGGACAGGTTCTCGTTCAGCATGCCGAGGCACTGGACGAGCAACTCGTTGAGGCTGACTTCACCGATCTCGGCCCGATCGATCTGCGCGAAGTTGCGCAGGTTCTGCACGATCTGCGCGACGCGGCTCAGGCCCTTGCGGGTCGCCCCCGCGATGCGGGACAGGTTCTGCTGGAGGTAGACGACGTCGAAATCCTCGCGCAGGCGGCCGATCTCGGCGGCGCGCTCGGGGTTGACCTGCTTGAGTTCATCGCGGCCGGCTTCGTAGGCGTCGAGCACCTTCAGCAGGCTCGCCAGCTCGCGCTCGAGGATCACCACGTTGTTGGTGGCGAAGGCCAACGGGTTGTTGATCTCGTGGGCCATGCCCGAGGCGAGGGTGCCCAGCGACGCCAACTTCTCGGAGTGGACGAGCTGCGCCTGCGTCTCCTTGAGCTTCTGGTTGATCTGGCGCAGTTGCTCGTTCGCCGCGGTGAGCTGCTCGGTGCGCCGGCGCAGCTCCTGCTCGGCGCGGACCTGGCCCGTAACGTCCTTGAGGTTGCAGCGGACGTGGTTTACCTGCCCGTTCGGCTCGTACCGTGCCTGGGTGTAGATGCGCATGTAGTGCCACTGGCCGGTCTCGCCCTGGAGGCGCAGCACGAAGTCGTGCCGCTCGCCCCGCTCGATGGCCTGGCGGAACTCATCCTCGGCCAGGGCGCGGTCGTCCTCGTGCAGGTATTGCACGAAGGTCTCCTGGCGGAGCTGGCTCAACGGGCGTCCGAGATACCGGCGCAGGCCTTCGGAGACGTCCATCCAGCGCAGCGTCTTGGGCTGGAGCCGGCAGATCATCTCTTCGGCCGAGGCGTTCGGCACGGGCTTCATGCCGGGCATCGGCACGAGCATCGACCGGCTGAGCATCTCGTCGTGCCCCCCCACCGGCCGAGGCGCGGCCAGCGTGGTGCTCGTCGCGATGTCGGACGAGCCCGGGGTTGGCTCGGGCATCACGAACTCGCGCTGGCAGTGGGCGCAGCGCACCCGTTTACCCGCCATACCCGCGGGCGCGTGCAGCGTCTTCCCACAGTGGATGCACTGGATCGTGCTCGGCATGGCTTCGCCCCGACCTGACGGACGGCAGATGCCGGTTGGCATATGGACAAAGACAGATGCCAGGGGGCAGATGCCGGAAGGACGCGCGCTTGGGGATTCGAGGGGACGAGGGAGGGCGACCGTCCCCGCCCGTCATTCTAGCACGCGCGTCGCGCGGCTCACACGCGCAAGATGCCCGGAATCGCCGAGCCGGCGGGGAGGACGGCGACCGGCCGGTCCTGGCGGTCGTGCAGGAAGGTCTCGGGAGCGATCCCGAGCGCGCGATAGATTGTGGCGGCAACGTCGGCCGGCGTGTAGCCCTGGGTCGTGGGGTAGGCGCCGAGCTTGTCGGTCGCGCCCAGGACCTGGCCCCCGGCCGTCCCGCCCCCCGCGCAGAAAATCGAGCCGGCCGGGCCCCAGTGGTCGCGCCCGCCGTCGCGGTTGATCTTGGGCGTGCGGCCGAACTCGGTCAGGAAGACGACCAGGGTCGACTCGAGCAAGCCCCGCTGCGCCAGGTCGGCGATGAGACCCGAAAACGCCCGGTCCATGCCCGCGAGGTGATAGCCGCGCTTGGACATCTCGCTGATGTGCGGCTGGCGCTGGACCGCGGCGCCGTGGTTGTCCCAGAGGTTGCCGTAGTCGGGGTCGTACCCGTAGTCGACCAGCACGAACCGTGCGCCCGCTTCGACCAGGCGCCGGGCGAGCAGGCAGCGGCCGCCGAGCTTCGTCCGGCCGTACGCCGCACGGGTCGCCTCGGTCTCGCGGTCCAGCTCGAAGGCCCGGCGGACGGCCGGAGACGCGAGCAGCCGGAAGGCGCCGGCGTAGTGGCTCTCCATCGCCCCGAGCATGCCGCGCCGGTCGGCCTGCCGCAGCGTTTGCTCGAACAGTGTGCGCAAGCCGGCTCGTCGGGCCAGCCGCGCATCGGTCAGGCCGTCGGGGAAGGTGAGCGGCTCGGGGCGCAGGTTGTCCTCAAGCGCGGACGGAGGGTCGGCGGCTCGCTCTTGCAGTCCCTTGGTGAAGTCGGGCTCCGCCGGCTCCCCCCCGACGGAGAATGGCGCGTGGGCCTCACCAAGCCAGCCGGCGACGAACAGGTTGTGCGGCGGCGGTCCCGGCCGCGTGATCCCCGGTACCGTGATGTAGCCCGGCAGGTCCGCGCGCGGGCCTTGCAGGTAGGAGACGACCGACCCGATGTTCGGCTCGGTCTGGATCTGCGCCATCGGCACCTTGCGGCCGGAGAGCGCGTACGCCTGGCTCTGGAAATGGTCGTTGTTATCGTGCGAGTAGCTGCGGAGCAACGCGAGGTGGTGCGCCTGCCGCGCGAGGCCGGGCAGGACCTCGGTGAAGCGGACGCCCGGGAGCGCTGTGTCGATCGTGCCGAGCGTGCCGCGGATGTCCTCGGGGGCGTCGGGCTTGGGGTCGAACGAGTCGATGTGCGTGACGCCACCGGCCATCCAGAGAAAGATGACCGACTTTGCGGTGGCGCTTTGCCCCTCGGCCCGGGCATCCGTCGGCCAGGCCGAAGCCGCCATTCCCAGGGCGCCGAAGCGCAGGACGTCGCGGCGGTTCCAGGGCAGTGGGCAAGCGCGCTGACTGGTCATGGCGGGACCTCCAACAAGAATTAAACCATGTTGGAGGTGGGGAAGGAAGATGGTATTCGTCGTCTTTTGTAGGGTGCATGAAATGCACCGGTGCATTTCACGCACCCTACGATACGGACGGATCGAGCTCCATCACTTCCCAGCGCCCGCGCCGACCTTGATCTGCTTGGGCCGGGCCGCCTCGGCCTTGGGGAGGGTCAGCGTCAGCACGCCGTTCTCGAACTGGGCATTGGCCTTGTCGGCGTCGATCGGCGCGTTCAGGGTCACCGCACGCTGGAACGCGCCGAATCGGCGCTCGCGTACGTGCCAGGTCTCCCCCTTCTTTTCCTGTTCGGCCTTCGTTTCGCCCCGGATCAAGACCGTGTCGCCATGAACCGTGATCTGCACCTCTTCGGGCTTCACGCCGGGGAGCTGCGCGTGGAGCACGAACTCGTTTTCCGTCTCGGCAACGTCCAGGGGAAAGCCCCCCTGCGCACCCCCTGTCAAGGGGCCGGCCGGGCGCACGAAACTGTCCTGGAGCAGCGAGTTCATCGCCTCGCGCAGGCTCACCACGTCACGGAACGGGTCCCAACGTTCGATCGCCATGGAATCGTCCTCCCTTTGTGCCCCTCATTTGGGGACTCAAAATGGCCCTCCGTCGTCCCAATACGACGAAGGCTCATTCTGAGAGGGAAGAAAAGCAAGCCCTGTGCCAGCGGCTGCCGAATGGCGCAACTGGGCATCAAACAGAGATTTGTATCAAAGTCGACGAGTTCAGAGGGTTGCCGGCTACCTGCCGAAATGGCACAATCGTCCTCTGTCGCTTATCGGACGACTGCCAATTTTTGCGACGTCCGCGTTTCGGTCAGAGGTGCTGCCAAATCGGCAGTCAAATCAGCCGCCGGGCATGGGGCCGGCTTTTTTGACGGGATCCTCCCAGACCTCGAGCGCGTGCGTGCTCTCGTTGTAGCGATACTCTTGGTAGAAAGGAAGTTTCGGAAGCGCGATGTTGTTGGCGTCGATGATCTGAGCCTTGAACTCTGCGAAATCCTTGGGGTAACGCCCTTCGCTGGCGTGGAACAGGTCCATGGCGTGCTTGATGTTGTTGATCGCGATCTGGCCGATCGAGGTGACGTACGCGTTCCCTTGAAGGGTGATCGGGTCCTTGGCAGTGATCTTCTGGCTGGCGATCTGGGCGTTCTTGGGCATGGCGTCGGTGGTCGGCTTGATGTCCGTGGTCTTCTGCCCGACGATGAAGGTGTCAGCCGGCTTGGTGGGAGCCGCGACCGGTGCCGGTGCCGGCGCGGGAACGCCGGCATTGGCGGGGGGCTTCGGCGTGGAGCTGTTGACGTGGCGCGGCTCGGGTTCGCAGCCGGCCGCGAGGGCCAGCAGCGACAGGGTGGTGAGCCCATAGACCGCACGGGCAAGCGGGCGTCGCAGGTCGCGCATCTGAGGTCACTCCTGGGCCTTTGTGCCTGGGCTAAGTAAGATGAAATCAGCCGTTCCAGTTCCAGCCGCCGACCTCGGGGAGCAGGTCGTAGCGGGTCAGGTCGAAGTGGAGCGGGGTGACGGTGATGTACCCTTCGCAGAGACTGGTGACGTCCGTCTCCGGGCCTTCCAGGTGGAACGGCGGGTTGTAGGTCATCCAGTAATAGGTGCGCCCGCGGGGGTCGTTCCGCTTCTCGAACCCCTCACCGTGGCGGCCGACGCCCATCGGCACGACGCGCACCCCTTTGGGCTCGCCTCGGGCGTGGGCCGGCAGGTTCACGTTGAACAACATGCCTGGCGGCGGCTGGTTGGCCAGGATGCGCTCGATCACCCGCGTTGCGTGACGCGCGGCGTGGGGATAGTCGAAATGCTCGGCCAGCTCGAGCGAGACCGCGACGCTCGTGATCTTGAAGAACGCCCCCTCGATCGCCGCCGCCACCGTGCCCGAGTACAGCACGTTGATCCCGGCGTTGGAGCCGGCATTGATCCCCGAGACGATCAGGTCCGGCGGTCTCGGCAAGAGCTCGCACACGGCCAGCTTCACGCTGTCGGCCGGGCTCCCCTCCACCATCCAGCCCAGGGGAGACCCGTCCTCGTCGTCGACCAGCTTGACGACCAAGGGGCTCAACAGCGTGATCGAATGCCCCACCCCGCTCTGCTCGACGGCCGGGGCGATCACCGTGACGTCTCCCAGCCGCATCAGCTCCTTGCGCAAGGCGCGCAGGCCGGGGGCGAAGACGCCGTCGTCGTTGGTTAAAAGGATCTGCACAGGTCGTGGCGCCCGTGGATGTATTTGGAAGGGGAAAGGCCAAGGCCCGATCGTAGCGGAAGACTCACCGCAGAGAAAGGGGTTTCACCGCAGAGCCCGCGGAGGACGCAGAGAGAATGCGGAGAAAGAAAGAAGAGATCGATCCACAGATTGACACCGATAAGACACAGATAGGGTCTTTTTGCATTTCTCGATCCGTGCCTCAACTGTGTCAATCTGTCGCTCAGACATTTTGGCTTCTCGGTCTCGCTCTCCGCGCCCTCTGCGTTCTCGGCGGTGAAATCTCTTCTCCAAAAACGGGCGTCGGCGTAGAATCGCGCCCTCTCAAAGGAGGGCCGGTCATGGATGACGGGCGGCGGGGGTTGGGCTGGATGCGCGCTCTGGCGGTTCTGGGTCTCGCGGCCCTGACGCTGGGGGTGGGGCTGGGCCGTTGCGGGCGGTTGACGTACCACGAGGCGTTCACCGCGCAGGCCGCGCGCGAGATGATCGCGACCGGCGACTGGTTGGTTCCCACGATCGGCCGCCGCCCCTGGCTGGAGAAGCCGCCTTTGGCTGTCTGGCTGGTCGCGCTGGCGGGCGAGGCGGCGGGAGGGGTGACCGAGGCCGCTGCCCGGGTTCCCTCAGCGCTCTCGGGGGGCTTGCTCGCCCTGGGGGTCGCCGTGTTCGCCGCGCGCCGGTTCGGGCCGGGGGTCGGGCTGCTCTCGGGCTTGATCCAGGCGACGACGGTCTGGCTCGTCCTCCGCGGCCGGCTCGCCGAGGCCGACATGCCGCTGGCCTGCCTCGTGACCTGGGCGTTCGTCGCCTTCGACCGGCTGCGCGGGGATGAGACGGACGCCCCCGGTGGCCGCACGGCCTGGCGCGCGGCGTTCTTCGCGCTGCTCGGGGCCTCGACGCTCGTGAAGGGGATCGGCTTCGGCGCAGCGCTCGTGGGGGCCTCAGTGTTGCTCGCATTGGCCTGGGACCACGACCGGCCGGCCGCTCGGCGTTTGGCCTGGGGCGCAGGCGCGTTGGCGGCCACGTTGTTGGCGCTCGCGTGGCCCGTCCTGGTGACCCGGCGTTATCCGCAGGCGCTCGGTCTCTGGACGCTGCACGTCACCGACCGCCTCGCGACCAAGCCCGAGCATTTCGCCGGGGGATCCCCCTGGTGGGGCTACCTACCTGCGCTGTTGCTCCAGACGATGCCTTGGACCCCCTTGGCGCTGGGCGGGGCCGTGCGTTCGCTCGGCCGGGCGTGCCGCCGGGGCGGACGCTACGGGGGCGACCGCCTCCTCTGGGCCTGGGCCGTCGCCCCGGTGGTGTTGCTGTCGCTGGCGACCGTGAAAAACGGCCACTACGCGATCCATGCGTTGCCTCCGTGGTCAATCTGGGCCGCGTTGGGCCTCGTCCGGCTGGGCGAACGCCTGCAGCGGCGCGGTTTCGCCCCTTGCACGTTGCGTCGCGGGGTGTTGGCGGGTCTCGGCGGGGTGGGGCTGGCCTGGTCGATCGGTTTTCTCGTGCTGGGCCCAGCGCTCGACGCCCGGGGCGTCGAGTGGGCCTTTTACGAACGGGCAGCGCGGTCGCTCGGGCCGGACGAGCCCGTGGTCTTCCTCTACAACGTGCCGGAGTGGGACCGGCTCCCTTACGCGACGCCCTTCGGCCCGGTGCCGCACGACCTGGCGGTGCGGCTCTATTACCTGAACCGTCCCGCGAGCTGCCGATTCGGGGCCGACGACCTGGTGAGTCATCCCCCTGCCCCGCCCGCCTTGCCGTTCGCGGTGATCGGCCGCGAGAGCGACCGCCATGCGCTGGAGCGGCTCGGCCGCGTCGAAGTGCTCGCGCGCGGGCCGGAGACCCGCTGGGACCGCACGTACCGCCTCTACCGCGTGACGCCGACGGCAGGCGAGCGCGTTTCGAGCAACGATTGACGGCCGCGGGCGGAGTTTCGTAGGGTGCGTGCAACGCACCGGTGCATTGCACGCACCCCATGGATCAGACTCCACGCATGCGTATCGAACGAATCACCCTGACGCTCGTACGGCTTCCGCTGGTGCGTACGTTTCGCACGAGCTCCAGCACCAAGGACGCGATCACGCACATCCTCGTGCGCGTGGAGGATGCCGGTGGAGCGACGGGCTGGGGTGAGTGCGCCTGCCCGGTTGACCCCTACTACTGCCCCGAAACCGTCGAGACCTGCTGGCACATCCTGACCAACTTCTTGGCGCCCGCGGCGCTCGGGCGGGACTGGGCGACGGTCGACGAGCTGGTCGCGCTTTATGCCAGGGTCAAAGGGAACAACTTCGCGAAGGCCGGCCTGGAGATGGCCTGCTGGGACGCCCTCGCCCGGTCCCAGGGTCGGCCGCTCGCCGCGCTCCTGGGAGGGACGCGGACCGAGATCGTGTCGGGGGTGAGCCTCGGCATCGAGCGCGAGGTCGAGACGCTCTTTGGGCTGATCGACCAGTACCTCGACGAGGGCTACCGCCGGATCAAGCTCAAGATCGCGCCGGGGTGGGACGTCGACGTCGTGAGGCGGGTACGGGAGCGCTACCCGGACGTGCCGCTTCAGGTGGACGCGAACTCGGCCTATACGCTCGATGATATCGAAACGCTCACGCAACTGGACGCGTTTGGCCTGCTGCTGATCGAGCAACCCCTGGCCCACGACGACATCATTGACCACGTCCGCCTCCAGGCGGCCCTCAGCACACCGGTCTGCCTCGACGAGAGCATCCACTCGGCCGACGACGCGCGGAAGGCGCTCGACCTGGGGGCGTGCCGGGTGATCAACATCAAGGTCAGCCGCGTCGGCGGCCTGCGCGAGGCGAAGCGGGTGCACGACGTCTGCGCAGCGCGCGGCGTGCCGGTCTGGTGCGGCGGGATGCACGAGTTCGGCATCGGCCGCGCGGCGAACCTCGCGGTCTCGAGCCTGCCCAACTTCAGCCTCCCCGGCGACATCTCGGGCTCGGACAAGTATTATCGGGAAGACCTGGTCGAACCGCCGCTCCTGGCGACCCGGGGCGCGATCGCCGTCCCGCTAGGGCCGGGGCTGGGGGTCGAACCGGTCGAGGGGCGAATCGAACGACACGCGGTACGAACGTGGAAACTTGGGGACTGACCGCCAGGGCCCGGAGAAGAGAGACTAACCGCCAAGGCGCCAAGAACGCCAAGGTAAGAGAGAGAAATCGAAGAGAAAAAGTGTAACATTATTATACAATAAATTGAATTATAAAACTGATTGTTATAAACCTCTTGGAACTATCGGGCAATCTTTTTCCTCTTCCTCTCTCTTACCTTGGCGTTCTTGGCGCCTTGGCGGTTAGTTCTCTTTCTTCTTGGCGGTGAGGGGATCATCAGATGCAAGGCCTTTCCTTGTGGGACGTATTGCGACCGCGCCGGGCCGAGATGGTCGAGCGTTTGCGGTCGTACGTCGCTCACGAGTCCCCCAGCCGCGACAAGCCCGCGCTCGACGCCTTGGCCGGTATCGTTCGCGCGCGGTTGGAGGCCATCGGCGCCGACGTCGAGATCATCCCGAACATGACCGGCGGCGATCACGTGCGGGCGCACTGGCGGACCGCCGCCGGTGAGGGTCCGCCGGCGCTCATCCTGGGGCACTTCGACACCGTCTGGCCCCACGGTACGCTCGCACGGCTGCCGTTCAAGGTCGAGGGGGATCGCGCGTACGGGCCGGGCGTCTTCGACATGAAGGCGGGCCTGGTCCTCGTCGAGTTCGCGCTGCGGGCGATCCAGATCCTCGACCTCGACGTCCCCCGGCCGGTTGTGGCCCTGTTCACGTCGGACGAGGAGATCGGCAGCCCGACGTCGCGCCGTTGGATCGAGGAGCAGGCGCGGCAATCCGCATATGCCCTGGTGCTCGAGCCCCCGCTCCCCGGCGGGGCCTTGAAGACAGCGCGCAAAGGGGTGGGGAACTTCGTCGTCGAAGCCGACGGCAAGCCCGCACACGCCGGGATCGAGCCCGAAAAAGGAATCAGCGCGATCCAGGAAATCGCGCACCAGGTCCTGGCGATCCACGCCCTCTCGCGGGCGCCGGAGACGACTGTGAACGTGGGCATCATCCACGGGGGTACGGCATCGAACGTCGTCGCCGCGCAGGCGGTCGCACGGGTCGACGTGCGCGTCTCGACCCGGGCCGAGGCCGAGCGGATCGAGCGCGCCCTGCACGCGCTTCGGCCGGTCCTGCCGGGGGCGTTGCTCAAGGTCAGCGGTTGTTTCAACCGCCCGCCGATGGAGCGGACGGCGGGGACCGAGGCCCTGTTCGAACGCGCCCGCGCCATCAGCCGCACCCTCGGCCTGGAGCTCACCGAGGGCTCCACCGGCGGCGCGAGCGACGCCAACTTCACCTCGGCCGTCGGCCTCCCTACCCTCGACGGCCTCGGCGCCCTCGGCGCGGGGGCGCACGCCGAGGACGAGCACGTGATCGTCGACTCGCTCCCCGAACGCGCGGCACTCCTGGCGGCGCTCCTGCTCGACCTTCGCTGAGCGGGGGCGATTTGGAAATGTCAACGACCAGACAGTAGGGCCGGCCATTGCCGGCCCTACTGTCTGGTCGGGCGCAACCCGCGAATCCATTCCCCGATCAGCTCGACGGCCTTTCGGTCGACCTCCGTCGACACGAGCGGCGGCATCTGCCCGACTCCCCGGCGCGACACGCGATAGAACAGCACCGAGCGCTCCGGCGCACCTGGCGCAATAACCCGAGCGTCCTTGATGTCGAACCGGTTGTGAATCGGCGCCTCGTAGATCAGCCGCGTCTGGCCGAGCGGCGTCGTGAGGCCCAGCTCCATGGGCGCGTTGCCGCCCCCCTCACCCACGTGGCAGGTTGAACAGTTGACGTGCAGGTACGACCGGACTCGCGCTTCCCGTGGCGCTGCCTCGTCGTACGGGTTCACCAGCCTCGGTCGTTCGGCCGGCCGCGGCGGAAGAGGATCCTGGAAGATCCCGATATGTTCGAGCGTGCGGAGCTGGTGATCGCGCACGCCGCCGTAATCGC
>JARLIH010000242.1 GCA_031291845.1 Isosphaeraceae bacterium | reverse complement strand
CGGCGTGGCTCCGTAAACAAAGACCAGCGTGCCTGCGGACCAATCCGTGGCCGTCCCCGGCCGCTGAGTTGCGATTCTGGACTAGTCGTCACCCAGCAGACATGCTCCGCAACGAGCGGCCGCCCCGGCCGGGACCGCGCGCCCCCCCCCCCCCCCCCCCCCCCCCCCCGGCCCGCCGCCGACCCCCCCCCCCCCCGCCCCCCCCCCCCCCCCCCCCCCCGGGGGGGGGGTCGCTCCGCGCTCGCGATCGTCCGGCGCCGGAAAATGGTTGTGGAACCACCCATCTTGTGTTAGCGTTCAAGATACTTCCCACCCGATGATCTAGAAAGTCAATGAAGGCTGCGCAAGAATCAGGATGAGTGCCCCGCACGACCTGCCTCCACGGGATGAAACGTGCTAGAATTGCCTTGAAGCCACGCGAGCCATTGCACCCGCCCCACGCCGCTGGCTGCCGCCCTGCCTGTGCCCTTGTTCGTGCGACCGAGACCCTCCCCGGAGCGATCGATACGATGCGCAAGGCATCACGTCAGTTCCACTCGGCTGTACTTTCGCTGTCCATCCTGGCCCTCGGGGGCGGGGCGCTGGCGGAGACCCCCGCGCTCGACCGATTGGAAGTCGAGCCGACGCAGGTGGTGCTCCGCAACGCAGACGAATCGACGCAGGTGCTCGCAACGCTTCAACTCGCCGATGGGACGCGGCTCGACATGACCCGCAGCGCGGCCTTCACGTCGTCCAACCCCGCCGTGGCGCGGGTCGAGAACGGCCGGGTCGTTCCGACCGGCGATGGCGAGGCCCACATCGACGTCGTGGCCACGGAGCCCGCGAGCGGGCGCGAGTTCAAGCAGTCGGTGCCGGTCGTCGTGCGCGGGTTCGCCGTCAACCGGACGCTCAACTTCACCAACGACATCGTCCCCGTGCTCACCAAGTTCGGCTGCAACGCCGGCGGGTGCCACGGCAAGGCGAGCGGTCAGAACGGGTTCAGGCTGAGCCTGCTGGGGTTCGACCCGGCGGGCGACCACGACGCGCTCGTGAAGGAAGGGCGGGGGCGCCGGATCTTTCCCCCGGCCCCCGAGCGGTCGCTCCTCCTGACCAAGCCGACCGGCCAGTCGCCTCACGGCGGCGGCCGCAAGTTCGATAGGGAGTCGCCGGCTTACAAGATGTTGCTGCGCTGGGTCGCACAGGGAGCCCCGTTCGGCAAGAGCGACGACCCCACGGTGGCCCGCATCGCGGTGGTTCAACCCGTGCCGACGATGGGGCGGGCCTCCCGGCAGCAGCTCCGCATCGTCGCCCATTACACCGACGGCTCGACCAAGGACGTCACCCGCGAGGCGGAGTACAAGAGCCAGCAGCCCGACATCCTGACCGTCGACTCCGCCGGGCTCGTCACCACGCTCGACTCGACCGGCGAGGGGACGGTCATGGTCCGCTACATGGGGCAGGTGGACGTGGCACGCGTCAGCGTCCCGTTCGGCAAGACGCCCCCGGATTCCGCCTACGCCCACTTCCGGCCCAATGGGTTCATCGACGAGCTCGTCCTCCAGAAGTGGAAGCGGCTCGGTCTCGCCCCGAGCGCGCTCTGCACCGACGAGGAGTTCATCCGCCGCGCAGCGCTCGACGCCATCGGCACGCTCCCCACGCCCGACGAGGTCCGGCAATTCCTCGCCGATTCCTCGCCCCAGAAGCGCGACCAGCTCGTCGATCGCCTGCTGGAGCGGAACGAGTACGCGAGCTACTGGGCCAACCAGTGGGGCGACCTGCTCCGCAACAAGCGCCGCTACGGGGACGGCTACAAGCGCGGCACCTTCGCCTTCGCCGCCTGGATCCGCGACGCGTTCGTGAAGAACGTTCCCTACGATCAGTTCGTCCGCGAAATCTTGACCGCGCAGGGGGATGTCAGCGACACGCCCCCCGTGGTCTGGTACCGCGAGGTCCGCAACGTCACGCACCAGGTCAACGACACCAGCCAGCTCTTCCTCGGCACACGCATCCAGTGCGCCAATTGCCATCACCACCCGTACGAGAAGTGGAGCCAGGACGACTACTGGGGCTTCGCCGCGCACTTCGCCCGGCTCGGCCAAAAGCAGGGGGCGGTCGCCAACGAAAACGCGATCTTCGTGCGTAAGGACGGCGGCATGAACCAGCCGCGCACCGGCCGCTCCATGAAGCCCAAGCCCCTCGGCGCCCCGGAGGCCGAGTTCGTGCGCGGGGAGGACCCCCGGCAGCGGCTCGTCGACTGGATGGTCGCACCCGAGAACCCGTACTTCGCGAAGTCGATCGCCAACCGGATGTGGGCGCACTTCATGGGCGTCGGCCTGGTCGAGGCCGTCGACGACATGCGCGTGACCAACCCACCGTCGAACCCTGCGCTCCTCGACGCCCTGGCCAAGGACTTCGTCGCGCACAAGTTCGACCTGAAGCACCTGGTCCGCACGATCATGAAGGCGCAAACCTACCAGCTTTCGGCCGCGCCCACCGCGAACAACGCGAAGGACCGGCAGAACTACGCCCGCTATTTCCCGAGGCGGCTCGCCGCGGAGACGCTTTCCGATGCGGTCGACGCCGTCACCGGCAGCACGGAGCGGTTCGGCGGCTTCCCGGCGGGCACCCGTGCCATCGACCTGCCCGACGAGGCGATTTCCAGCTACTTCCTCGACGTCTTCGGCCGCTCTCAGCGCGAGACGGCCTGCGAGTGCGAGCGGAGCAAGGCGCCCAACCTCGCGCAGGTCTTGCACCTGATGAACTCGCCCGAGACGCAGAATAAAATCGCGAACGGCCGGGTCGGGCAATTGATCAAGGACGGCAAGAAGGACGACGAGATCGCCCGCGAGCTGTTCCTCTGGGCGTTCTCCCGCATGCCGAGGCCCGACGAGCTCGAAGCCGTCCTCGGCTACGCGCCCTCAAAGTCGGACCAGGCCCGCAAGGGGGCGTTCGAGGACGTCCTCTGGTCGCTGCTCAGCTCAAAGGAATTCCTGTTCAACCATTGACCCCACGCCGGCACGCGCCGGTATGCTTGAGCGAGGCGAGCCCATGATCGAGGTCACGAGCGGCCGCTACCGTTGCTGCGACGGGATGACCCGCCGGAGCATGCTCAAGGCCGGAGTGCTCGCCTTCGGCGGGTTCGGCCTCGCCGACTGGCTGCGGCTGAACGCCCGCGCTGAGTCCGCGGGCCGGTCGCTGGCCGACATGAGCGTGATCTTGATCTGGCAGGGGGGCGGGCCGAGCCACCTCGACATGTGGGACCTGAAGCCCAAGGCCCCCGTCGAGTTCCGCGGCAGCTTCAACCCGATCGCCACGAACCTCCCCGGCTTCGAGGTCGGCGAGCACATGCCGCGCATCGCCCAGGTCGGCGACAAGCTGACCGTCCTCCGCTCGGTCACGCACCCCGACAGCGGCCACGAGTCGGCGACTCACTTCCTCCTGACCGGCTATCCCCCGACGAACGACATCCCGTCGAACGAGGTGCCCAGTTACGGCAGTATCGTCGGCAAGGAGCTCGGCGCGAAACAGCCCGGACTGCCCCCGTACGTCGCCGTCCCCCGCGCTCCGCGCAGCTCGGCGGCGGCCTACCTGGGTGTCGAGCACAACCCGTTCGAGGCGATGGGCGACCCGGGCAACGAGGGCTTCCAGGTCCGCAACCTCGAGCTGCCGTACGGGGTCTCGGTCGACCGCCTGCAACACCGCCGTTCGCTCCTAGGCCGGATCGACACGATCCGCCGCGACGCCGATGCCTCGGGCGTGATCGGCGGCATGGACACCTTCACGCAGAAGGTCTTCGAGCTGGTCACCTCGCCGCAGGTGCGGACCGCGTTCGAGCTGCGCCATGAAGACCCTCGGATGCGCGACCGCTACGGCCGCAACACCTGGGGCCAGAGCACGCTGCTCGCGCGCCGTCTGGTCGAGGCGGGCGTCCGGTTCGTCACGGTCGACATGGGGGGCTGGGACACGCACGGCAACAACTTCGAGACGCTCAAGACGAGCCACCTCCCCAAGTTCGACATGGCCTTCTCGGCGCTGATTGACGACCTTCACCAGCGCGGGCGGCTCAACAACACGCTCGTGCTCGTCTGGGGCGAGTTCGGCCGCACCCCGCGGATCAACCCGGGCGCTGGGCGCGACCACTGGCCCAACGTGTTCAGCGTCGTCATGGCCGGCGGCGGCATCACGCCGGGCGTCGTGCTCGGGTCGAGCGACGCCCGCGCGGAGTTCCCCAAGGACCGCCCGATCGCGCCGCAGGATGTGCTCAGCACGATGTATCATCAGCTCGGTGTCGACCAGGAAAAGTCCTACGTCAACGACGCCGATCGACCAGTCCCGATCCTCAACGTCGGCCGCCCGATCCCGGAAATCGTGTGAGGTCAGCCGCTTCTCGATCACCTTCACCTCTCCCCCCCGGGAGAGGTCGCCCGCGCAGCGGGTGGGTGAGGGCGCCCGGTCGGTGAGGGCGCCCAGCCCGGCGGTCGCGTGCCCCAGCCCGCCCTCACCTGGTCGCTGCGCGGCCGTCCTCTCCCGGGGGGAGAGGATTTGCGGGCAACTGACCCCATCTGGAAAGGCAGCCATGAGGCGCAGCGCGGTATCGGCAATCGTCCTCCTCGCCTCATTCACGCCGGCGGCCCGGGCCGAGCTCCCCGTGCCTCGCCTGCACCAGGTCTTCCCCGCCGGGGCGAAGCAAGGGGAGACGATCGAGGTCACCGTCGCCGGCCAGGACCTCGAAGGCGCAACGCGGCTCTACTTCAGCGACCCGGGCTTCACGTCCACCAAGGTCCCCGACGAGCCCAAGAAGCCCACGCGTTTCAAGATCACCGTCGCCCCCGCCACTCCGGTCGGCTTCCACGACGTCCGGCTCGTCGGCAAGCACGGCATCAGCAACCCGCGCACGTTCGTCGTCAGCGACTGGAACGAGATCAACGAGACCGAGCCGAACAACGAACGCGCTCGCGCGAACCGCATACCGATCGAATCGGTCATCAACGGCCGGATCGAGCCGGGCGAGGACGTCGACTGGTTCGTGGTGTCCGCCAAGAAAGGTCAGCGCCTCCTCGTCGAGTGCTGGGCCTGGCGGATCGACTCCCGGCTCGACGGCTACCTCTGGATCTACAATGCCGACGGCAAGGAGCTCGCCTCCTCGCAGGACGAGAACGTCCGCAACGAGATGCGCGACCCGCTCATCGACTTCGAAGTCCCGGCCGACGGCGACTACACCATCAAGTTCACCGACTTCACCTACAACGGCGGCGGCGACTACTTCTACCGTCTCCAGGTCGGCACTCGCCCGCTCGTCGACTTCGCCTGGCCGACCGCCGCGAAGCCGGGTGCCTCCACCAAGGTCACGCTCTTCGGGCGCAACCTGCCAGGGGGTGAGCCCAGCCCCTGGACGATCAAGGGGCGGCCGCTCGAGAAGCTCGAAATTCCGGTCACGGTCCCGAGCGACTCCGAAGACGCCCACCGGCCGACGCCCGGCGACCTCGTCCGTCCCTCCGCGGCCCGGCTCGACGGCTTCCCCGTCCGGGTCAAGACCGACCGCGGCAGCTCCAACGCCGGCGTCGTCCTCTTCAGCACGCTCGCCGAGGTCATCGAGCACGAGCCGAACGACTCACGCAAGCAGGCCGAGACCCTCACCCCGCCGTGCGCGTTGAGCGGCCAGTTCCAGGCGCCCAAAGATGTCGATTACTTCGCCTTCGCCGCCAAGAAGGGGGAGCGTTACGAGGTCGAGGTCCTCGGCGAGCGGCTCGGCTCCCCGGCCGATCCCGACTTCGAGGTGCTCAACCCCAAAGGGGACGTCATGGCGTCCGTCCAGGACGACGGCGAGAACATCGGCCAGATCCGATTCCCCACATTCACCCGCGACCTCAAGCACGCCTTCGACGTCCCCGAGGACGGCACCTACACGCTCCGCCTCGAGCACCTGTACGGCCAGGTCCAGGGGGGGCCGCAGTACGTCTACCGGCTGGTGCTCCGCCCCAAACCCGCCCCCGACTTCCGGCTCGTCGTCCAGCCGCCCCACGAGACCCGGTGCGACTCGCACGTTCTCTACCGCGGCGGGCGGGAACGGCTGGACGTCCTGGTCTTCCGCCTCTCGGGGCACAACGACCCGATCACCGTCGACGCGCGCAACCTCCCGCCGGGCGTCACCGCCGAGCCGATCGTCATCGGTCCCGGCCTGAACTGGGGCACGCTGGTCGCAAGCGCCTCCGCCGAGGCCCCCCCCGGCGAAGCCGAGATCCAGGTCGTCGGCACCAGCGAAGGACCGGCCGGCAAGGTCACTCACCAGGCCCGCGGGGGCGTCATCGTCTGGGACACCGTCAACACGCCCGCCATCAGCCGGATGACGCGCTCGATCGTCCTGGCCGTCCGCGACGAGGCCCCCTTCACCCTGACCGCCGCCCCCGCGCAGATCAGCAAAGTGCAAGGCGAGCCGCTGGAGATCGACGTCGAAGTCAAACGCAGGAAGGACATGCCCAATGCCCTCCAGCTCGTCGGCTCCGGCTACCAGCTCCCGCCCAACCTGAACATCCCCACGACCCCCGTCGCCGCCGGCGAGTCGAAGGCCCGCGTGAAGATCGCGACCGACCAGGTGCCCCCCGGCACCTACAGCTTCCTCATCAACGGCGACGGCCAGGTCCCCGTCAAGGACGCCGGCGGCAACTCCCGAAACATCCGTTGCGTCTACCCGACGAACACCATCAAGCTGACCATCACGCCCAAGCCTGCGAAGTAGGCCACCCGGTCGGCTCCCGAACCGCTGCGCCCGTAGGGTGGGCACTCCCCGCGTTTCCTGGCTCGTACCGCTTCCGGAGTCCCGGGCGTAGGTGGCACGCCCAGAGTCTCCGATGGGCGTGGCGCATGTCCCTGGCGGCTCGACCACGCCCGTCGAGGACTCCGGGAGTGCCACCCAACCGCATGAGCCATCACTTGAAGATGAAAGCAAAAGCGGGGTGCGCACCGCCGACCCTACACGGAGCTAAGCCCAGGGGTCACACTGGCACGAACCCTTGGTCGACTGGAGGACGGTGGTCATCATGCCGCATACCAGGACGGCAAGGCTCAACGCGGCTATCAGCAGCAATCCGACCGTGACCTGCGCCGGGGTGAGCCCGAGGCCGGCGAGCGAGCGAATGCCCAGGATAAAAATCCCGGCGCAAGCGCCATAGCTGGCGAACTCCGCCCAACGCGACCACGACGACCCCTTGCCTTGCAACCCCGTCCCCCGGCGACACAGTATCCCCAACATCACCATGAGCAAACCCACCAGGCACGCCAACCCGAGACCGAAGAGGAAGTCGATCCGGCTGCCAGGGTGCCTGACCAGCGCCACCACCGAGGTGGGGACGACGAAGAGGGCGCCGAGCTGACACGCCAGTTGCCCCAGCCGGGTGTCGAGGGACTCGTCGCTCAAGCGGTGGCTCAGGATCATGCAGGTCGTCTTCATGAGGCGGGTCTCCGGACGTCGCCGGATCAACTCGGGAAACGTCGCTGTAGGCCCATCCTTTTACAAATGACCGAGGACCGCAATCCGCGACCGGTGTTTCGCGCTTCCAACGTTCGTCGCGCGCCCAGCGAGGGAGTGTTCAATCACCTCTCTCGGGGGAGAGAGAATTCCGGTTCATGCGCAGCATGCCTGCGCCATGGAGCACAAAACGTATCCGCCCGTCAGCCGTCTTCGGAAAGAGAGCGAGGTGAGGGTCTTCCTCGTCCTCGACTCAGCGGACCACCCCGCCGCAGCGCCAGCTCAGGCGTCCCGGCGCGTCCACCGGCCGAGCTGCCGGATCGCAAGGAGCAACGCCAAAATCCCCGAGCTGAGCAAGCCGATGGCCAAGCCGCCCGCGAGCGAGTGCGAACTCGCCGCCGTCGCAGCCGAACACACGAGGATGACCACCATGCCTCGCACGACTTGAGATCGACTCATATCGCCTCCGACGACAGCACCGCGGCCTCACGCCAAAGCTCGGTGGTCCGGCCCCGCACCCAACCGCTTCGGCCATCATAAAGCGCCCGCGTGGCTGCGTCTGCCGCCCAGCACAGGGCTAGGCAGGCCGACTGCCGGGTCGACTGAGGACTGATCCGAGTGGAACACCCGGAGTCTGTGACGGGCGTGGCGCACTGCCAGGGTGGGTCGACCACGCCCGGCGAGTACGCTCGCGATCCGACGTTGCTATCATCCTGCGGGGTTAGGCGGCGTCCGTCGGATCGGCCAGGACCCTCTTGCCACAAAACCCACAATTTCGCGTGGCGACGACGATTTGCCGAATACCCACGAGCAGCATACCGCAAGAAGGACAATTGAGGCGGGGATCTCGCTTCGCGGCTCGTTCGTTCGCCCACAAGCCTCCGAACAGAACCACCAAGGCGGGAGCCGATGGTGTCACCCCTTTGAGGACTTCCGCTATCTTTTCGCCGAACAGTCGGTGATACCACTCGTGGATCGCGTCCCGCAACGAGACGGCGATGGCGAACCCGGCGAACATTGCAAGGAGGCCGAGAGCGCAAACAACGAGTACCCGTCTGGTATATGCCGAGGCCGCCGCGTTGAACTCCTCAATAGACAGCACGTGCCGCCCCCCTCCCCGAACGCCGTAGCTCAGCGACACGGCCCGCCGAGAGTGACCCACGAATCGGCAAGCACGCGCCGCCGCCGTTGTAACATGAGGTCAGACGCCAGCACACCAATCTGGAAAACCGAGGCACTGGCGAAGACTTCGTTCCCACCCTGCGCCACTCTCCTCAAGGCTTGCCACCGCTCAGCCCCGACCGGCCGCGGGCGGCCGGCGCGCTGACCGCAACATCTCGGCGATTGCCTCGTGACCGTTCAGGGCAGCAATGTCGGCCGGCGCCCGGCCGTCCAGACCCGCGAGGCCCGGGTCGGCACCGGCCTCGAGCAGCGGACCGACCAGGTCCAGCCGGCCCGTGGCCGCCGCGAACGACAGTGGCGTGCCGCCGAAAAGACGGTTGCAGGCATCAGCAAGCAACCGGTAGTTCACGTCGCCGCCG
>JARLIH010000241.1 GCA_031291845.1 Isosphaeraceae bacterium | reverse complement strand
CTCGTCAGCCCAAGGAGCCAGCATGGGTCACTCCTTTGCCCCATCGTGCAATCCATTCATCCGTTGACTCAGCCACCATTTTCCCCTGGCCGGCCTAAGCCGCCAAGGTCAACAGCCGACTTGTGTGGTACAACGAGGGGCATCGCCTGGTTGCCGCTCTGCAACATCCCGGTCCACTGGAAGGCGTGGGTGACCGGCGAATCGTTCGTCACGACCAGCTTCTGGCCTTGCCGCAGCGCCACGGCGTGCGGGGCGAATCCGGAGCAGGGCTGCTCCATCGATACGGTGTCGCTCGCCGGTTTCTCCAGGTTCGGGTGCACGGACAGCTTTGCGGACGCCCCGCCCGTCGAGGGGATCAACCAGACGAAGACGTAACGAATACCGAGATCCCGCGGGTTCACGACCCAGTCCTCGGCGTAGACGGGGCCTTTCGAGGTGAACCACTTCAGGTCGGCGGCGTTCAGCCCGAACTTGCCGAAATCGATCTCGCGGGGCTTCGGCGGCGCTGGGCCGTCCTTCGGCCAGACGATCCGCCCCTTGACAGCGCCCCAGCCTTTCTCGTCGGGGCCCTTCGAGGCTCGGGCCGACGCCGCGCCCGGCCACACGACCTGGAAACCGGCGCCGACACCCACGAGGCTGCCGGTCAGGACTCTGCGGAGGATGCTCCTGCGATTGAGCGGCTTGTCCCGCTCCGCGTCGAGCCAGGGCTGTGCCTCGGGCTCCGGAAGGGTGTATCGCAAATCGTCGTTCAACGTACGCTCCTTTGATCGTGGAAAGCCGCCGAGCTTGGCCCGACGGTCTGTTGTGGATCGTTTTTGTCTCGAGGCGAAACCTGACGGCGTATGCAAACGGTTGCTTGATCTGTAGGAACGCACCCCCTCCAGGTGCGCCCCGAGCACGGCCGTAGGCGAACGCCGTCATCGACCGCGCCACCATGCGGAGGCGGCGGGTCCGATCGGCGGGTGCCTCGAACGCTAACGTGGGCGTGACACGTCACGGAGTCGTCGCCCGTGTATCCTCGCGCTTCGGCCTGCGCGCAAACGAGCGCGGACATCGCGGGACACCCAGGGACTACCGGAACTCTCGATCAGCAGGAGGCGAGAGCCGGCTTCGGCGGGCGTTCGAGGCGGTTTTCGCGACGGGCGGGTGCGCGCTCGGACGGAGCGCAGGGGAACGGCTCCCACGGGGGAGACGTGTCGAACTGCCTGCGCAGGTCGTGAGGCAGCGCCTTCGGGACAACTTCGACGACCGGGCCGCTCGGCGCGGCGGGATCGTGGCAAGGCGCACCGCGGAGGCAGGGATTCTCTTCAGTCGCGGGGGCGGAACGTTGTGGGGGCGTGACGGACGCCTCCCGCGCCGCGTCAACGGGCCCGCAGCAGCACGACTCCTTGCGGCATTTCGGGCCGCACGCGCAGTGCTTCTCGTGCGCGTCTTCGTCGAAGGGCCGCTCAGCGGCGGTGGAAATCGACGCCCCGGTGACCGCCCCGTTCCCGCTCAGACCGAGCACGAGCGCGGATCCGAAGAGGAGCCGTCGCAGCAGGCCGGTCTTGTCGATCGAGTCATGGGTCACTGGCGGTGGGCTCTTGGCAGACAATCAGGTCGGTGAGTCAAGCACAGCGATTATCGTAGGGAACGCCCGCGAAAGTCAACGAAGTCCATTGATGCGTGACAGGTTCGCGGGGTTCGAAATTGATGAAAAGTTTGAACGATGCCCTCTTCCGCGGCAACCAATGCAGACATGCCGCCTGGATCGAAATTTCAAGCAGGCCGTCTGTGCGCACTCGGCGGCCAGTCGCGCTAGTACGGGCAACCGGAGTAGAGGTAATCGGGGGCGTCGTTGAGGTCGAGAGGCTTTACATCGACGCCAGCGAGGCGGGCGAGCCGCTCACCGGCCTCCCGCAGCATTTCGGCCGAGTAGCCCGGCCAGTATCTCTCGATCGTTCCGCCCCGGGCGACGAGCACGGTGTAGGCCGAGTTCTCGGCCTTGTACTCGCGGACGATCTTCAACTCGGGGTCACACAGGATCGGGAAGGGGACGTGGTTCTCCGCCCCCCAGCGCTGCGCGACCGCGACGTCTCCATCGATGATGCCGAAGAACCGGACGCGGTCCCCGTAGGCCTCGTCGAGCTGGTTAAAGAAGGGCTCGGCCGCTCGGCTGCACGGGCACCGGTCCTTGATGAAAAACAGGGCCAAGGGCCCTTCGCGCGCCAGGTCTGCGAGCGAATAGGTCTTGCCGTCGGATGCGGCGGTCCGGAACAACGGCGCGCTGCGCTGGGCCATCTCCTCGGTGGCCTTGACCATCGCTGGGGTCGCAACGTGCGGCGGCCCGCCCCGGAAGATCGCCGGCCCCGTGTCGTCGTCATCCGCCCGGGACTGGAGCCGGATCCACGCGGAGAACGAGCCTGCGCCCGCGAGCAACACGAAGCATAGAGCGCGAGTCGACCGAGTCATAAGAAGTCCAGTGCTCGATGGTAAAGGAGGCGTTTGTGGCCGGCCTCTGCAAGGCTCGTCCGATCGCTGGCCGAGGCTCGGCGGTACACGGTCATCGCGTGCGACGTCTCGTGGAGATGTCAGCTCAAAGCGCCGGTCGTCACGGCGATCGGGGCCCGTACCTGGAGTCCGAGCCAATCGCGTAATCGCGGGATACGGCACAGGATCGTCTTTTCGGCGATCATCACCGCGATCAGCGACGCGCCAAATAGCGGCAAGTAGATCCCAAACAGCACGACGAGGATGAAGAGCCCGGTCGAGAAGCGAGGGCTCACCGCGGGGCCGGGCGCGCCGAGGACGCCCGGTTCCCGGCGTCGCAACCACAGGACGACCGAGCTCACGCTCAGCAGGATCAAACCGATCGCGGTGGCGAGGCCCAGAAGCTGGTTCATCCAGCCGAAGAGTTGCCCTTCGTGGGCGGCGATGCCCGTCCCGACGATCCTGTCGATGACGTGGCGGTCCTTGAAATCCTTGCGTTCCTTGATGGCGCCGGTGGTGCCGTCGACCACGAGGTCCACGCGCAAAGGACGATTGGGCGTTGTCGACTTCGCGGTCCAGTCCTTGGAGCCGCGAGCGGGGGGAGCGATGACCACAGGCGCGGGCAGATCGAGCGGCTGGACGGTCGCGACGATCCGGTCGACGGCGGTGAGGTCGCTCGGAGTCGGCCCGCGGTCGCGTCCCCGTCCAGCCCGCGCGCGATGTTCGCCGTGCTCGCCTGCCTGGCCGACCGGCCTGATTTCGGCGTTTGAGGTGTTCCCGTTCGTCCAATCCTGCCGCGCCACGGCCGTGCCTGTGATCCGTCGCACGTTCCGGAAGTAGTCGCCCCAGAACTTCGCCCAGGGGAGGCCGGTGAGCAGGAGGAAGAGTGCCAGGCCGGAAATCCAGAACCCGGTGACGCCGTGCAGGTCGCGCCAGAAGATCCGAGAGCCGCCGCCCAGACGCGGATAGACGATGCCTCCGAACGTTTTCGCTTTCCGAGGCCACCACAGATAGAGGCCCGTAACGATCATGATGATCGCCCACGATGCAGCCAGCTCCACGACCGCAGAGCCGCGATTACCCATGAGGAGCTCACCGTGCAACCGGAAGAGGACACGCATAAATCGCGCGTCCTCATCCACCGTCTTGAGAATCTTCAGGGTCTTCGGATGCACGTACACACGGGTCGCCTTGCCCCCCTGGCTGACGATGACTCGGGCAGAGGCTCGGGCGTCCCTTGGCACCTCATAGGCGTTCAAGGTGGACCCGGGGACGGCCGTGAGCGCGGCGCGGATCTGGTCCGCAGCGCTGGCGGGGCGTCCCTCGATCGCAAGGCCGTCGCAATGACGATCGATCCAGGACTCGACCTGAGGTTTGAAGAGGTAGATCGCTCCGCTGATCGACAGCACGGTGACGAACGGAACGCAAAACAGGCCTGCGTAGAAATGCCAGCGCCAGACAGCCCGATAGTCGGGCCACGGCTTGCGAGCAACGGATTGCTCCGTCTCGATCATGGGGAACCTCCGGAGTTGGGTCCGTCGTACGGCCGGTGTTTGGGCACGCGATCGGACCGACCGCGTGCCCACGAACGTTCGCAGAGAAGGCGTGGGCAATCAGAAAGCGTCGGCCGAGATCACTTCACCGCCGGCAATCGTGGCGATCGCGCGGAATGTCGTCAGGCTGACGGAGTCCTTGATGAACTGGACGTGCCCGTCAAGCATCAATATGTTGACACCGCCTGAGTGAAAGCTGCGCGGCCCCGTCACCGCCGCATTCCGGCCGTTGTCGGTGCAGTCCGCGTACTTGCTGTTCGGTGTAAAAAAATGGTTGTACGACGCCATGATGAAGCTGCCGCGCGACCATTCGCGGCCCCGGTCGCCGGCCCACTGGTCCGGTGTGAGACAGACCTGGAGGAACGTGTTCGGCAGCAGGAACTGCGCAGCGGGGATGGTTGTGATGGTCGTCGTGTTGAACAGCGCGAACTGGCGACGGGCGTTTGCCGGTGGAGAGCTGCCCGGACTGGTATTGATGTTGCCCCCCATGATGGTCTCGCTGTAAGCGGCTGTGTTGCTGAGACCATCGACGATCTGCGCGAACCGGATCGCGCTGGTGTTATAGAACGGGCCGTCCGGCAGTTGCGCGCCGGCGACGACGTTGAAGTTGCCGCTGTTGATCGTGCCGGTGCCGGAATTGGACACGTAGTTGGTGCCGCCCCAGTTGACCGGGTCCACTCGTTGCTGCCCGTCGCTCGGGCAGAGGAAGACCTGGATCACCGAAGCCTCCACGGTCGTGTTGGCGGGGTAAGGCAACTGAGCCGTTTCCGAAGGGAACGCAAAGTTGATCGCGTTGTACATATTGGCGGCCTCGATGTAAGACAGGAGCGAGGCGAGCGACGACCAGAGGTACGGGTAACCGTAGCGCCCGGCCGGAAGCGTGTTCCAGCCTCCTTCGTAGTTGTGGACGGCGAGGCCGAGCTGCTTGAGGTTGTTGACGCATTGGGCCCGCCTCGCTGCCTCGCGGGCAGCCTGGACGGCAGGCAGGAGCAGCGCGATCAGTACGGCGATGATCGCGATCACGACCAAGAGCTCGATCAGGGTGAACCCGCGCCGATGGCCGGGTTTGCATTTGCCGGCCTGGCGCGGACCGTCGGCAGCGTCTGCCGGCCTGGACCGTCGGTGACGGCTTGGTGATTCGCGATGCATGGAAAATCTCCCCTCGGGGCGGGCGGTGAGCGCCGGCCGCCAGTATTGGCGTTTGTGAAAATCTCGATGTTTCTCTGCGGACGACGACGATCCTCCGGCACGCGGGGCGCGCGGATGGGGAGTCCGGGTGGCTTTGAAGGAGCCGTGGCTCAGGCGGTCGTGTGACGCTCGGGAGGGCGATCGAGACGTGAGGGGCGCCGGAGGGGAATCCGGAGGGAAGGTGATGGTGCCAGCGGCTCGCTGGATGAGTCCGCCGTCAAAGTCGGCCCGCTCGCCTGGATCGCTGCGCGGGCGAAGGGCAGGTTCGTCGAGGCGGTCGGAAGCGCCGGGCTGTCGCAGGGGGCGGAACTCAGGCACGGGGATGCACTCACCCGGGCCTTCGTGCTTTGGGGGCCGCAGCAGCAGGATGCCTTGCGGCACTTCATGCCGCATTGGCAATTCCGGGAGTGTGATTCTGCGTCGAACGACGTACCCCCGCGGACCGAGGATACCTGGCCCGCGCCCGCGTACCCCAAGGTAGCGACGAGCACGACCGCCGGCAGCAGCCGGCGAACGACTTCGTGCGTCCAGAGGAGTCGGTTACGGCAGTTCATGGCGAGGAGCTTACGGTGCGAGTGCCGTCGACGACGATACGGAGAACCGCACGGCGGGTCTGGTCAGAAGCGGAAACGTTAGCGTCAACATACCGCATTGTTTTTTGGGATCTCGACCAGTTTCAGGGCGTATCCCTCGGCGCTGAGGGCGGCCGGACCGTCCGGCCGCCGTTTGTCGATTCACGGCCTACATCAGTTGCCCTTGTGGGCCGTGTGGCACGCCTTGCACGACGCCCCGATCTTGTTCAATGCGGCCTGGGACTTGTCCTTGTCCTCGGCTTTCGCTGCGTTATCCAGGTCCTTAGCGTTCTCGTAGTAGGAGTTGGCCAGCTTCTCGTAGGCGGCCTTGTCGCCCCGCGGGGGTTCGTTCTTGGCCAAGCCGGCGCCGAGGATGACGAAGTCTTTGGACAGACTTTGCACTTCCTTCCAGTCGGGCGATTCGGCCTTCAGGGCCCCCTTGAGCTTGCCCAGCGGGGCGTTGGCCCCCTTGTGCAGTTTTCCCATGATCTCCTTGATGCTTGGAGTGTCCTCCGCGCCCGCGACCGCAGCCAGGGTCATGATCGCCGCAGCGGTCGCCAGTCCGACCAATCGCTTCATTGGGTCAACTCCTCAACCAGTGCCAGGGAACACGAAAGCGGCCCGTGCGGGGCGGGTTCGCACCATTTCCAGCAGGGCTATGCCCGGCACCCGCATGCCGGGGCTTTGTCGGGCAGGCGAAGCCTTCCCGTTCAGCTCGTTGCGGGGGCCGGGTGGTGGAGACCACCCGCCCCGGCTGGCGGCGTTGGAAAACCGGCGATCGGCCGCCCGACCCGGCACTCTCCGCCTGATCCGTTTCGGTCGGGCTAGGTTCCCGCTGCTTGGGAACGTTTGGGGACCGCGCCGATCGTCCGGCGCGGGTCACTGGGCTCGTGAATGTCACCCAAGACCACCGCACCCTCGGCTGCGGTCGCCACGGCGGTCGCGCTGTTGGGGTCGTTGATGAACGGAACACGTTCCGTATCAGACCCACGACGACCAGCACCGACTCGCGCGAAGAGCGCGGACCTTCACGTGCGACCAACGACTTGAACGTCGTGGATGACGTGGGCCCGGAGAACTCGAGCGACAAGCGCTGCCGTGCACTCGAACACACGGTGAGCGTGCGGACGAGGCACCCGGATTCGTCGATTGCGACGCCGAGGGATCAAGCGGCGACGACGATCTGCGCTTCCGGCGGTTCGTCGAGACGGGAGGCGCGCTGAGCGGGTCGGCGGCAGGAGGAGAGGAGCGGGAGAAGGCTCTCCGATACGGCGGGGTTCGGCGACTGGCCCAAAGCAAGTACCGCGGGCTTCCCGATCGTGTCGACCGAAGATCCGGAAGGAAGGCCCGGATTGCCGCATGGAGCTGAGTTCAGGCAGGGATTCGCGTCGAGCCCGTCGCCGCGTGTCGACGGCTCGGGAGTTGGCTTGTGAGCCGCGCGAGATGCCGGCTTACGTACGCCACAGCAGCACGACGTGCCTCGGCATTTCGTGCCGCACTTGCAGTCGTGCGCATGGGTTGCCGCGTCGAAGCCGGCAGACGGAGAGATGGATGACGCAGCCGCTTCCCCGTTCCAGGCCATGCCAAAGAGCAACAGGGCCGCGGGAAGGATCCAGCGGCACAGCTCAATCGGCCAGGGATCGCGGGGTTTGTCTCTCACTAAGGTTTGCCTTCGGGGGCGCACGGCGAAGTCGTGGCGGCTCAGGTGCACCGCACGATATTCGAGTGGCACGGCCCGTCTGTCAAGGGTGCACCGACCTCGGCCCCGCCCGTTTGTCAACCCCCGCAAGATTCGCTCGGGGGCCGGGCCGGCCGAAGTGGAAACGAGGGGCCTGCGCGGGCAGACCCCTCAGAAACGACGACTCGATCGGGCTGATCAATAACGGCCGCCGCCGCCACCGCCGTACCCGCCGCTGCGACCGCCACCACTGCGTCCGCCCCCGCCTCCACCGCCGTAGCCGCCGCCACCACCGCCGCCGTACCCACCGCCCCCGCCCCCGCCACCGCGGGCTTCGCGGGGCTTGGCTTCGTTGACGGTCAGGTTCCGACCACCGTGGTCATACCCGTTGAGGCCCTGGATCGCCGCCTGGGCCTGCGCGTCCGTGTCCATCTCGACGAAACCGAACCCCTTGGAGCGGCTCGTGTCTCGGTCGATGATGATCTGTGCGCTTTGCACAGTGCCGAACTGGGAGAACAAGCTCTCCAAGTCGGTCTCGGTCACATTGTAGGTCAAGTTCCCCACGTACAACTTCTTGGCCACTATCAGACTCCGGAACGGAGGCAGGACGACCCGCAGAACACTTTCAGGGTCGAGAAGAAAGGGGCTTCGGGTGAAACCCGGTGAGGTGGGAGCGGCGAAAGAGGGAAGCAGAGGACCGGATCGAATAGAGCCAGCATTGCTACTCGGTCGTCAAACCAACCGTCGGAATTTTATCAAGGATGAATGAGAATTGATAGAGCACTTTGGTCCGGACCTGGCGTCGCGAATATCGACTCTCGTCAACGCTGATGGCACGGCGTAATTCTGTGACAAAAATTAGGTTGAGACATGGAGATATTAAACGAAACGGTTGTCTTTTGTTCGTGCTCGGCGCGGTGCAAACGTGTAGGGGAGGGTTTGAAATCCGCCCCTACACGAATGCCGCTTTGCCGCGCTAGGAATTCCGGCGTGCGGGACGCCAAGCGCCTGCCGCCTTTGTAAGGTGGCCGTTCCAGTCGGCCGCGTTTTATCGGCTCTCGGAACAAGCCAAGCCGGCGTTCATCGACGCCTGACTTTCGGGCCTGACGGAATGCGCTCAGGGACGCTCACTCACGACCCGGGGCAGGGGGGACCGTTCGGGGGGGACGGACATCATTCCTCCGCCTCCCATTCCCATGCCGCCCATGCCACCGCCCATGCCGCCCATACCACCGCCCATGCCACCCATTCCACCCCCCATACCACCGCCCATGCCACCGCGACCGCCACCGCCCATGCCGCCGCCCATTAGCGACATCGGGATGATCGCCAGGTCCGCAACCGGGTACACGCGAATCTCCGTCGGCTGGTCGTCCGACGACTCGGACGTGATTGTCAGCATCCCGTCCTTCACCGTGTACGTCAGACCCAACTGCTTCAAGAGCAGCCGCAGCGTTGTCTTCAGCGGCACACCCTCCAGGTCCAACTGCACGGGCGACTGCATCGTCTTCTCAGCCTCTTGCAACCCCACCGGGTCCACGTAGATCGGGATCCCCGAGTCGTTCGGGCCTTGCGTTGCGCTCTTGATGTACTTCAGCACGTCTTCCAATGGCGTCTCGTTGGCGAACGACATCGAGATCGGCTCGTCCAGCTTCGGGATGATGCCTTTGGTCTTCGGGTCCCGGTCCAGCAGGTCCACCGCCTTGCCGTAACGCTTGATCCGACG
>JARLIH010000240.1 GCA_031291845.1 Isosphaeraceae bacterium | reverse complement strand
GCTGCGCTCCGGCTGGAGGCTGATTCTCCCTCGTGCCGTCAGGCCCCGGTGGCGGGGCCGCAAACGGCAGAAGGAGACCATGCAATGGACCACGCCTCAAGACGCTTGCCATCCCTTGCCCGCCAGCCCGCGGACGAGCCGGTCCCCGGCATAACGCAGGCCGGCGAGAAAACCAAGGCCCGCGATATCCTGGCGGCGATCCGCACGCTTCACGCCATCGAGCAGGAAAACCGCCCCGCCACGGCAGGGGAGCGGACCACCCTCGCCCGTTTCGGCGGGTTCGGCGCGGTGGCCCTCTCGCTCTTCCCGCACGCGCTGACCGGCCGCTACAAGGATGCCGGCTGGCAGGTCCTCGGCGAGGAGCTGAAATCGCTCCTGACGCCGGCAGAATACGAGAGCGCCAGGGCGACGACCTACAACGCCTTCTACACCTCGCCAGCCGTGGTCGCCGCGATGCACGGCGCGCTCAAACGCATGGGCCTGCCCAACGACGCGACCGTCCTGGAGCCCGGATGCGGCTGCGGCAATTTCATGGCCCAGGCACCGGAAGGAATGCGCTTCATCGGCGTGGAGAAGGACAGCCTGACCGGCAGGATCGCCCGCGCGCTGTATCCCAGCCACGACATCCGCATCGAGCCGTTCCAGGACAGCCGCCTTCCGCCGGTCGATGCGGTGATCGGCAACCCGCCGTTCGGCGATGTGCCGATCAAATACGGCAGCCAGAAGCTCGCCCTGCACGACTTTTTCTTTGCCAAATCGCTCGACGCCCTGAAACCCGGCGGCGTGCTGGCACTGGTTACCAGCCACTTCACCCTCGACAAGCAGAATGCCGCCGTCCGCGAGCGGCTGGCCGCCGCGGCGGATTTCCTGGGGGCGATCCGCCTTCCTTCGGATGCCTTCAAACGCGAAGGCACGCCGGTCGTCACCGACATCGTGTTCCTGCGCAAACGCGCCCCCGGAGAGGCCGCACGCCACGCCGACCCCGACTGGCTGGCCACCGCGCCGCTGGCCCTCGACGGGGTCGATGCGTCCGTCAACCGCTACTTCCTGAACTATCCGGAAATGGTCCTTGGCACGTGGAGCAACGAAGACGTGCTCTATCCCGGAGGGTACAGCGTCAAAGGCAGCGGCGACCTCGAACAGCAGATCAAGGCCGCGATAGGGAGGCTGCCGGAACACGTCTCCTGCCCGGCAGCCTCCACCACCCCTCCCCCCGCACCGGCTTTCGTTCCCCCTCCCTGCGAGCGCCATGTCGGCGAAGGCAGCTTCTTCATCGGCAACGACCGCGCCCTCCGCCAGGTCGAAGGCGGGCAGAGCGTACCCGTCATGCACGGGCAGAGGGCGCTCAAGGCCGACGGCACGATGATGGGCAAGCGACTTGCCGCCCTGGTGGGTTTACGCGACCTCGCCCGCCGCGTGCTCCAGTCGCAAAACGAGGGCTGGCCCGAGGAGCACCGCGGCAAGGCCCGTAAAGCGCTGAACGACGCCTACGACCTGTTCGTGCATCTGTACGGCCCGATCAACAAGACGACGTTCAGCGAGAATGCCGACGGCGGCGTCACGCGCCGCATGCCCAACCTGGTCCGCTTCCGCGAGGACCCGGACGCCATGCTGGTCATGTCGCTGGAGGAGTACGACGAGGTGACCGGCAAGGCGGCCAAGGCCGCCATCCTGCAAAAGGACGTGGTGGGAAAAAGCGAGCCCGTCACTTCCGTTGCCACCGCCGAGGAAGGGTTGCTGGTCAGCCTCGACCGCAAGGGATGCGTCGACCTGCCCTTTATCGCCGGGCTCTACGGCAAGGGCGAGGATCAGATCGCCCAGGAACTGGGCGACCTTATCTATCTCGACCCCAAAACCCGCTGCTGGCAGACCGCCGACGAGTATCTCTCGGGCAATGTCCGGGCCAAGCTCGCCGAGGCCGAGGCAGCCGGCCCGGAATTCGCCGGCAACGCCGAGGCTCTCAAACACGTCCAGCCCGAAGACGTGCTGCCCGGCGACATCGACGCCAACCTGGGCGCGCCGTGGATTCCCGAAAGCGACATCCAGGCGTTCGCGGCCGGGTTGTTCAGGGTCGCCCCCGCCTCCGTTCCCATCGGGCATTTGAAGAAAGACGCGCTGTGGAGCGTCGAAGCGGATTACTCCGCCCAAGCGTCGGTCGCCGCCACTTCCGAATACGGCACGCCGCGCGCCAATGGAACCTGGCTGCTCGAACTGGCCCTCAACATGAAAACCCCGGTGATCTACGACACGATCCAGGGCGAACATGGCGAGCAGCGGGTCGTAAACCAGGAAGACACACTCGCCGCCCGCGAGAAGCAGAAACTGATCAAGGACAGGTTCCGCGCCTGGGTGTTCGCCGAGCCGGAGCGGGCCGACCGGCTGGTACGGCTCTATAACGACACCTACAACAATTTGCGCCCGCGCATCTTCGACGGCAGCCACCTCGACTTCCCCGGCATGAGCAAGGCGATCACGCTCCGGCCGCACCAGAAGGACGCGGTGTGGCGGTGCATCTCGTCGGGCAACACGCTCTTGGCCCACGCAGTGGGGGCCGGCAAGACCTGGACGGCGGCCGCCGCGGTGATGAAGAAGAAACAGGCGGGGCTGGCCAGGAAGCCCGTCATCGCCGTGCCCAACCACATGCTCGAGCAGTTCGGCCGCGAGTTCATGCAGCTTTACCCCAACGCGCACCTGCTCGTGGCGACCAAGGAAGACCTCGCCCGCGACCGCCGCAAGCTGCTGACCGCCAAGATCGCCAGCGGCGAATGGGACGCCATCATCGTGACCCATAGCAGCTTCGAGCGGATCGGCATGTCGAAGGAGTTCCAGGAGCGGTTCCTGCGCGAGCAGATCGCCGAGTATGACGAGCTCTTACGCGACAGCGCATCCGCCAAGGCGGGCCCGCTTCGCAATATCATCAAAACTATCGAGAAGCAGAAGGCCCGCCGCGAAGAGCGGATCAAGGAACTGGCGGCCGCCGACAAAAAAGACGACGGGCTGGTATTCGACGAGCTGGGGATCGACGACATCACGGTGGACGAGGCGCATTATTTCAAGAACCTGGAGACGCCGACCAAGATGGAGCGGGTCGCCGGTATCCAGACCGGAGGAAGCGAGCGCGCCTTCGACCTGTTCATGAAAGCCCGCTATCTCGGCCAGCGGCATCCCGGCCGCGGCGTGACGTTCGCCACCGGCACGCCGATCTCCAACACCATGGTCGAGCTCTACACCATGCAGCGTTTCCTCGACCCGGAGGGGCTGGAAAGCCGCGGGATCGGGCCGTTCGACGGCTGGGCCGCCACCTTCGGCGAGGTGGTCGACAGCATGGAGATTTCGCCGGACGGGGCATCGCTGCGCCCGCGCAGCCGGTTTGCAAAATTCACCAACCTGCCCGAGCTCCAGCAGATGTTCCGGGCGTTTGCCGACGTGCAGACGCCCGAAATGCTGAACCTTCCCTGCCCACGGATTAAGACCGGCAAACCGATCGTGATCGCCTGCCCGATGTCCGACGAGCAGCGGACGCTGCAGGCCGCCTTGGTCGCCCGCTACGAGCGGCTGCGCCGCGAGAGGGTCGACCCGAGGGAAGACAATGCCCTGGCCATCACCACCGACGGCAGCAAGCTCGCCCTCGACGCCCGCATGCTGTCGGCAACGGCGGAGGATTTTCCCGAATCGAAGATCAACCGCCTGGTCGCCAATGTTGCGGGCATCTGGAAGGAAAGTGAAGCGATCCGCGGCACGCAGATGATTTTCTGCGACATGGGCGTGAACCCCACCCCGTGGGGTTTTTGCGTCTATGACGAGGTTGTGGAAAAGCTGGTCGCCGCCGGCATCCCCCGAAGCGAAATCGCCACCATCGGCGACGCCGATTCGGACGCCAGGAAGCAGGCTTTGTTCGACCGGGTGAGGAACGGGTCGGTGCGCGTGCTGATCGGCTCCACCCAGAAAATGGGCACCGGCACCAACGTGCAGAAACGGCTCATCGCCAAGCATGACCTCGACGCCCCGTGGAAGCCCGCCGAGGTCGAGCAGCGCGACGGGCGGATACGGCGGCAGGGCAACGAGAACGAGGAAGTGGCGCTCTACCGCTATGTGACCGAAGGGTCGTTCGACGCCTACAAATGGCAGTCGCTGGAGAACAAGGCCCGCTTCATCGCCCAGGTGATGACCGGCGAGTCGGCGGTACGGCGTGCCGAAGATATCGGCGGTGCGGAGCTGTCCTACGCTGAGGTCAAGGCGATCGCCTCGGGCAACCCGGCCGTGCTCACGCTGGCCGAAGCCGACGCCGAGATCCAGCGCCTGTCGGTGCTCAGGAAAAACCATGACGACGAGCAATACCTCGCCCGGCGCAACCTGAAAGAGCTGCCCGACACCATCCAGCGCAGGAGGAACCGCCTGGACTGGCTTTCCACCGACCTGGCCACCCTCACCCAACATCCGCACGACGACTTCATCCTTGCAGGCCAGCCTTGCGGCCGAATCGACGCGATGGCGATCCTTGCCAAGCGCCTCGACTCCCTGCCCGAGCACGTGCGCGAGACCACCCGCTTCCCCTTGGGTTCCCATCGCGGCCTGCAATTCGGGATCGAGATGTACGGCAACGGCGCGGCAGAAGTCTTCCTCGAAGGGGCGGCCCTGCGCCACACCATGCTGTCGCGGGAATCCCGCGGGCCGCGGGCGGTCATGAACGCCCTCGACCGGCTGACCGGCAGTTACGAGGAGCAATGCGCCACCGCAAAGCGGGAGCTTGCCATCGCCGAAGGCCAGCAGCGCGATTACCAGGCGAGGCTCGGGGCGCCCTTCCCCCATGACGGCTATCTTTCCGAACTGACGTCTTTGCGCGACCAGCTCAGGCTCGGCCTATCAGGCGCAACACCCCCGCAAGGAGCCGAAAGCCCTTCCGTTTCCGAGCTCGCCGGGCGCATCAACGCCCTGAAAGCCGCCCAAACCATTGAGGCCGCCCCGGTCCGCCTATCGAGTCGCAGAGCGGCCGCCGAGGAGCCGGTCACCAGCCGCATCCGCCGCCGAAACGAAGCACCGGCCGTAGTTGAGGACCTCGCGACCACTGAGCAGGAAGAAGCTCCGTCCCCTCCATCAGAACCCGCCACCATACAAGCCGGCGAAGCGGCCGCGGTCGCCCTTCCCTTTCACACGCTGGCAACCAGCCGGAGCCGGCCGCCATCCACTGCGATGGGCGACGACGGATCGCCCGGAGTCATCCCGATCCGGGCAGATACCGGAGCAGATTTTTATTTTCAAAAGGATGATCATGCGCTATCAGGATCAGGCGACGCGTCACAGACCTACGCGTCCGATGCAACGACGCAATCAGGGAGATCCACCATGGCAATACCCAGACAAAGGCGCAGGACCGTTGAACCGAAAAAGGACGAAACGACGGCCGATCGCCAACCGGCATTGCCGCCCGCCGAGGAGTACGGACCGCCGCAGCAGCAAACCGCCGTAAACCCGCCGGAGGATGCCGGCTTGCCTGCGCCCGAGCAGAGCACCTGCTTCGTGCAAGCGGAGGTTGAGAAAGCTGCGAGCGAGCCCAGAACCCCCATTAAGACGCCCGACCCGCGCCCGGTGATGTCGATCAGCCTCGGCGACACGCGAGGCAGCCCGAGGGTGCAGCTCCGCCGCAGCCACAAATACAAGCAGATGCAGATCCAGTTCGAGCAGCAGCCCGATGAGAAATACCTGCTGATGCTCAAACGAGCCGGCTGGCGGGACCGGACGGAAGAGGAAGGTATCTGGACCAAGCAGATCGACCCGGATTACCGCTGGCAGTCGGTCGACGTAATGGAGCGTGAGTTCAAGCAGGTTGCCAACGCCATCCGTACCGACAAGGGCCTGGAACCCGTGATGGTAAGCGGCGTCACCGCAGCGTAGGAGGCTAACCCCTGCCCGCCCCTGAGTTTGACCCAGAGCCTGTCCTTCAGGATTCCGGCGGGCAATCGCGCGCTTCAGCCCGGCGTCGGCAAAACGATCCGAAGCCTTCCGACGTTCAGCAAAGCGACCCAGCCGATCGGCGGCTGACCAAGCGGCGGCGCCCTGAGCCTGAATCCCGCCTCCTGCTCCAGCAGCCCAATGCCCTTATGCCCGTATACGCGTACCATGGCATCAAAGGCTACGGATTCGGCTTGCGCTGATAGCGTGACTTGCAGAATGCGACAAATGCCTTTCCTGGAGAACCCAGTTCGGGCATGCCGCTCTCACACCACCAATTCCGCCATTCCTGTTCCAGATAGTACACGTCATAGGTTGGAGCCACGAGGCGAGCATCATGATAAGCTTCAGGGTCGAGGATTGGGTACCGCACCTCCGTTTTGGCCACCTGCCCGCTCATCCGGTTCCTGAAAATCACCATGTCGTCATCCACCGATACCCGATAGTCCGGAAGGTGATCGTGATGCGCCAGCTCGCGAATCATCGACTTGAACTCTCGGACATGGCTGCTTGCCCCGGTCTTCTTATGCAGGAGCTCAAGCGATATCTTCCATTCATCCTGTTCGCCGCAATGTTTGCGGGCCAGTTCGTAAACACGGCGGTCGATGGGCTTCCTTAGACGGAAGTAATCCCGACTGAGGGTAAGCACCTCGGAGCCTTGAATGATCCGGTAAACCCAATCGGAGAGCCGCACTTTCAGTTCGCTCATCCGGCCCGACCGCGTCTCACGTACCACCCGCCAGCTTTCGATCAGCCCAAATCCTTCGGTGATCTCTTCGCCATTCGCCTTGATGTTCGTGGTGATCCGGGTGCCGCTTAGCCTCTCAAAGGCTTCCTTAAGGCGGCGGTAGCCATCTCCGCTGGTCTCCCGGTTTGTCCATACCAGGAGGTCATGTGCGTTCAGGTGAAGCGTCTGTGAGAGCGGCTCTCCCGCATTTTTCTTGGCCATTACCTGTGAAATACAATAAATCAGTATATCCTTGTCGTAAATCGTCGCGAGCCCCTTTACGCTTGGGGCTATTTCGACAACCACGTTCCTGTGTTCGTAGCGCAGCACCCTCGTATCGGCCTTAGTCGCCAGCGAGAAGATGGGGTGCTCCATGCTGGCCATGTCGTCTTTGGGAATGGCGTCCAGAACGTCGCAGATGAACAGGTCGTGGTTGGCGTGGCGTTGCGGCAGCAACGCGGACTTTACTGTTCTGTCCTCATGAGCCTCAGGCTCGGCAACTGTCTCTTCAAGTGCTAGCATGGTTCGATCGCGTTCGGGGTTTCGCTGACACAGACATTACATTCGTGGTTTTGTTGACGCAAGCACTATTTCGTGGTTTCGTTGACAGCCAAGGTGTTTTCGTGGTTTTGTTGACAAGAGATGCCGAAATTGTCCCTGATTTACATTCGTGGTTTCGTTGACGTTGTTTCGGTGTTTCGCTGACAACGCTTCGTGGTTTCGTTGACGGCCCCCTTTCAAGAAAGAACGGCGCTTCAACTGCTTGCCGCAAGTTATCCCCAGCTTAACACGTATCTTTAACACCAATATAACACACGGCAGCAGTTACCAAACGCTGTGGATAACCTCAATAACAACGTACCCTTTCCACCAGCTTTGGCCGCTGATTGATCCAAGAAAGTGGCTTTGCAAAGAAGCAAGAAGCTCTCTTGGGCCTGCCCTCGCTCAGTTGCAACGATTCTGACCTGCCCGGCGACGAAACCGGCGTCAAGTCCCACAATACAAACACAGTTTGATGAAATAAATATGTCAAATACATTTCTGTGAACTGAGACAAGCCTCCCCTCCCCCCGTTTTCGTGTCGGCCTCGCAGGAGAGGCTCCCAAACTTTATTGGGACGAGCATCATTATCTGGAACGCCGGCAAAGCTGACCCACGTATACGGCTCTACGCGTATCCGCGTGTCACCTGAAACAATGATCAGCTTAAACAATGGGTGGCCACCACATTAGTGGCCATGGTATCCGCGTGAGCAATGATACGCGTATGCCACTATACCAGTTTACGCTTATAGCCGTTCGACCCTGACCCTTGTCGCGTAAATAGCGCTTGCCAGTATACGCGTATCAGCTTATAGACTGATCCCATGATCATTGTGAAGTCGGAGTAGGTAATATGGCGATGCGAGTCATTTCATTCGTAACCCAGAAGGGCGGTTCGGGAAAGACCACGCTGGCCTTTTGCTGTGCGGTGGCGGCCCAGGAAAAGGGCAAACGCGCCCTTATTCTCGATATGGACCCGCAGGGGACTGCGACCGCATGGTTCAAAGACCGCGAGTCAGAGACGCCTACGCTTGCGACCATTAAATCATCGGAACTTGCCGATGCCATTAAGAAGGCGGAAAAGGCCGGGTTTGACCTCGTTTTCATTGATACGCCAGGCCGCGACGAACCCGCCACCGCTGCCGCCATTCGCGCGGCAGACCTCTGCATTATCCCTTGCCGTCCGACTCCAGGCGACATGAAAGCCACGCCTCCGACCATTGCCACCATCAACCGGCTGAAGAAGGACGCCGCCTTTGTCCTCACCCAGACGCCGCCCCGCGGTTACCGCAATAGCGAGGCTGACAAGGGGCTCTCGATGCTGGGCATGGTGTGCCCGCATCTCATCGTCACCCGCAATTCTTACCAGGATGCGCAGGGGAGGGGGCTGGGAGTGACCGAATTCGAGCCGGATGGCAAGGCCGCCGAAGAAATCCGCGAACTTTGGAAGTGGATTATCAAGAAGCTGGAGAAGATCCATGAGCGCTAAGAAGCGCACTTCTCTGGACGCTGTGTTCGGAACTGCGGTTCTCCCTCACGCCGTTTCGTCCAACAAACGCAAAGGGAAGACCGAATCGAAGGAGCCGAAAAGAGATCCGGCAGTGGAAAATCCACCCCAAGAGCAAACAGAGCAACCAAAACGCCCGTCCGTCAAGCAACACACGGCGTATCTGCCTCTGGCCGTTCACGAGCAGCTTCGTACGCTGGCCTTCGAGGAGAACCGGAAAATGCACGATTACCTGATCGAAGGGCTCGACCGGGTTTTTTCGGACCGCGGGCTACCTTCCATCAAAGACATAAGCTGACAGGCGCATACGCGTATACGGGTCCACGGTCAGAACTTGCAGAACGACTCAGGCAAGGAGGGAAGGGCGCTTTTAGGAATTGAACTCATTCAGCCCATCAATGCCCCGTAACCTGCTCCAGAAATCCGCCAGCTTGTGAATTAGCACGGCCTATCAGGCGCAAGTCTGTCTGCCTATTGGGCGTATCCTCTCCCGGAATCTGGCAGCATTCGCAACGGTTCTTTGCCCACTGCCAGATTCCGGGAGAGGGCTGCGTCCATGGTGGCTCAGGATACCGTGCGGGGGTCGAGCTTGATGCCCAGCGTTTTGCGGGCCTTGGATTTGAGGATGGAAAGCAGGCTGGTGGCCTTGGCGAAGCCGTAAAGCTCCTCCTTCTCAGCCGGAATCAACGCGTCATCCTGGTTCCTCACGGCCAGATCGTGCATGCGGGCCTTGTCCCGTTCGCTAATTTCGTGACTGAGGATGTAACGGGCGAAATCGCCGGAGAGTTGACCATTCTCGTTGCCGAGGATGCGTGCCAGGATGGTTACTTCGTTCTCGTGGCATCGGGAGGGCGGGTTCATCGGCTTTCCTTTGCGTAAGTAGAGTCTCCAAGCGAGTATGCCACGGCAGACCAATGCGATAAACCGAAATCGTACCGAAGACTTCCGGGCCGGTTGTGGCGACATCAACACGCCCGTAATGCTTGGCAAAGGCATTAACCCACCGTGGCCATCAAGCGCAGGCTGGAGCAGGTTCTCGGCAACACGATCGGCTACCCAACCGTGCTCGTCAAGTGGCGGGTATAACCGCAATCGAACTCAGGCCGGCACCCCGCCTGCGCCATAACTGGCGGTCCAATTCAAAATTGCTACCGCTTGCCGTATCTGCTATAATGGCTTAGACATAGGACGTAAACGCCGGTCAATTGCGGCGTTCTGGCAGACGAAACCGACATCGAGCGACACATGACACATAACGAATTTACCCATATTTTGAACAGCCTCAACGGCCTGTCGCCGGAGCAGGTACAACAGCTACGCCGCGAGTTGGAAAGCAAGGAGGCGACTGCTCCGGCTTCTTCCCAGCCCGACGACGACCCGTTGATGGGCATGTGGCGTGACGACGCCGAATTGATCGACCAGATCGTTGACGACGCGATGCGTAACCGCCGCGAGCAACCTTGGCGACTCACCACCAGTGAATAAGGCACTGCTCGACACCGACACCCTCTCGGATATCGGCAAGGGGTTGAACCCGGTCGTCAACGCCAACGCCAAGACTTATCGGCGTTCCTTCGGGCATTATTCTTTCTCCACCATCACCGTGATGGAGATCGTGAGGGGGTTCCAGAAGGTGCAAAGCCCGCAGCGGGTGAACGCCTTCATCGCCACTCTTGCCAGCGAAGAAATCCTTCCCTTCGACCAACCCGCCGCCGAGCTGGCAGGCCGCATTCTCGGCGACCTGGAGCGTATCGGCCAGCCGATCGGCATGGCCGACCCAATGATTGCCGCCATTGCCATAGATCACGGCCTGGAGCTGGTGACGGGCAACATCGCCCACTACCAGCAGATTCAGCAACTCGGCTATCCCCTCACGCTCGTTAGCTGGCGGGTTTAACCGCAATCGAATTCACGCTGGCCCCCTGGTGCTGGTCGGCGACGGGCAATCAGGCCGCAGGCCCGCATTGGCAACAATTTGGCAACAGGACTGGCAACGCGAGACCAGGGTGGTTACAATGTGCCGATGGGAAGGCGGTGACGTAAACGCCTTCAACATCAGGGTTTTAGGCGTCATTCCAACCCGTTGCCAATGCCACTGAAATGGCAGAAGTCCCGGACTCAAAATCTGGTTCGCACCAGCGCCCGCGCCGGATCGCAGTAGGGGAAAAATAGAGGAAAGGGCTGGCGATGCGAGTCCAAGGTTGGTTCACTATGTTTCACTGTGATCCGTTCGCATCTGGAGGTGCTGCAACGCGTTAGCAACGTCAGGCCAAGATCTCCTCAACCTCTCGCGGCTAGGTTCGAATCCTAGATCCCCAGTTCTCTGAAAGTGCATCAGTCCAAGAAGCTACGGCAAACCGTGGCACCGGCTTTTGCACTTTTGCTGTACACATGGCCGCCACGTTATCATGACGTTGCCTCATCTCAGGAGGGAGCGTCATGGCTTCGCTCAAGGACAAACGCTACGGCTAGGTCACTTGCCTTTCCGAATTCATAGCGATTGAGTCCATATTTACGCATGTATCGTCTCTGTCGCGATCCATGCGTGGATCTTTTCATCGAACTGGTCAAAGACGCGGCGCAGCTCGGAGTCGTCGCGAGCCTGCTCGGGAATGACTTGCGCAAGCCCAGGACGCAGTATCCGGTTATAGGTTCGGGTGCTTGATCCGCGAGTGTTCGTAGTCGACGTGCAGCGACGGCACGACCCCCTCGGTGAGCACACGGGTCCGGAACCGCCCCGGCGTTCGCTTGGGGACCCGCCGCTCGAAGAGAAGCTGCAGCTGATCCGGACGGCCGATGTCCAGGTTCTCGCGGATCACCTCCTCAAAGAAGACGCGTCCGCACAACGGTCGCCCCAGGACCTGGGGCAGGGAGAACTCTGCCCGGAGGATCGACACGTCGTAGCGGTAGCCCGCGGCGCGACCCTTGGCCGCGAACGGTTGTGAGAGACGCCCCAGCCATTTCCGTAACAACGCATCGATCTTGGAGCCCGTAAGGCCGTCGCAGATTTGTTGAAGGCGACGAGGATTGGCGCAGCTCAGGACGCCATTGTCCAGTGCCTCGAAAGCGATTCCCTCCTTTGCCAGTTGTTGCTTGACGCACTCGTGACCGTTGATGCAAAGCTTGGCGTTGTAAGGGAAGTAGGTGCAGACCTTGAGAAACAACGGCCCGAAGTCCTGATCGATCATGTAGAAGTAGAAATGGTTGACCATGGCCGTGCTCCGCACGATCCAGGGGTAGGTTTGACCGGTCTCCGGGTTCCGGCGCTTCTCGGTGCGGATGACAGGGGTCTTCTCCTGCGCCTTGCCGACAAAGAGAACGCCCTCCGTGCCTTGAAACTTGACCCGGTACTCCTGATCGAGATCGTCCTTGCGCTCTCCCTTGGCAAAGCTGGTCAGAGGGACGTCTTCGCGCTCGGCAAAGCGATTGACCTTAGCGATGAAGGACTTGCTGATAGGGTCCATGAGCGCCGATGAGGCGAAGGTTTCACCGCGGTGGAAGCGGAACAAAGTGGCAACACCGCGTTCAGTCTGGAGGCGAGGCTGGTAGACGTTGAGACACATGCGGTCGATGCCTTCGACTTCCAGAACCACGTGTTCCTGCAGGACATCAGCGGCGGAACGTGGTACGCTCATCGGTGGGTCCGGTCGTCACGATCCCTCGGGATCAACCAACCGCATCGCGGTTCAAAACCGGGGATGCCTCAGCATACTCCGTGATAGGCGCGACCGGAGCCAACCTCTCTAAATCTCGTCGGTCTGAGGCGGAGCCTCGTTAGGCTTCCTGTTCCGCGACCCGGCAAGAGACGCCATGTCGGACATTCAACCGAAAAGTCACATGCCAGGCCGGTTTCCCACGACGCAGTGGAGCCGTGTGGTCACGGCCAGCAGCCGTGACGCCCCGGAGGCCAAAGAGGCGTTGTCGGGCCTTTGCCAGGCATACTGGTATCCCATCTACGCCTACATCAGACACCGCGGATACACGCCCGAGCGGGCGCGCGACCGAACCCAGGATTTCTTTGCCTACGTCCTGGAGCGCGACCTGTTCGCCAAGGCCGACCCAGCCAGGGGACGCTTCCGCGCGTTCCTTCGCGCGGTCTGCGTCCGCCAACTGGCGGCCAGGCGGGACCAGGAGAATGCGGCCAGGAGGGGTGGAGGCCGGTCTTTCTTCTCGATCGATCCCCTTGACGCCGAACGCCGGTACACGCGTGAACCTGCCCACGAATTGACCCCTGAGCGCATCTTCGACAGGACCTGGGCTTTGACCCTCCTCGACCGGGTCGTCGAACGGCTTCGCTGCGAATACGACGATGCGGGCCAGTCGTCCAAGTTTGAGGAGTTGATTACCCTGCTGACCCGCGATCCCGCGACGGGCCCGTACTCGGAAATCGCCGGGCGGTTGGGTACGACCGAAGGGAACGTTCGCGTCGCCGTCCATCGCCTCCGGCGCCGCTACGGCTTGCTGCTCCGCGATGAGATCGCCGCGACCGTCGGCGACGCGGCGCAGGTCGAAGACGAAATCCAAACGCTCTTCGCCGCCCTGGAGGGCTGAATCTCGGCATGGCTCCGTAACCTTTGCCGCTGTACTCCCATTTAAGATCGAGGGCTCCTTGTCGGATCGGACTGAATCGATGGAGCCGGTGATGCTCTCGGCCGAAATCTGTCCGGACTGCTCAGCCCGCCTGCCCGCGAACTCGCCGGCGGGCCTATGCCCGCGTTGTCTGTTGCGCCTGGGGGCTGCCCTCGCGGTCGATCTCGATGCGGGGCTTGGGAACCCTGAGGCGAACCGGGCAAATGAAGACTCGGATACGAAAAACGGCCCCGTCTCGCCGTCGGCAGGTCTTCTGAATCAGGCGGACGCGCTCCGTGCAATCCCACGAGCTCATCTCCGAGACACATCAGAGGACACTCGCCTGATCCGGCCCACTCCACCCGAGAGGCCCAAGCTCTGGGGCCAGCCGTCGCGTTACCAACTGATTGGCGAACTGGCGAGGGGCGGGATGGGCGCGATCTTCCAGGGACGCGACCTCGACCTGGGCCGGGATCTCGCCGTCAAAGTGATTCGGGAGGAGCACCGCGATCGCCCCGAAATGGTCCGCCGCTTCGTGGAGGAGGCCCAGATCGGGGGCCAGCTTCAGCACCCCGGGATCGTCCCCGTCCACGAGTTGGGGCGCCTCCCCGATGGCCGGCTGTTCATCGCGATGAAGCTGGTCCGGGGACGTACCCTGGCGGCGTTGCTCGCGACGCGCCGGGGCCCCGATGAGGACCGGATGCGTTTTCTCTCGGTCTTCGAGCAGGTCTGTCAAACCATGGCCTACGCCCATGCACGGGGCGTGATCCACCGGGACCTGAAGCCGTCGAACATCATGGTCGGCAGCTTCGGCGAGGTGCAGGTCATGGACTGGGGCTTGGCCAAGGTGCTCGACCAGGGTGGTGTGGCCGACGAAGAGAAGGCGATCCTTGCCGGCGGCGACGCTTCCGCCGTCTGGACCTTGCGCAGTGGATCGGCGGCGATGGAGTCACGTCCGGGCTCAGTGCTCGGAACGCCGTCGTACATGGCTCCCGAGCAAGCACGGGGTGCGGTCGACACACTCGACGAACGGGCGGATGTCTTCGCCCTTGGCTCGATCCTTTGCGAAATCCTGACCGGCCAGCCGGCGTTCGCGGGCGGTGGCGGTGCGGAGTTGTGCCGCAAGGCGGAGAGGGCTGACCTTTCGGATGCGCTCGCAGGCCTTGATGCGTGCAACGCCGACGCGGAGCTAGTGGCCCTGGCGCGGTCGTGCCTCGCCGCCGCGCCGAAGCATCGGCCGAGAGACGCGGGGATGGTCGTGGCCGGGCTGACGGCCTATCTCCGGGGCGTCGAGGGCCGGCTCCGCGAGGCCGAGTTGGCCCAGGCGAGGGCCGAGACCAGGGCTGCTGGCGAGCGCAGGCGCAGGCTGTTGACGCTGGCCCTGGCCTCTTCGGTCCTCGCGACCGCACTGATCGGCGCGGCCGGATGGGGCTGGATGGACCGCGAGCGACGGCGGCGCGAGGGGGCCCTGCGAGCGGCGGTCGACGGGGCCCTCGCCGACGCCTCGAAGAAACGCGAGCGTGCGCGAGCCGCGGGCAGTGCCCCGATCCTTTGGGTTGAGGCGATTGAGGCGGCCCGCCGCGCCGAGTCACTCCTCGGCGGCGGTGCCCCGGGCTACGGGCTGCACGATCGGGTGCGGGCGTTCCTGGTCGACCTCGCTCGCGAGCGCGACGCGACTGAGGCCGCCGAGAAGGACCGCCGTATGGTCGACCAGCTCGCCGCGATCCACAACGATTTCGGGGTTCATAATGACGAGGCGAAAGCCGACGCCGAATACGCCTCCGCCTTCCGCGCCTATGGCGTTGACCTGGATGACCTCGATCCCGCGGAGTCCGGCCGTATGCTTGCCGCCAGTCCGGCGGCCACGGACTTGGCGAGCGCGCTCGATCGATGGGCGTTCCTGCGGCGAGGGCGGGCCTTGCACAACCCGCAGGGCGCGAATCGGCTGATCGCGGCCGCAAAGACCGCTGACCCCGATCCGTGGAGGAATCGCCTACGAGATACGCTCGGCCGCATGGAGGGGGGGCCGGCCCGCCGGCTGGAGGCTCTCGAGCGGCTCGCCGCTACCGCTGACGTTGACCACCTGCCGGTCGCGAGCGTCACCCGCCTGGCCACCTCTCTTGCGTTCCTCGGACGGCGAGAAACGGCAATTACGCTCCTCCGGCGTTCCCAGGCGTCGCATCGAGACGACTTCTGGGTCAATGCCGATCTCGGACGGGAATTGATGGCTTCCGGCCGACCGGACGAGGCGGTCCGGTTCTTCGCAGTCGCCGCGGGCGTTCGACCCAAGAGCGGCGTCGCCCTGAGCGGCCTGGGAAAGTCTCTCCTTCAGAGCGGCCAGCCCACCGAGGCCGCAGACGTCTGCCGCGAGCTGATGCGACTCCGGCCGGAGGATGCCCTCCCTCATGTCGCCTTGGGTTCAGCGCTCCTCGCGCTGGGTGAGCCGCACGAAGCGGCCGCCGAATTCGGCGAGGCGAAGCGGCGGAAGCCGGACGACTGGATGGTCCGCGACCAGATCGCCCTCGCCTATTCCGACTGTGGCGAGTGGACCACAGCGGTTCAGGAACAAAGTGAGGCGGTGCGCCGGTTCCCCAAATCCGCGGTCGCCCATAAGGCGCTCGCCCACGCCCTGCAGTCGGCCGGTCGCATCGAGAACGCCATCGCTGAATTTCGCGAGGCTGTCCGCCTCGACCCCCGTTTCTCGTCGGCGTACCTTTTCCTGGGACGTGCCCTCATCGAGACGGGCGATTACCAAGAAGCGCTCGATGCCCTGGCCCGCGTCGACCCGGGCCCACCGCCGGCGGACCCATATCTGAGCCCTGCCGATCTAGCTTCTCGCGCGAGGGACATGATGACTCTCGAAGCAAGGCTTCCCGCGGTTGTGGAGGGATACGAGATCCCGGCCGACGCCGAGGAGGGAGTGTCGTTCGCCCGGCTCGCCTTCGCTCGACACCAGCACGTTGCGGCGGCCCGACTGTGGGCCGAATCCTTGACATCGTCGCCGGTGCTTGCAGCCGACCTGACCACGGCGAACCGATTCCAAGCCGCACGCGCCGCGGTGCTGGCCGGGACCGAAAGCAGGCGCGGGGAGTCCCCTTCAGGGGCGGAGCCGCGGGCCCGCTGGCGCAAGCAATCGCTCGATTGGTTGAGCGCCGAGCTCACCGCCTCCGCCGCGTTCCTCCACGCAGGGACCTACTTACAGCGGGCAGAGGTCTCGAAACGGCTCGGTCGATGGCTAGTCGACCCGGCGCTGGCAGGCATTCGCGATGAGCCTGCGCTGGCGGAAGTCCCTGAACCCGAGCGGCGTTCGCTGCGAGAATTCTGGCGCCACGTCGAGGTTTTGCGTGCCGAGGCGACGGCTCCGGTTGGCCCTGGTTCCGGCACCGGCAAAAAAAACTGAGGGCGGCTGTAACGTCTGGGCTCGTTTCCGTAATCGGATACAAAGAGGGCGCGTGCGCCAGAGGTCGTGGTGTCGCTCGTCCTGTTCCTCGGTACGGCAACACCGAGAGGCAGCGCTTGGCTCCGTCATTAGCACAGCGACAGTGATCGTGTTCGCGCGGGGGCCCATGGCCCGCTCCTGGCTGTGGTCGTGCGCCGAGCAAGCCCTTTCCTCGGCTCCGCCGGCCAACCCGCCCCGTTCACTTCACGAGGAAATCCACACGATGAGGCTCCAAACCCCCCTGGTCGTTCTAGCCCTTCCCCTGCTCGGGCTTTCCGGTCTCGTTACCCTTGCGGCCGATTCGCCCGCGCCGAAGGGGAGGCCGCTCACCGTTCTCTTCCTGGGAGACAAAGGTCCTCATCGCCCCGCCGAGCGCTACGCCCAGCTCGCCCCGGTGCTCTCGGGACGTGGCATCGAGATGGCGTACACCGAGAACGTATCGGACCTGAATGCCCAGGCGCTCGGTAAGTACGACGCTCTGATCGTCTACGCAAACACCACCGAAATCGGCAAGGACCAGGAGAAGGCGCTGCTCGACTACGTCGGCAACGGCGGCGGCTTCGTTCCGCTGCACTGCGCGTCGTTCTGCTTCCTGAACTCCCCCGCGTACATTGCGCTGGTCGGCGCCCAGTTCCAGCGGCACGGGACCGGCCAGTTCGAGACGACGGTCGTCGACCCCGACCATCCGATCATCAAGGGGCTCGACCCGTTTCGTACCTGGGACGAGACCTACGTCCACACCAAGCACAACACGAAAGACCGCCACGTCCTCCAGACCCGCGACGACCCGTCCGGCGCCGAGCCCTGGACCTGGACCCGCACCCACGGCAAGGGGCGCGTCTTCTACACCGCCTACGGCCACGACGCGCGCACCTGGGGCCACCCCGGCTTCCACGACCTCGTCGAACGCGGTATCCGCTGGGCCGCAAACAAGGGAGACGTGTACGACTCCCGCCCCCGCGTTACGCGGGGACTCAAGCCCTTCGAGTACGAGCCTGCCGAAGTTCCGCTCTACACTCCGGGCGCGCGGTGGGGCACACTCGGCGAGCCGATCCGAAAGATGCAGAAACCGCTCGCGCCCGAGGAGTCGCGGAAGCACTTCGCGCTGCCGGCTGGGTTCGAGGCGCAGTTGTTCGTCGCCGAGCCCCAGATCAACAAGCCGATCACGATGACCTGGGACCACCTCGGTCGGCTCTACGTTGCCCAGACGTTGGACTACCCCAACGAGATGCAGCCGAAGGGGAAGGGCCGCGACCGCATCTCGATGGTCGAGGATACCGATGGCGACGGCAAGGCCGACAAGGTCTCGCTCTTCGCCGACAACCTAAGCATCCCGACGAGCCTCCTGTACGTCAACGGCGGCCTGGTCGTGGCGCAGGCCCCCGACATGCTCTTCCTGAAGGACACCGACGGCGACGGCAAGGCCGACGAACGCAAGGTCCTCTTCACGGGCTTCGGCACCCGCGACACCCACGCCGGCCCGTCGAACCTGCGGTACGGGCTCGACAACTGGATCTATGCGATCATCGGCTATTCCGGCTTCAACGGCGAAGTCGGCGGCGAGCGGCATAACTTTCGCCAAGGGTTCTTCCGCTTCAAGCCCGACGGTTCGAAGCTCGAGTTCCTCCGCAGCACGAACAACAACTCGTGGGGCGTTGGGATCAGTGAAGAAGGCCTGCTGTTCGGCTCGACGGCCAACGGCTGCCCGAGCGTCTACATGCCGATCCCGAACCGCTACTACGAGTCGGTCCGCGGCATGGCGCCTTCGGTCCTACCGAACATCGCCGACTCGAATCGCTTCTTCCCGATCACCGCGAACGTCCGTCAGGTCGACTGGCATGGCGGCTTCACCGCCGGGGCCGGCTCGGCGCTGTACACGGCTCGCACCTACCCGAAGCAGTACTGGAACAAGACGGCCTTCGTCGCGGAGCCGACCGGGCACCTCGTCGCGACCTTCACGCTCCACCCGGACGGCACGGATTTCCACTCGCACAACGCCTGGAACCTCGTCGCCAGCGACGACGAGTGGACCTCGCCGATCCTGGCCGAGGTCGGCCCGGACGGACAGGTCTGGGTGATCGACTGGTACAACTTCATCGTCCAGCACAACCCGACTCCCGAGGGGTACAAGACGGGCAAAGGCGCGGCCTATGAGACCCCCCTTCGCGACAAGACCCACGGACGCATCTATCGCATCGTCGCGACGGACGGCAAGCCGAGCGAGCGGCCGAGGCTGTCGAAAGACGACCCGGCCGGACTCTTCGCGGCGCTGAAAAATGACAACATGTTCTGGCGCTTGCACGCCCAGAGACTGCTCGTCGAACGCGGTAAGGACGACGTCGCGGCGGACCTCGCGAGGCTCGTGGCCGATCCGTCCGTCGACGCCATCGGACTGAACCCAGCGGCGATCCATGCGATGTGGACGTTGACCGCCATCGAAGGCTGGCGGAAGGCTGGCGACTTCGGCAAGGCCGCGCTCGCGACGGCGGTGCAGCACCGCTCGGCCGGCGTGCGTCGCAACGCGGCCCTGGCGCTTCCGACGGATCTGGTCGCCGCGCGGATGACTCCTGCCGGCGCCCTTCTGGACGACCCCGAGCCTCTGGTGCGGCTGGCGGCTCTGCTAAGGCTCGCCGACCTCGCGCAGGCCGACGGCGATACGCTCGCTCTGGCCCTGCAGATCGCCGCCGGGAAGTTCGACGGAGACCGCGGGTTGATGGACGCCGCGACCGCCGCCGCGGCCCGCCAGAACGCCAAGGTGCTCGACGTCCTGACGAAGCACAGGTTCGTTCGCCCGCCCTCGCCCGACACGCTCACGATCGTCTCCCGCCTCGCCGAGCACCACGTCCGGGGCGGACCGATCGGTACGATCGGCCCGATAATATCAGCCGTCGCGGAAGCCAACCCCCTCGTCAGCCAGGCGATCATCGCGGGGTTCGCGAAGGGCTGGCCGAAAGACAAGGCGCCGACCCTCGACGCCGACGCCGAGAGGGCCATCGCCGCGCTCCTGCCGAAGCTCGCGACCGACGCACGCGCAAAGATGCTCGGCCTTGCCTCACGCTGGGGCGTCAAGGATCTCGACGGGGTCGTCGCGCAGCTCGCCGGAGACTTGCTCGCCTCTGCTGCCGACGACAAGGCTTCCGACGCGGCCCGCGTCGAGGCCGCTCGGCAACTGATCGATCTTCGCAAGAATGATCCGCGGGCCGCGCGCGACGTAATCGCTCTCGTGACTGCGAAGACAGCTCCGGACCTGGCGAGCGGCCTGATTGCCGCCGTGGCACGGAGCGACTCGCCCGAGGTCGGAACCGCCCTTGTGGCTGCGATGGGGCCGATGACACCGGCGGCCCGCAAGGCAAGCGCATTGGTGCTCCTTGGCAAGACGGAGTGGACGAACGCGCTGGTCAGCGGAGTCGAAGCGGACAAAGTGCCGCTGTCCCTCTTATCGCTCTCCCAGACTCAGGCCTTGGCAGCCCATCCGGACAAGGCGATCGCCGAACGGGCCAAGGCTCTGCTCGCCAAGGGGGGCGGGCTGCCCGATCCCGATCGCGAGAAGGTCATCCAGGCGCTGGGCCCGATCGTCCTGAAGGAGGGCGACGCCTCGCATGGAAAAGAGATCTTCAAGCGCGAGTGCGCCAAGTGTCATACGCACGCGGGCGAGGGGGGCAAGGTCGGCCCCGACCTTACCGGCATGGCCGCGCACCCCAAGAGCGAGTTGCTGGTTCACATTCTCGATCCGAGTCGATCGGTCGAGGGGAACTTCCTCCAATACACGGTCTCGACGACGGACGGCCGCATCCTGAATGGCCTCCTGGCGAGCGAGACAAAGACGTCCATCGACTTGCTCGACGCCGAGGGCAAGAAACAGACGATCCTTCGCGAAGACATCGACGAGCTGGCTTCTTCGAAGAAGTCGCTCATGCCCGAGGGATTCGAGAAATCGGTCCCGCCTCAGGGGCTGGCGGACCTTCTGCAGTTCCTCGTGCAGAAGGGAAAGTATCTCCCGCTCGACCTCCGGAAGGTCGCAACCGCGACTTCCACCCGGGGGATGCTGACCGATTCCGCCACGGACAACGGCCGCCTGAACTTCGAGGAGTGGGGACCGAAGGTCGTCGACGGCGTGCCGTTCGCCTTGGTCGACCCGCAAGGGGACCGGGTACCCAACGCGGTCTTGCTGAATGGCCCGTTCGGGAGTATCCCGCCGAAGATGCCGAGATCGGTCAGTCTCCCGGTGAACACGACGGCCAAGGCGATCCACTTCCTCAGCGGAGTATCCGTGCTGGGATATCCGGCGGGCCGCGAGGGGACGGTCTCGATGATCGTCCGCATCAAGTACAAGGACGGCTCAACGGAGGATCACGAGCTGAAGAATGGCGTGCACTTCGCTGACTTCAATGGCACAAAGGACGTTCCAGGCTCGAAGCAGGCGTTCAAGCTCCGCGGGCAACAGGTCCGCTACCTGACCGTCGTTCCCAAGAAGAAGGAAACCATCGCCAGCATCGAGCTGGTCAAAGGAAGCGACCGCTCCGCCCCGATCGTTTTGGCGGCGACGGTCGAAGGCTTTGAGTGATCGCGCAAACCTCGTCCGTAGGTCCGGATTCTCCGCCCGAGGGCACGGGTGACGCCTGCAAGGCGACGTCGAACGCTTGAGGAATACCCAGCCCTGACTCATTCCAAGGCGTGGCTTCGGCGTGATGAGGCGACGCCTCCGACGGCGTCCCGATCACGCCAACATGGGAGGTCCATTGATGAACAGCCTGTGGTTCCCGGGTCTGCTGACCCTCCTCCTGGCCGCCCCCGATGGGGTCCAGGATTCGAAACGCCCTGACGGCATTCCCGCCCCCAGCAACAATCGAGGCGCAGAATATCCCCGGATCCAGGACGACCTGCGTGTGACCTTCCGCATCAAGGCGCCCGACGCGCAAAAGGTCGAATTCCAGCTTGGCAAGCGATACGCGGCACAGGAGGGCGAAGATGGCTTCTGGACCGCGACTACCGAGCCGCAAGTTCCCGGGTTCCACTACTACTGGCTGGTCATCGACGGCGTGCAGGTGAACGATCCTGCGAGCGAGGTGTTCTACGGGACCGGTAAGGAGACCAGCGGGATCGAGATCCCGGAGAAGGGCGTCGACTTCTACCTCCCCAAGGACGTGCCCCACGGTGAGGTCCGCGAGCGCTGGTACTTTTCGAAGACGACCCAGGCATGGAGGCGCATCTTCGTCTACACGCCGCCCGGCTACGACGCCGATCGCGACATGCGGTATCCGGTGCTGTACCTCCAGCATGGCGGAGGCGAGGACGAACGGGGTTGGCCCAACCAGGGGCGCGTCGCCTTCATCATGGACAACCTGCTCGCCGAGAGGAAGTCGAGGCCGATGATCGTGGTCATGGAACAGGGCTACGCGCGCCGGCCAGGCGAGGCCGCCCCCTCGTTCGCTCCGCCCTCGCGGCCCGCCGCACCCGGCCAGGATCCCCCTCCGCGCCCCAACCTCAGCCGGATGTTCAGCGCGTTCGAGGACGTAATGGTCAATGATCTGATCCCGATGATCGACGCGACCTACCGCACGATCCCGGAACGAGAGCACCGGGCGATGGCCGGACTTTCCATGGGTGGGATGCAGACGTTCCAGATCGCGCTCAAGCACCTCGATCTGTTCGCCCACATCGGCGGCTTCAGCGGCGGCGGAGGGGGCTTCGGCGGCGTCCAGTTCGACCCGAAGACCGCGCACGATGGCGTCATGGCAAATGCGGACGAGTTCAACAAAAAAGTACGTCTGGTCTGGCTCGGCATCGGCACGGCCGAGCCGCAGCGCATGTACGAGAGCGTGAAGAACTATCACGAGGCGCTTGAGAAGGCCGGGATCAAGCACGTCTACTACGAATCGCCCGGCACGTCGCACGAGTGGCTCACGTGGCGCCGTTGCCTGCGCGAGTTCGCCCCTCTGCTGTTCGTGAACGCGCCTGCGATAGCGCGGGCCGGACCGCCGCAACGGCAACCCATCGTCCTGCATCCCGACGACGTGCCCGCGTTCCCGGATCCTCCTGCCGATATCGACGCGGAAAAGGACGTGCCTCATGGGCGATTGGAGATGCTTTCCTACGACTCCACGTCAGTGGGTACAACCCGCAAAATGCAGGTCTACACGCCTCCTGGCTACTCCGCGGAGAAGAGATACCCGGTGCTGTACCTGCTGCACGGCATCGGCGGGGACGAAACGGAATGGCAACGCTTTGCCAAGCCAAGTGTCCTCTTTGATAACCTGCTTGCCGAGGGGAAAGTCACGCCCATGATCGTGGTCATGCCGAACGGTCGCGCACAGAAAAATGACCGGGCCGGTGGGAACGTCTTCGCCGCCGCGCCCGCGTTCGCGGCGTTCGAGCAAGATTTGCTGAAAGACGTGATCCCCACCATCGAGTCGCGTTACTCGGTCCAGGCGGACCGCGAGCATCGGGCCCTGGCCGGCCTGTCCATGGGCGGAGGCCAGTCGCTCAACTTCGGGCTGACTCATCTCGATACCTTCGCCTGGATCGGCGCCTTCTCCGCGGCTCCCAACACAAAGCCGGCGCCAGAGTTGGTGCCCGATCCGGCGAGTGCGAAGAAGCAACTGAAACTCCTCTGGCTCGCCTGCGGCAAGAAAGACAACCTCATCCGCATCAGTCAGGGCGTGCATGCCTACCTCGAGGAAAACGACGTTCCGCACGTCTGGCATGTCGATGGCAACGCGCACGATCCGACAGAGTGGAAGAACAACCTCTATCTCTTCTCTCAGCGAATCTTCCGGTGATCGGGAATCGGACCGGAGACGGGCAAGGATGCCCTCCCAACTCTGCGGAACGCGAGACCAGGCATTCGTTTCTCATGGAGGCACCACGAAACCAACCCCGGAAGCGCTGCCATCCCACGTTCGACCGCAGTCCTGGCCGAACGGATAGCCGCCGGAGTCTTGGTGAGGCAGAACCCGGAGATTAGGCACTCGAAAAAACGCCTGGCATAGACTTTGCCTGGTGGTTACTTCGCAAGGTTAATGCTCGCTTATGCAGCGTCGCACGAGGATATCCTATGCGCGCAATTCTGAGGACGGAGTTCGGCGGTCCGGAGAAGTTGGTCATCAGAGAAATCCCGGAGCCAGAACCCCAAAGCGGACACGCGGTGATCGAGGTCAGGGCGTTCGGCCTGAATCATGCCGAGCTGCCCATGCGGAAGGGGGAGCGGGCCGAAATTGCCGACGTCAGCGGCATCGAATCGATCCTGCCGGAGTCGAAGTACGCGTTAAAACGCGAGTCGCGGACGAAGCCGAGCCGTGTCATCCCGCCTTCGCGGGCCAGGTCGACCGCCAGGCTCGACGGAGCTCCTATGGCCCCGAGCACCGGGACGCCTGCGATCGCCGCTTTCTGCACGAGCTCGAAGCCCACCCGACCGCTGACCAGCACGATCCTGCCCGCCAGCGGGATGCGCCCGGTGAGCAACTCGGACCCGATGAGCTTGTCCAGTGCGTTGTGTCGGCCGACGTCCTCTCGAAGCGCGAGGAGCCGCCCGTCCGCGTCGAACAGTCCCGAGGCGTAGATGCCGCCGGTCCGCGCGAACCCGGACTGCCCGGCCCGCAGCGCCTACGGCAGGCCGTGGATCACCTCGGGCGCGAGGCAGGGCCCCACGGGCAATCGGGTGCCGGCTCGCGACCCGCACGGCGGCAATCGATCGCTTGCCACACGCACCGCAGCTCGACGAGACGAATGAGTGGCGGTCCAGCCTGGCCGCGTCCACGGCAACGCCGGGCCGCAGCCTCGCCTCGACCGCCTTCGGCCCGCCTCACTCCCTCAAGGTTGCCGTGCCCGGCGATGGTGCCCCCGGTGAACAGGAAGCCCACCGCCAGATCCGCGTCGTCGCCCGGCGTCCGAATTGTCACAGCGACCGGCGCCGGAGTGGCGTCCGTGCCGTGTCACGACAGGCGGATTTCCAGCGGCTCCTCCACCGAAAGCTCGTCGGACGACGGCACGGACAGAGACCCGGTGACCCGCCCAACCTCGACGCTGGCAACACCCGTTTTGTGGCAAATCCAGGTCATGATTCGGCCCCCGATGGGCTAATCGCGACGATGACGTGCTTCATCAATGGCTGGTCGCTCTGAGGGCTGTAGTCGCCGATCGGACAGAGGACGTTGAGTTCGGGCATGTAACCCATCGCCGACCCGCGCGGAAGGTTGTAGGGCAGCGCCCGGTAGCCCCGGACGTTCCGCGTCGAGCCGTCCTTCGCGAAACTCTTGATGTCGACCAGGTCGTATTTCGCCAGGCCTCGGTCGCGCATGTCGTCTGCGTTCATGAATACCAGCGTGCGCAGGTTCTTGACCCCTCGATATCGGTCGTTGTCGGAGTAGATCGTGGTGTTCCACTGGTCGTGCGATCGCATGGTGCCGAGGAGCAGCCGGCCGGCCGCGGGAGCGACGTCTGCCAGCGGCGCGGCGGAGAAGTTCGCCTTCCCGGTGTCGGTGAGGAAGACCAGCTCGCGGGCCGGCTGCTTGAGCCGGAATCCGAGCGGCTGGCGGACCCGGCGGTTGAAGTCCTCGAAGCCGTCGATCGCCTCGGCCATCTTATCGCGGATTCGGTCGTAATCCCCGGCGTAGTCGGCCCACGGGGTCTTCGTGCCCGGGAGCGACGCCGCGGCCATGCCGGCGATGATCGCCACCTCCGAGCGCAGATGGGGCGAGCGGGCCTCCTTCATGCCGAAGGAGAGGTGGACCATGCTCATCGAGTCCTCGACCGTGATCCCCTGCAGCCCACCGTTGCCGTGGTCCTTCTCGGTACGGCCGAGGCAGGGCAAGATCAGGGCGTCCTTGCCATGGACGATGTGGCTGCGGTTGAGCTTGGTGCTCACCTGCACGGTCAGGTCGCAGTTCCGCAGCGCTGGAAACGTGTAGTCCGTGTCGGGGGCGGCCAGGGCGAAGTTTCCCCCCATCCCGACGAACACCTTGACCTCCCCGCGCATCATCGCCGGGATGACGCGGACGGTGTCGAGCCCATGCGCCCTCGGCGACGTGATCCCGCAAGCCCTGTCCAAGCGCGCGAGCCAGTCCTCGCCCGGCCGGTGGTCGACGCCGCAGGTGCGGTTGCCCTGGACGTTCGAGTGCCCGCGGATCGGACTGGGCCCCGCCCCTTCACGGCCGATGTTGCCCCGCAGCAGAAGGACGTTGGCGATCTCGCGGATCGTGTCCCCGGCGTGTTGCTGCTGGGTCACGCCCAGGCACCAGCCGATGATCGTCGACCGAGATTTGCGGTAGACCTCGCCCATCTCCCGGATCTTGGCCTCCGGTAATCCGGACTGGAGCTCGATCTCCGCCCAGGGCGTGGCCTCCACAAGTGTCCTGTAAGCCTCGAACCCGGCCGTGTAGCGTTCGATAAACTCGCGGTCGATCGCCTTTGGGTCTGACCCTGCGGCCTCGAACAGGTGCTTGGCGACCCCCCGCATCAGGGCCATGTCGCCGGCGATCCGCGGCTGGACGTTGAGCGTGCTGGTGCGCGTCGACTGGAAGGTCGCCATCCGTAGGATATCGTGGGGGACGATCGTTCGCGTGGCGGCGGCCTCGACCAGCGGATTGACGTGGACGATACTCGCGCCGCGGCGGTAGGCTTCGGCCAGCGAGGTCAGCATCCGCGGCGCGTTCGAGGCGGCGTTGACGCCGATCACGATCAGGCAGTCGGCTTTCTGCCAGTCGACCAGGTCGCACGTACCCTTGCCGGTGCCGAGGGCCCCCTGGAGCGCCCGGCCACTGGCCTCGTGGCACATGTTCGAACAGTCGGGCAGGTTGTTCGTGCCCAGCTCCCGGGCCCAGAGCTGGTAGAGAAACGTCGCCTCGTTGCACAGCCGGCCTGACGTGTAGAACGCCGCCCGGTCCGGGCTGTCCAGGCTGCGCAGGTGCCGCCCAACCGTGGCGAACGCGTCGCCCCACGAGATGGGAACGTATTTGTCGCTCGCGGCGTCGTATCGCAGCGGCTCGGTCAGTCGCCCCGCGTCTTCGAGAGCGAAGTCGCTCCAGTCGGAGAGCTCGGAGACCGTGTGAGACGCGAAGAACTCGGGTGTCGCCTGCTTCTTGGTCAGCTCCCAGGTGGCGTGCTTGATGCCGTTTTCGCAGATGTCCATCGACAGGCCGTGGCGGTCGTCGGGCCAGGCGCAGCCGGGGCAGTCGTAGCCGCCGTTCTCGTGGTTCATGTTGAAGACAACGCGGGTGCCGTCGAGCAGCTCGTGCTGCTTCAGCAGCACCAGGCCGACGCTCAGCGCAGCGCCCCAGGCGGCGGCCGGGTGGTGGTAATCCTCCTGCGAGAACGCCCCGCCGGCGTTCGGTCCGCAACCAACCGCCGGCGCGGCCGAAGATTGCTCGGAGGCGAGATCGGTCTTGGGCATGGCACTTCTTCCACTCAAGGCAGGCAGGTTTGGTGAGAATTCCCAGTTCGCACTCGGCTCGCTGCGGATGATGCAGGAAAGGCACCGGCGATTCCTTCGGCAGCAGACTTCTTTAGAGGATTCTAATGAGACCCCCTAAAGCGAACATGAACCATCCGTGAAATAAACGTCATGCGGCCGCCGATAACCCTTCGTCTCGGTGAGACCACCCGGGTGTCTCGTACCCTGCGCGGGATGAAATGTGTTCGCTGGCTGCTGCTGCGGGGAATCCTGGCCGATCGGCGGTTCTGGCGCGGTGGTCCCGTTCAGGGTCATCGGAGATCCGGGATGCCAGGATGGTCCGCGGGCCGGGGACCGGGGGCCGGCCAGAAGAAAGTGCGGTCCTGCTCGCGAATGGGAACGTCATTGATGCTCGCCTCTCGGCGGCGCATCAGGCCCGACCCGTCGAATTCCCACAGCTCGTTGCCGTAGCTGCGGAACCAGTTCCCCGCGTCGTCGTGCCACTCGTAGCGGAATCGGACGGCGATGCGGTCCTCCGTGAAGGCCCAAAGCGCCTTGGCCAGCCGATAGTCGTGCTCGCGCGCCCATTTGCCGGCCAGGAAGGCCCGGATCTCGTCGCGGCCGGTTACGAACTCGCTACGGTTCCGCCAGGCCGAGTCCTCGGTGTAGGCGAGTGCCACGCGGTCCGGGTCGCGAGAGTTCCAGGCGTCCTCGGCCGCACGCACTTTCTGTGCGGCCGAGTCCGGCGTGAATGGCGGGGCGATCACCGAGGGCCCTCTGGTTGTTGGTGTCATCGATGCACTCTCCATTCATATCTCGGGGATGGCCGGCCGGCAAACGCACTCTTACGCTTGGAAATGAGCGCGTAAAACGGGTTCTTCCGCACTCTCGATGATGGCGGCTACATTCGGTGCAGAATGGCCCAGTATTCAGGTTATACTGGGTGAGTCGGGCGAATTGGAGGCCAGTCGATCATCGAGAGTGCGGAAGAACCCGTTTTACGCGCTCATTTCCAGTTCGGACGCTCCGCTCGCCTCGCGCCGGATTCAACACCGTTCCCGATCTCCGCACTGCAGTTCGCGCAACGCATTGTCGTAGGTTGCCTCGTTCGCACTGGCAAGCTGCCTCGGCCTCGAACCTCGGATTTGGATGCAATCTCGTGGGATTGTTCCACGGAGAAACCAGGATTAGGAATGGTGTCTGTTAAGAGCGTTCGTCGCGCCTAACGATCGGGATCTTCACCCAAATCCTTCGGTCCATCCCGCGGGACGATTTTGTCTTTGAACAACGGTTCCCTCTGCGGAGGCGGGTTGTCGTAGAGATCGGGTTGTCTTTCATAAGAATTTCCCACGGTAATTCCCACGTCGTCTAGCTCGTTGCGGGGGTACGTCTCATTCACAATGAGATGGCCTTTCTCCTGCTGGTACCATCGCATTGCGTTGCCAACGAATTCCGCGTCGTCCTTACCGCGGATTCCGAGGCCGGCAAAGCTCCGGCGGATGGAGGCGGCGAGGGCACGGCGAGTCTTGGGCGCCCGCGATCGCGCGTACGCCTCGCCTAGGATGAGCATCGGTTCCCTCATTTTCCACCCCCGAAATGCCAGCCAATACTCAATGGTCTCGGGCCAGTCGATCAGGCTCGGGCACCGCTTGGAGAGGACATCAACCAGTCTCTCCCTGTCTCCCGTCTGAACGAACGTTTTGACCATGAACGCGAGCAGGTCGGGAACGAATACTCCGGGCCGGTCAGGCTCCTCCGGGTCGGTCGGGCTCGGAAACTTCGGCGAGTCCGCGAGTTCTCGGAGCAGCCCCTCGTTGTACCACACAAGTCGGCTGTTGACCTTGGCGGCTTAGGCCGGCCAGGGGAAAATGGTGGCTGAGTCAACGGATGAATGGATTGCACGATGGGGCAAAGGAGTGACCCATGCTGGCTCCTTGGGCTGACGAG
>JARLIH010000239.1 GCA_031291845.1 Isosphaeraceae bacterium | reverse complement strand
CGTGGGCGCCCCCCCCCCCACCCCCGGGCGGGCCCCCCCCCCCCCCGGGGGGCGGGCCCCGCGGCCATTCCAAACTATCACCCCCCCCCCCAAACGCCCTGACGGCCGGCACCACAAAATTTATATTATTTTTTATAGGGGGTTCGGCCGGCGCGCGGGGGGTGGGGGTGGCCCGGGGGTTGTTGTGGGGGGGGGCGCCCACGCCGATCAGCCTACAATTGACCTTGCAATCATCCTGGGAGCGGTGGGTGGCTGGGGTCGAGCCCGCGAGGGCGAGGCTGGGCCGTTGAAAAGTTGGGTTTGGCGGTCGAATGCGTTCTGGCCGGAAGTGTTGCGCGAAATCCTCTCCCGCAAGGGGAGAGGTGGGAGGAGTGCCGGAGGCGACAAAAACGCGTTCGCCGACGCGGCTCAAGAGCCGTGGCAACCCCCACTTTTCTACAGCCCAGCGTCGCCCTGGCGGGCTCGACCCCAGCCACCCGGAGGATGCCAGTCGTTTGAGAACCGTGTTAGTAGCGGTTGGGGGCGCCGTGAAACGTCAGGCTGATCCCGTCTCCGACCAGGTTCACGTCGACAGTCCCGTCGCCCAGGTCCTTGGCAAACGCGCCGGTGCCCGACACGACGTGGAACTGGTACGTCCCCGACGGGGCCGGGGTGAAGCCCCCCTGTGAGGGTCCTTCGAGGCTGAGGGTAACGCTGCCGTGGCTGTTCGAGAGCTGGACCGTGCCCCCGGCGGTCCCCGACCGGATGAAGCCGGTGCCTTGCAACGACCCGGAGACCTTCACCGCGCCCAGCGGCGTCACTTGCCCGTGGCCCCGGAAGGTGATGGTGGAACCCGCGTCAGGGTTCGTCGGGGCGTGGTGAACGTGGCCCTGGGCCGAACCGTTCAGGAACAGATATCCCGCCCCCTGCACCAGCGCCGTGGTCGTTGCCGGTGCGCTGGGAACCGTCGACGAAGGCACCACGCGCCCCTCGAGTGGCTCGAGCGTCAGTCTGGTCCGCCGTTCGCCATCGTTCATCGGTCGAAATCCTTTCGGTTCCCGCCTGGCGCGTCGGTCCCCGAACGTGCCTGTTGTCGTCCGGAGGACGGGACCGACTTGGATCCGAGCGGGCTACCTTGGTGAGACGGAATCGCCGCTCGGGTGCGGCCAGGGGTCAGCCCGGAGCCGGCCCCTGAGGAGCTGAGGGCTGCGCCGGCCCTCGCGCCCCGGGCTTTTGTCCGGGAGGAGCCGCCGGGGCCTTCTGGGCAGGATTACCGGCCCGGACCGGCTGCGGGAAATGAGGGCGCTTTGCCCGGCCGAGGAGGACGTCGACGCGGTCCGGGAGGTCAAAAGGGTTGCAGACGAAGCGGAGGATCCCCTCACGGTCGAGGAGGTAGAACGTCGGGATCGCCGGGAGCTGAGCGCCGTCGCGCCAGAGCCGCCGGGTCAACGAGTCGTTCGACACGAACACAATCGGACTGTCGGCGCCCGAGTTGGCGAAAGCCTCGCGGGCGTCTTCCACCGAACCGTCAAATGAGACGCCGACGATTGCCAACTCGTCGGCCTTGGTCGACTCGCGGATTTTCTTGACGGGCGACATCGCAAAGCGGTTGAGCCCGCCGGGCCCAAAAACGGCCAGCAGCACGGCCTTGCCGCGGTAGTCGGCCGCGCGGGCGCGCTGGCCGGCGGCGGCGGGCAGGTCGAACGGGTACGGCTGGCCGAGGATCGGGAGAGGGGGGATCTCAATGCCCTTCTCCTTGGCCTCTTTCTGCGTCGCCTCGGCGAGCAGACGCTCGGCGTTGGGGACGACCAGCTCGATGCCGAAGTAGGCGACCTTGTCGGGCGCGAGCTGGCGGGCCGGGTCGAGCTGAAACTGGGTCATCACGAACACGCCGTCCGATGATCGGGAAGAGCTACCAGCCGTGCGCGACGGGATGTAGCGGTTGGCCTCGGCGTCGAAGAAGACGGGACGCAGCTCGATCGCACCGCCGCCTTGCCGGGTGGACTGAACCAGGAGGTAGTGCACGCCGCCCGTGAGGGGCTCGAGCGCCGATTCGCCGCCGAGGGCACGCTCGGTATCGGTCTGGTGCCACTGAGCACCGATGCGGAACGGCCGAGGCTCAATCACCCAGGAGCAGCCGGGCGCCGGCATCAGGTCGGTGCGGTCGGCCGTCGGCCCCAGGCCACCCGAGCCGCCGTTGAAATTCGCGAGCCTGGGAACGGCCACGGCTTTGACATGCGGGACCTCCCGCGCGACCTTCGTTCGGGCCTTGGGAGCACCGTCCAAAATCTCGGCCGGGGGCGGCGCGATGACCTGGAAGGCCAGCCCACTCCCAAAGAACCAGGCCCCGCCGACGAAACCCAGGCCCAGGGCCACGATCGCGATCGCGACTACCCTTCCCTTCGTCATCATCGGTCCCACTCCCTAACGGGATTCGTGTGCGCCGACCTGACCTCTTCGGCGCCGGACGACGAGGCACCCCACAGACACGTTCGAATTGCTCTGGCGATGCTATCGTGCAAGCACGGTTGAGTGAAAGAGTGTTCCGGGGCAAAATCGGGGGAAATGAGGGCTGCGCTCGAAGGACGGACCCGTTTCGGCTTGTCGGACATTGGCGCTCGCGAAAGAATCGGGCCAACGATTGCCGGGAACTCGCCCCACGACGTCGTGGAACGAGGGCTGGCGGGACCCAAGGGCGACGGTGCGATGGCCACTCCGCGCGAGGTGAGGTTGAAGCTGGAGTCGATGTCCGACGAGGAGCAGACGGCGTTCAACGACGAGTTCCCGTTCGACGGCCAGGCGCGTTCGCCCGCGGGTTACGAGCGCCTGTTCTATGACCAGCCGGTGCTCGAGGGGGCCTTCTGCCGCTTGCTCGGCCTGTCGTCCGAGGGGGAGAAGGTCACCCAGGCGTCGCTCGACTCGGCCGAGGCGGCGAAGCTCTGTGCGCAGGCGTCGCTCGACTCCGCGCGTTGGGCGCGCGTCGCGGGGATCTGCTCGCTGGTCGCGCTCGGGGTTTCGGTCGCATCGTTGCTCCGCTGACCGATTCCGGGGCGGCGTTGTCGACAACGGGCGGAGCGCGACGTTTCCTCTCTCAAGGACGACGCTTGTCCCGAGCGTTCCGGCCCCGCGCGCCGTCGCTCGGGGAGGGACGTCGCCCCAGGAACTCCCCCATGAACACCGCGCGCCGGGTCGTCGGCTTCACCCCGTTGGTCGTCATCTTGGTCGCAGGCGCCGTGGCGGCGCCGGAAGGGACGAACCTCGTCAAGAACCCCGGCCTCGAGCAGGCGGGGGATAGCCCGGCCAAGCCCGCGCACTTCGCGGTCGAGGGGGACGCGGCGCGCAGGTTCGCGGGGACCGCCTTCGAGTTCTCGTCGATGGGCGTCGCCCTCGACTCGGCCCGCGACCTCGACGGCGACGGCAAGCACGAAGGGTCGGTCGCGCAGGACGTCCCTATCGCGGCGACGCTCCCCGGCCGCTGGTTCCGGTTTAGCGTGCGCGGGCTGCCCGAAGAGGGGTTCGCCGTCACCAACGACGACCTGCACCTGAAGGTCGACTTCTTCGGCGACGGTGGCAAGCGGTCGCTCGATGGCGTGACCCGCAAGATCTACCCGCTGGTGCTGCAAGAGCGCAAGGACCTGGGCCCCAATGGCGTCCGGCGCAAGGGGGGGGCGGCCACCTGGAAGACCTACTCCTTCGAGTTTCGGCTCCCGTTCCCGGACATCGACCAGGTGCGCATCCGCGTCGGCTTCCGGGGCGGGGACGGCAAGGGGAAAGACGCGTCGTTCATTATCGATGAGCTGACCCTGGTCCCGATCCCCATGCCGGCCAACGCGCCGGCGGGGGCGGCCGTACGTGCGGCGGGACCGTTGGCCGTCGACCCGGTGAAGCTGGTCGCGCTCGGCGGGCGCTGGTACTACCTGCCGGCCGAAGGGGAAAAGGTCGAGAAAGGGGGCCGGGGCCTGCTCGTCAGCGAACAGAACGGCGACCGGCTGCTGTTCGACGACGGCGGCCGTCGCTACCTGAGCCCGTTCGCCGCGAACATGTCGGCCTGGCTCCGGAAGGGCTACCTCGACCTGGCCGGCGAGCTCGTCGAGGAGGACCAGTTCCGGCCGGACAACGTCACCGTCGGCTGCGACGGCACGTCGCTGGTCGTGCATGCCCGGAACCTGCCCAACCACCCGACGGCCAAGTTCCCGAGCCCGCCGGGCTCGGGGGACCGCAACCCGTCGTACATCCAGGAGCATGACTACACATATTACCTGCCGCTGGACCCCGAGCGGAACCCAGCGGCCCGCGCGATGGACAAGCGGAACGCCAACCGTGCCTTGCCGATGGGGGCGATCGGCATCGCGACGAATGGGGTCGTCTTCTACAACCCGTTCGACGCCGGGATGACCGACGCCACCGACCTGATGGACCGTTGCTGCGGGCACCCGAGCCCCGACAACCGGTATCACTACCACAAGTACCCGGTGTGCGTGAAGTCGCCGTTCGCCGACGAGGGGAAGGGGCACTCGCCGCTGATCGGCTGGGCGTTCGACGGGTTCGCGATCTATGGCCCGTACGAGTCGGGAGGGGTGATGGCGAAAGACGGCAAGGAGAACCCGCTCAACGACTTCAACGTGCACCAGGATTCGGAGCGAGGGTGGCACTACCACGTGACGCCGGGCCAGTTCCCGTACATCATCGGCGGCTATTGGGGCAAGGTCGATGCGCGGAACCGGGAGCGCGGTCCGCGTCCGCCACAGGCGGCCGGGCGCGGCCTGGGCGGTCCCGGTGGCTTCGGTGGGTTTCGGCCTCCGCCGCACCCGCTCATGATGGCCCTCGACGCAGACGGGGACCAGACGATCTCCGCGGCAGAGATGGCGGCCGCGCCGCAGGCGCTGCGGGCGCTCGATCGTAATGGCGACGGCGTGCTCTCGGGCGAAGAGGTCCGCCCTGCTCCGCCACCCGGCGGCATTGGTCCCGACGGACCCCCGGGCGGATTCGGCCCGGGCGGACGGCGCCCGCGTGGCCCGGGCGCCGGCGACCGGCCGCCTTCCGATCGCTGAGCGGGCAGGACCTTTCCGTTTTCGGGCTCGCCCTCCCGGAATCGATTCCGGACCGATTCGGGCGTGCGGCCCAGGATCGGTCCACAATCGACGTTGCAATCCTCCTGTGAGCCGGCCACCGTCTCTCGCGTGCTTGAGAAACGAGTGGTATCGTGAAGCCCATCAAGCGCGCCCAGAATGCGGATTCACCGCAATTCTGCCGGGTGTCGCCTGAGCCATCCCGGGAGAATGCCGATGCGCACCCTTTTCGGACCAGCCTTGGCGGCCATCCTCGCGCTGGCCGGCGTTTCCGGCGCGCGGGGCCAAACGGTCTACGTCGGAGCCGCGCCGAATGGCTATTACCGGGCTCCCGCCCCGGTGTACTCACAGAATTACGCGTTCAAGGACGAGCCGCTCATGAGCATCAACCGCTCGTACCTCGGCTACAGCAACCTGACCTACACCGGGCCGGGCTCTTTGTCTCCCTTCGGCGCGACGGGCACGGGCACCGCCGTCGCCCCGGCGTATGTCTCTGCACCCGCCCCGGTGCGTCGGGGCTTCGGGCTGTTTGGAAGGCGTCGCGCTTACCGGTATTGATCGACGACCGGCCTGGGGTCAAGCCGGTCCGCAAACGGTTTTGACAGTCATGGAATGCCGACAACATCCGCTTCGCGAGGCGCGTCCGAAGACGGCCCCGGTCGTCATCGGCTCCGTTGACGATCTCCACCGCGGAGTTCGTTCTTCAGGCTCTGCATCTCCTTGAGGAGCGTCTCGAGCTTTTCTTCCAGTTGCCGTACGCGCTGCTCGGGGACGCCCGGAGTTCGAGCCGACGGCTCGCGGCTAAACGTGTCAGCGCGGGGACCTCCATCCTCGCGGGGTGGGTTTTCGAGCCGGCCGTCGCCCCCGCGCGGGCCGGCCGCTCGTCCTGCCCTGTCCGAGCGCGGCCCATCGGCCTCGCGTGGCGGCATGCCCGGGGTCGGGCGACGCTCCGGGGCCGCAGCCGGTTGCTCGCTGGGATTGGGTGAGACTGAGCGGCTGGCGCCTCCTGACCGGGCAGGACTCTCGGCCCGCGGATCGACCTTTCGGGATCGCACAAAGTCCTCGATCGCTCGAATTTTCGGGACCGGCCGGCCCTCCAGCGCAGCCAGGCGACCCTCGGCCTGCCGCAGCTTGGCTTGGAGCTCGCGGATCTCGGCCCGAGTCTTCTCCAGCAGCTCTCGGCGCTCGGGCGTTTCTTCCCGGCCCTTCGGCTCCTCGTCCGCTTCGCGACGTTCGCGCTGGGCCAGGCGGATGCGCTCCAGCGACTCGTCCACGTCGCGGCGCACTCGGTCCAGGGCGTTGCGAATTCCATCCTCGCTCATGATGCCGGCGTCGAACGCCTTCTCCATCTGGGAGAGGGCCTCATCGAGCTGTTTCTTCAGGTGCTCGTCCGAGATCACGAGCCGGTCCAGCGCGCGGCGGTACTCGTTGATCCTTTCACGGGCGGGGGAGACCGAAGGTTTGGGCGCCGATGTGTCCTCGCGGGGGGTTGCCTCGGGCGCGGGCGGGGGATCCTTCGGTGTCTCCTCACGTTGCGCCCACGTGGGCGTAAGGGGCAACAGCGTGGCGCCCAGGGCGAGCACGGCCAAGCGGCCGCGCCACGACAGGGCCTTCGGGGTCTGTGCGCGAACGATCATCGTCATCCTCCGTTTCAAGCAGGACACGTGCCCGATCCCGCTCGCTCCCAAAGGGACGGCGGGCCGGGGCTCGGAAAGGAAGTCGAGCGTTGCCAACAACGCGTGGGCGTAGGTCCGCGCCGCCTCGGGCCGAGCCGCGACGACCCAGGCGTCGCAGCACTGCTCCTCGGCCTCGCGCAGGGCCCGGCGCGCCCACCACACCACCGGGAGCCACCAGTAAAGGCCGCCGGTCCACAGCTCCAGCCAGCGCGTCCAGTGGTCGCGCCGTCGTAGGTGGGCCAGCTCGTGAGTCAGGAGCGACTCACGCGCTTCGGGCTCCAGAGTCGCCCAGAGCGCCTCCGGCAGAATCAGGCGCGGTACGCCGATCGACCAGACCAACGGCGGGATCCGCCCCGGCACAAACGCGATGCGCGGACAGCTTTTGAGGCCGAGCCGACCGGCAAGGAGCTCGACCTGGTCTCGCAACTCCGCATCCGCCGGATGTGCATCATTCAATGAACGCCGGAAACGGACGATTCTCCACGCCGCCAGTCCCCACCATCCCAGGGCGCCCGCGCCCCAGGTCGCCAAGAGCCAACGGCGGGTCGCCTGGAACGGGTCTCCCAGCCCGGCGGGAGCAACGGCCGCATCGGTGATGGATCTATCCTCGACCGGGGCACCAGGCGCCGGCTCCTCGACCGCGTCGCCGTCCGTGACGGGAGTCCCCTCAGCGAGCCGATCGACCAGAGCATCGGCCGCAATAGGTGGCATCTCGGCGGGCGCCGGCAAGAGCGCCACCGGGGCCACCGGCGGGGTGACGAGCTTGATCAAGACGAGCAGCCACAGGCCGTGCGTCAGGGCGGGCCGACGGACAAAGGTCCCAGCCACCGCCGCCAGCAGGGCAAGTAGCGTCGCGACCAAGGCGTTGCTCAAACAGGCCTGCGCGAGCCATTCCACGCGTCGCCCCCTTTCGCCGGGACCGGCTCATTTCCGCTTCGAGCGCGGGGTTCCGGGGTCGTTGCCTTCCCCCTCGATGATCGCGCGGAGGGCCTCGCGCTCAGTCTCGGTTAGCCGCTGGGCGCGCGCCAGGTGTGTCATGAGCGGCGTGAGCGAGCCGTCGCAGAGCGTCTCGGCCAGGGCCCGCAAGCGCTGGCCGATGAGCTCGTCGCGGTCGAGCACCGCCGTGAACTGGTGCACGAACAGCGAACGGTCGCGCTGGACGTACCCCTTCGCCTCCATCCGCTCCAGCAGCTTTTGCACCGTCGCGTACTGCGCGGCGGCCCCGCCCGGATAGAGCACGTCGGTAAGCTGCCGGATCGTCGCGCTGGGGCGCTCCCACAGCACGCGCAAGATCGCCAGCTCCGACTCCGTAATGTCCCGCGCCGGCCGCGCCATCGGGCCTCCCAGTGGGTTTGTCTGAGAGTTAAGTCGTTTTGTCTGAGATGAAGGATAGGCGAGGACGTGGCGCGCGTCAAGGAGGAGTCTTAAGGATTTTCGAGTTGGGGTGCCGCGGCCGCGCGGACGAGCGTTTCGGCCCACGCGGCGTCTTCCGGAGGGAGGGGCGGAACGGGCGGCAGCGCGTAGTCGACCGCGCCGCGGCGGTAGGGCCCGCTGTCGTAGGCGCGGTTGAAGGCGTACTGGAGATCGAGCAGGACCTCGGTCTCCCCTTGCTTCAAGGGGACGGGAAAGCAAGGCAGCCACTCGTGCAACGAGCAGGGAAAGATCTGATACGCGTTTCCCGTCGCCCGCAGCCACGCGCGATTGACCGAGACGATGTAGTCCGGCCTGGGATCGGTTTGCGCGAGCAGGGCTTCGAGGTTGAGGTCAGCCAGCACGCGCTCGCCCGATCGGTGGAGGTCGATCTCGACCAGGTTGGCGTCGCTGTCGAGAATTTCTCGCTGTTTCCGCCGGTAATCCTCCCGATCTGGTCCGGGACGCTTGTTCGACGGGCTCAGGATTTCGATCAGCGTAATGAGCTTGTGTCCCTGGTTCGGGTCACGGATCTCGACGAAGTGGTGCCTGATCGGCTCCAGGTCGACGACGAGCTCGATGGATCGCGAGATGTCACGCCTGGGTCGCTCTAGCAATGCCGTCGTAGCGGCCAAGGGTTGCTTCTGAGAAGAGTGGACGATGACGACGTCCGGTACGACTCGTTGACGTCCCTTCGACTCCTCCACGATGCCGAGCTCGGGCCGCATTTGCAGCCGAGCGTAGTAAGGACTGGGCAACGATTGATTCAGCTCGTTGCGCATTTCTGCGGCCAAGGCGTCGTGAACATCCGGCCAGATGTGAGGCGCTTCCAGGTACGGGTCCATGCCGGGAAACGGTGAGGGCATCGCAACGGGCTCCACGGACGTTTGAGGACGCTGACGCCCCCATTGTAACGGAAATCGCTGAGGAACCAGAATAACGCCTCGACCGGTCATGCCGCTGGTGTTCCGCCCTTCCCGGGTCTCCGCTCATCGGGGTCGATTGTGAACCGGGGGGGTGGCCGATATTCTAAAAGGAGAGAAGAACGTGGTGGACCCACCGTTCGGGTGGCACAAAGTTCGCCTCAGGACCGTCCTTCATGGCTCAGACCCTCGACCCGACGACGCGTCTGTATCGCGCGTGCAATCCGAACGAGTCGCTCGAGCCGACGGACGATCGCTACGTGAACTGCGACGAGGTGCGCGGCGCGCATGTCGTCGAAGCGTTCGAGCGGTGCTTGCGCCTGGCGGACCCGGAGAAGCCCGAAGTCAAGCCGTTCGCCGGGCATCGCGGCGTTGGTAAGACCAGCGAGCTTTACCGACTGAGGGCGAGTCTCGAGCGCCCCCCTTCCGCGCAGAAACCCTCCTCGTTTCAGGTCGTCTACTTCGACGTCAGCCAAGCCCTGGACGTCAACGACCTCGACTTTCCCGACCTTCTGGTCTGCACGGTCGCCGAGGTGCAGCGTCAGCTCCGTGACGCCAACATCGAAGGGTTCGACCCCGTCACCACGTACCTGCAACGGTTGTGGGACGATGTGAAGCAAACGCTCGGCACGAAGGTCTTGCTCAAGGAGGCGAAGGTCGCCGTTCCCTTCGGTGACTTGACGGCGGAGATCAAGAACCGCCCCGACGCTCGGGCGCAACTTCGCGAGGCCGTGAATTTGCGCAGCACCGACCTGCTCGAGGCCGTGAACGACCTTTTGACGGTCGCGAGGGTCAAGCTCCTGGAGCGTGGCAAAGACGGCCTCGTCCTGATCATCGACGGTCTGGACAAGATGGTCCGCCGTGAGTTGAAGGACGGCAAGACCACCACGCACGACCGGTTGTTCCTGGACCGCGCCGACCAACTGGCCAGCCTGAACGCGCACACGATCTACACCGTGCCGATCTCACTCTTCTACTCGCCCCGCACCGCGCAGGTGGAGCACGCGTTCGGCGAGCACAACGTGCCGGTCTCCATGATCAACCTGCGCGGCCCCGGCAGGTCGGACCCAACCCCGGAAACGGCCGGCATGAAAGTCATGGGGAAGATGATCGAAGCTCGCTGCCGGCACGCCGGGGTGAAAGTCGGCGACGCTTTCGACGCGCCCGAAACCGCCCATTACCTCTGCGCAATGACCGGCGGGCACCCGCGCCACCTGATGATGTTCCTGCGCTCGTCTCTGGGCGCGATCGAGAGTCTGCCCATTACCCGGAAGGCCGCCGAAACGGCCGTCCGGAATTATGCGAACAGCCTCTTGCGTGAGATCCCGGACGCGTATTGGGAAAAGCTCCGTGCCTTCGCCAAGCCCAGCGAGGACATGCCCAGTGACGAGCTGCACCAGGAAATGCTTTATCTTCTGCACGTCTTCGAGTACATGAACGGCCGACCCTGGTACGAGGTGAACCCTGTCATCCGGACCCTCCCCAAGTACGGCGCCGGATCTTGATCCGGTCTTGAGCAGCGAGCCCTTCCGCGCGCTCCGGCGCGGCCTGTCGCGGTCGGATGGCTTTGCGCTCTTCGTGGCGGTGTGCAACCGATCGGCCGATCGCGATGCGCTGATCGAAGCGCTGCAGGAATCAATGCCGCAAACGGGGTTAACCGTTGTTCACGTGCGCGCGGACACGATCGACGTGCTGGACGAAGTCGTGCGTCAAGCAGATCCGAATGCCGAGGGGCCGGTGATGCTGGTGGACCTCGAGAAGGCGGTCCCCTCGGTGGTGAGGAATCACGCGGTCTTGCAGGCGCTCAACCTCCAGCGGCCGGAATGGCCCGTTAAGATCCAGCGCCCAGTTGTCTTCTGGACGCCCGACTACCTGCTCGGCCTGTTCGGCCGCGAGGCCCCCGACTTCTTCGACTGGCGGAGCGACACGTTTTTCTTCCCCGACTTGACCGAGGCCGAGTTGCGTCCGCTGCTGGCCGAACCGTGGGACGGCGGCGGTGACGGCCGCCTTTCCGAGCCGGAGCGGCGGGCACGGGTTCACGAACTGCGCTCCCGGCTCGCGTCGACCTCGGAGAGTGACAATCCCTTCGTGCAGGCCACGCATGCTCGTTGGCTCAATGAACTGGGCAACCACCTCAACTTGCTTGGTGAATTCGCGGAGGCAGAGGCGTCATTTCTTCGGGCTCTTGAGATCAACGAGTCGCTCGGCCGCCGTGAGGGTATAGCCATCCAATACGGCAACCTCGGCCTGATCTACGCGGTCCGTGGCGACCTGGCTGGTGCGGAGTCGATGTACCGCAAATCGTTGGAGATCGACGAGTCGCTCGGCCACCGCGAGGGTATGGCCGCCGACTACGGCAACCTCGGCCTGATCTACCGCGCCCGTGGTGACCTGGCTGGCGCGGAGTCGATGTACCGCAAAGCGTTAGAGATCTACGAGTCGCTCGGCCGCCGTGAGGGTATGGCCAACCAATACGGCAACCTCGGCCTGATCTACCGCGCCCGTGGCGACCTGGTTGGTGCGGAGTCGATGCACCGCAAAGCGTTGGAGATCGACGAGTCGCTCGGCCGCCGTGAGGGTATGGCCAACCAATACGGCAACCTCGGCCTGATCTACGCGGCCCGTGGCGACCTTGCTGGTGCGGAGTCGATGCACCGCAAAGCGTTGGAGATCGACGAGTCGCTCGGCCGCCGTGAGGGTACGGCCGCCGACTACGGCAACCTCGGCTTGGTCTACCGCGCGCGTGGTGACCTGGCCGTTGCGGAGTCGATGTTCCGCAAATCGTTGGAGATCGAAGAGTCGCTTGGCCACCGTGAGGGTATGGCCAGGGATTACGGTAACCTCGGCACGATCTACAACGACCGTGGTGACACCGATGAGGCAAAAGCTTTATGGCTCCGGGCGCACGAGCTCTTTACCGCGATCGGCATGCCCCGAGGCGTTCGCTGGATTCAAGGGTTACTCGACACCCTGCGCGCTGAGCCGAAAGGCAAGAAAAGAGCAAGCAAGCGACGGCGCTAGCAACCTCACGTCGTCCCGTTCCTCGATCGCGACCCCCTCCCCTTCCCTCCCGCCAGCGGTTCGGCCCCGCCTTCGAGCAACTGGCCGGCGTGCGTGTCGGTCAGGCGTGACGCAATGCGCGCCGCGTATTCCTGAGAGAGCTCGAATCCCAGGAACTTCCGCCCCAGCTTCTTGGCCGTGAGCAGGGTCGTGCCGCTGCCGCCGAAAGGGTCCAAGACCATTTCCCCCTCATTCGAGCACGCCCGAATAATCCGCCCGAGGAGTTGCTCGGGCATCTGGCAGCCGTGCCAGCCGGCGCGTTCCTTGAAGGTGCCGCAGACGCGGGGGAAGTACCATGTGTCGGTGTCGGCGGCGAAGCCGCCCGGGACGTCTTGCGGACGGAGGATCCAGGTGTCGTCGGGCAGGCGTCCCTCGGGATTGGCGCGGCTGTCGAAGTAGACGAGCTGCCGCGCGGAGGGGACGCGGACGGGCTTGTCGTTGAACGTGTAGTTCTTCGGGTCCTTCACGAAGTAGAACAGGTGCGCGTGGCTGCGGGCGAACTTCTTCGTGCAGTGGACGCCGAACGTGTAGTACCAGACGACCCAGCTTCGGAGCGAGAGGCCGAGGTCGCGGTGGAAGATCACCTTCAGCTCGGCCGCGAACTCGTCGCCGATCGCCAGCCAGAAGGCGCCGGTGGGCTTGAGCACGCGGACGATCTGCTCGCCCCACTGGCGGCACCAGTCGAGGTACTGGTCGGCGTCGCGGCGGTCGTGGTAGACGTCGTAGTCGTAGCCGATGTTGAAGGGCGGGTCGGCGAAGACGAGGTCGACCGAGCCGGTCTCGACCTTCGGAAAGAGCGCCAGGCAATCGCCCTGGTGGATCTGGTCGAGCGGCAAGGGTGCGTCGGGCATCGGCGTCGTCGGGGAGGTTGAGTCGGGGTGTGAGATCTCTTCAGTCTCAGTATACCCCACCGCTCAAGTCCCCTGCGGCCCCTGCCGGTCGAGTTCCGCAAAAAGGGTCGTAAGCGCTACGTGAAAGCCGGGCAACACGTCGCCGCCTTCGAGGGTCTGCGTCGTGTCAAGCGTCGTGGATTGATCGGGCCCGGTAAAAATAGTGACTGTTCGGTGCTCGGGATCGATCATCCAAACGAGCCGGACCCCCGCCGCGAAGTACTCCCGACGCTTGCGCTCCATTTCCTTGGGGGTATTCCCTTCACTCAGCACCTCAACAGCGAGGTCCGGCGCGATCTGTGGGATTGGCTCCGCGGGCACGCGCCCGCCGGGTATGCGTGCCCACGAGATGAATGCGACGTCAGGAATGCGAACCAATCCCGGAAAAAGCCCAAACGTGCCGCCTGCCCCGGTCACGAGGCCGAGGTTTGGAGGATCAACGAAACCCCGGAGAAGCGCGAGCAACGCCGCGGCCAACAGCGACTCTCGTAGTCCCATCGCCTTCTCCACGAGCACGCCGTCGACTAGCTCACAGAGACCATCCTCGTGCGGGTCGGCGTTGATCAGATCTTGCTCGGTCGCCGTTCCCAGCGGCGGTTGGATGCGCACACGTCTGAGCGGAATGTCACCGAGCTGCTCGAGCAAGCCGGCAAGTGTACGAGCGGAGGATCGACCTTCGCCGACAGGAGATGACGTCAGAGCGGCCGGCATCAAACCCTCCTCAGCAATCAGTGGCTATTTGTTATCGTCGCTGGGGCCGGCCTGGCCGGCAACCGCCCTATTCCTCATCCCCCCCCGGCCCGCCGGCCTCGCCGTTGCCCGCGGGGGAACTCGACTCCACGGGCTCGTTCTCGTCGATCCGGAACTCGGCGAGCTTCTTGTGCAGGGTGTTGCGGTTGATCCCCAGGCGGGCGGCGGCCTTGATCTGGACGCGGTCGCACGTCTGGAGCACCTGCTGGATCAGCTCGCGCTCGACCTGGCCGACGATCCGGTTGTGCAGGTCGTTCGAGTTCGGGCCCGCTGCGCGGATCCCCTGGCGCACGAGCTCGGCGGTCAGGGCGGTGAGGTCGCCGCCGCGGGGGGTGCGGATCGGGCGCGGGGCGGTCTCGCCGCGGAGCTGCGGGGGGAGGTGATCGACGGCCAGCTCGGGGCCGTCGCCGAGCACGACCGCGCGCTCGACGTAGTTTTGCAGCTCGCGCACGTTGCCCGGCCAGTCGTGCTCGCGCAGGAGCCGCATCGCTTCGGGGCTGACGCGGCGAACGTCGCGCTTGTTCTGTTCGGCGTAGCGCTTGAGGAAGAACTCGACGAGCGGCGGGATGTCCTCCCTGCGCTCGCGCAAGGGGGGCAGGTACACGGGCACGACGTTCAAGCGGTAGTACAGGTCTTCGCGGAAGCGGCCGGCGTCGATCTCGTCGAGCAGGTCGCGGTTCGTGGCGGCGATGATCCGCGTGTCGACCTTCTTGGTGCTCGTGTCGCCGACGCGCTCGAACTCCCCTTCTTGAAGGATGCGCAGGAGCTTGACCTGGAGCTTGGGCGAAGTGCTGTTGATCTCGTCGAGGAAGATGCTGCCGGTGTGCGCGGCCTCGAAGCGGCCGGTGCGGTTGTCGACGGCGCCGGTGAAGGCCCCTTTGACGTGGCCGAAGAGCTCGCTTTCGAGCAGGCTCTCGGTCAAGGCCCCGCAGTTGACGCGGATGTAAGGGCCCGTCGACCGCGGGCTGAGGTCGTGCACAGCGCGTGCGATCAGCTCCTTGCCCGTGCCGGTCTCGCCGACGATCAGCACGCAGGCACGGGCGCGCGCCACGCGCTGGGTGACCCGGTAGACTTCGCGCATCGTCGGCCCGACGCCGACGACGCCGGGCAGGGCAAAATCGTCCCCCGTGGGACTTCGCGAAACGTGTCGATCATAGGGTGAGGGCATCGCCGCGCGTCCTTCCCGAGTCCCCGAGGCCGCCGGGTCAGAGCCGGCGGCCACGCGGAGACTCCACCATCCTTCTCATGCCGAACCAGTTCCCGGGCATTCCTTGCCGTTGCGTGCCATGCCCTCGTCCGCGAGGGCATGCGCACGCAACCAAGCCTGCTCACGAGGGTGTGGGCAGGCACCCGGCCGAAACGTTTATGGACTGAAGGCGGTTACGGTTTGGCCTCCGGAGCGGGGGCTGCGGCGTCGGGCGAAGCCGGCGGAGAGGAGGTCGGCTTCGACGCGGGAGAGGGTTGCGCCGGGGGGTTATCGGTGTTGGTTAATGAGCTTTGGTACTGCTGAAGCCGCGCGCCGGTCGGTGCAGCCTTCGGTCTCAGGGCGCCGATCACGGCGCCGAGCGCCCCGCGCAGGGCGGGGTCGACGGCCTGGTCGAACGCAGCCAGCAGCTTGGCCTCCTGGTCGGCGGCGACCAGCGGCCCGTAGCGCTGAATGCTCCGCGCGAGCTGGGCGGCGGTGGTGAGCCGGAGTTCGTCCGGCTTTCCCGGATCGAGCAGCACGTCGGCCAGGCCGCGCTGAGCGCCCGGGTTGGGGACATCGGCCAGGGCGGCCGAGGCGGACACGCCGGTCGCCGGGACGTTGAGCGCGACCGTCAACGACGGCTCGGCGGCGGTCAGGTCGACCTCGAACGGGCTTCCCGCCTGCTGGGCCACGAGCGCGAGCAGGCTGGTCGCCGCTCGCGCGTAACCGGCCCGCTCGGCGTCGGGCAACTGCGCGGGGCGGCCGCCGAGCTGGCGCTCCAGGGCCTCAGCGCTCGTCGGCTGGACGAGCAGCTTCACGCCCGGAAAAGTCTCGCTCAAATAGCCGAGCTTGTATTCCAGGTTCAAGGGGCCGACGATCGCGATCGGCACGCCGGCGGTCCGCGCGTCGGCCCGCAGGTTCGAGAGCGTGTCGACCAGGCGCCAGGCGCCCTGGACCAGGTGGTTGTCGATCAGGATCAGCTCGACGTCGGCCGTCTCGGATGCGACGCGGAAGCCTTCATCGCCGGTGAGGGCAAGGATCGGGTCGTAGCCGAGGGCCTTCAAGAACCCCTTGAGCTGGCCGCCGCGCGTGGGGTTGCCGTCGATGACGACCGCGCGGGGGACGGCCTGGTTGGTGGCGAACCGGGCGAGGATCGGCACGACGCGGCTCGACCCGGCGAACGGCCTGCGCGGGGCGAGCAGCACGAGCGCCCGCGCGGCGGCGAACTGCACGCGTCGGCTCGGGGCCGAGAGGGCCTGCACGAGCGGATTGGGGCGGCGGTCGGCCGCCAGCGCGTTCACGTCGGCCACCTGGCCGAGCGCTGTCACGGCCGCGGCGGCGAGGTCGTACTTGCCCCGCGCCAGTGCGTCGCGCACGATCGTGGCCAGGATCTCCGGACCGGCGGCGGTCGCCGCGGCGAAGGAGCCGGTCGTATCGTTCGCCGGATAGGAGGCGTAGCCCGCCCGCTCGACGGCCTGCTCCAGGGCCAGGCTCAAGAGGGCGACTTGCGCGGTCCGGTTCGACGGGTCGAGGACGAGCGCCTCACGGGCATACTTCAGGCCGAAGTAGGCTTCGGCATCGGCCCGCGATACCTCGCGCGACGCGGGCACCTTCTGGGCGTCGTCCCAGACCCAGAGGAAGAACGTGTCGCCCGGGAACCGGATCTCATGGAGGTGATACCGCAGCGCCTCGTCGGTCAGCACGCGGGCCGGCGAGCGTTCGACCCCGCCCCAGGGCCTGCCCGTCAGCGCCTCGATCGCGGTGGCGGCGGTCTGGTTCCCCCGGGCGGCGAGGTAGGTGAGCTGGGGGATGGCCCGCAGCTCGCCCATCATGGCAAGGGCTTCGATCGCGTCGCGCACGAGGCGGCCGTCGGGGCTGTCGAGCGTGGCGATCAGCGGCGGTCCGGCGGTGCGGTCGAGCCGGCCGGCGCCGTGCACGAGCGCCGCGCGGTCGTCAGCGCTGAGCGCGGGCCGCTGCAGCTCCCGCACCAGGTGCGGAACCGCGAACGGCCCCGACTCGCGGAGGCGGTCGACGGCGTACTGCTGCTCCTCTCTCGACTTCGTCAGTCCCGTGATGAACCGCCCAATCCGCTCGGGCCGCGTCGCGTGCCGCAGCACCGCGCTGTTGAGCATATCCACGACCGGCTTGGCCAGCGGTCGCGTGCGCGGATCGTCATCCAGCCGGAGGATCGAGCCTGCGCCGTAACGGTCGCGAATCCGGAGCAGGGTCGCGTCGTCGGGCTTGCTCTTGAGGAACGTTGACAGGTAGGGAACCGCCTGGGCGCCCTGGCCCGTACGGATCAGGTAATCAGCCGCCTCCCAGAGTTCCAGCGGCGTCTCGGGCGCCTTCGAGAACCCGAACGGGACCACAGGCGCAGCCGACTTGGTCGCCGGCGCGGGCTCGTCCCCCTTGGCCTCGGCCTGGGGTGCCTTTTTTTCGTCTTGGGCCTCCTGCCCCGTCGCGCCCGGCGTGACCGCCAGCATCGCCCCGGCCCACAGCCCGGCGACGCCCACGATCAGGGCCAGACGGTCTCGGATGGACAAATCTCGACGCATGGGCAGGGGTCCAATCGAAGAGAAAAGCGGGGTTATCCGCAGATGAACGCAGATAAAAAACAGGAACAAAAAAGGCAAAAAAGGAACGAAGTTTCTATAGAAATCTAGATTTTATCTATTTACCCGCGTTCATCTGTACCATCTGCGGATAAATATCCGCTCTTCTTCGCGTCTACTACAGTCGTTCTTGGAGGATCAGGTCCTCGTACGTTTCGCGGCGGCGGACGAGTTTGACGGTTGTGCCCTCGACGAGGATTTCGGGGGCGCGGGGACGGGTGTTGTAGTTCGACGCCATGACCATGCCGTAGGCTCCGGCCGAGAAGGTGGCCAGGAGTGCGCCACGGGCCAGGCGGGGGAGCGGCCGGTCCTTGGCCAGGAAGTCGCCGCTCTCGCAGACTGGGCCGACCACGTCCCAGGGCTCGGCCCCGGGCACCGCCGCGAAGTCGACGGGGGGCGCGGGGAAACCCGGCGGCACGCTCACGGGCCAGATCTTGTGGAACGACTCGTACAGGGCCGGCCGGATCAGGTCGTTCATCGCGGCGTCTTGGATCAGGAACCGCTTCTCTCCCGACTGCTTGGTATATAACACACGGCTGACGAGGATGCCCGCGTTCCCGGCGATCACCCGCCCCGGTTCCATCGCCAGGCGACACTGGGTCGACTGTACGGCCGGAACGATCACCCGCGCGAACGCCTCGACGGGTTTCGCCTCCTGGCCGACGTAGTTAATTCCGAATCCTCCGCCCATGTTGTACCACTGGATCGGATGGCCCATTTTGCGCAGTTTCTCGACGATCTCCACCCCCTTGGCCACCGCGCCTGCGTAGGGTTCGACGGTCGTGATCTGCGAGCCGATGTGCATGTGCATGCCGATCATGCTGAGGCTCGAGACCTTGACGGCCGATTCGGCCAGGCGGAGGGCACGGTCGATGTCCATGCCGAACTTCGACTCTTTCTTGCCGGTCGAGATGTAGCGGTGGGTCTTGGGGTCGACGTCGGGGTTGACCCGAAGCGCGATCGGCGCAACGCGGTTCATCTCCTTGGCGACGCGGGCGATGGCGTCGAGCTCTTCCTCGCTCTCGACGTTGAACATGAGGATGCCGGCTGCGATGCCCTCGCGAATCTCCTCATCGGTCTTGCCGACGCCCGCGAAGACGCTCTTGGCCGCCTCTCCCCCCGCGGCGAGCACACGGTAGAGCTCGCCGCCGGAAACGACGTCGAACCCGCTGCCGTGCTCGGCCATCATCCGGAGGATGCCGAGGTTCGAGTTCGCCTTCATCGCGTAGCAGATCAGCGGATCGACCGCGGCGAACGCGCTCCGAAGTGCGTTGAACGTGCCGAGGAACGCGCTTTGGCTGTACACGTAGAGGGGCGTTCCGAACTGCTCGGCCAGGTCGGCGACCGGAACGTCTTCGCAGTAAAGCTGGCCGTCGCGGTAGTGAAAGTGGTCCATGGAGGATCGTTCGCTTGTGTGAATGAATTGGGGCGGAAACCGCCCACCAGTCCATCGTTTGAGTCAGAGCGCTGCCAGGAACTCGGAGACCGTAAGGTTTGCCGAGCGGATGAGGCTACGTAGCGTTCCTTTGGCGATTTCCGTGTGATCGGGAACAGATAATGAGGCCGTCTCGCCTTCCTTGACCAGGATGATATGGCTGCTGTTGCGCCGAGCGATGTTCCACCCCAACGACTGGAAGGCTTTGACAACGTCGTGCCCGCTGATCACGGGAAGGGACGGCATCAGGCCGAGACCTCCACTTGGGCCGACTCGATCGTCAGGGGCATCCCGCGCTCGGCTCGGACTTCCAGGCAAAGCTTGATCGCGTCTCGGATATTCTCCAGCGCCTCGGCCTTGGTCGGTCCCTGACTGACGCAGCCCGGGATCGAGGGGCACTCGACGACCCACGCTCCATCCTCATCACGGTCAATAGTGACGTTGAATTTCATGATAAGCGCTTCCACTTTTGTGACTCAGAGTATTCGCGCTCGCCACGCCTCGAGTTGACGCTCGACTTCCCCCGGCGCCGTGGAACCGTAAGACTGGAACGCTTTCACTGCGTTGTCCACGCCCAGGACCTTCTTGACGCCTGGCCCGAGCTTCGGGTTTGCCCGTGCAAAGTCGTCGTCGGGCAGGTCGGCCAGGCGCTTGAGTCCGCGCTGCTCGCAGAGGCCGACCAGGTGGCCGATGACCTCGTGCGCGGTGCGCTGGGGAACGCCTTCCTTGATGAGGTATTCCATCAAGGTGGTGGCGTCGAGGTATCCCTCGTCGAGCCGTTCGTTGATGCGATCAGCGCGGAGCTTTGCCCCGTCGACGACGACGGCGGCGAGGTCCAGGCACGCCTCGACGGTGTCGAAGGCGTCGAAAAGCGGGGGCTTGTCTTCCTGGAGGTCGCGGTTATAGGCCAGGGGCAAGCCTTTGACGAGCACCAGCAGCGTTTGCAGCGCCCCGAGCACGCGGGCGCTGCGGCCGCGGATGAGCTCCAGGACGTCGGGGTTCTTCTTCTGCGGCATGATGCTGCTGCCGGTGCAGATGGCGTCCGGCAGCGCGAGAAACGAGAACTCCTGGGTGCTCCAGATGACCCATTCCTCGGCCCAGCCGGAGAGATGGGTCGCGATGAGCGAGAGGACGAAGGCCGACTCGAGCGCGAAGTCGCGGTCGCTCGAGACGTCGAGGCTGTTCGCCGCGACGCCGTCGAACCCGAGGGCCTCGGCCACGTGCGCGCGGTCGATCGGCAGCGTCGTGCCGGCCAGCGCGGCGGCCCCGAGCGGCAGGACGTTGAGCCGCTTGCGGCAATCGGCCACGCGCGAGCGGTCGCGCGCGAGCTTCTCGACGTAGGCCAAGAAGTAGTGCGCGGCCAGCACCGGCTGGGCGCGCTGGAGGTGGGTGTAGCCCGGCAGGATCACGTCACGATACCGCTCGGCCGCCCCCAGAAAGGCCCGCTGGAGCGCCTCGAGGCGGGCGTCGACCCGGTCGAGTGCATCGCGCGTCCACAGTTTCAGGTCCGTCGCCACCTGGTCGTTACGGCTGCGGGCCGTGTGCAGCTTGCGCCCCACGTCTCCCAGCTTGTCGATCAGGGCCGACTCGATGTGCATGTGGATGTCTTCGCGCTCCAGCGCATAGGCGAATCGTCCCGTCTCAATTTCTGCCTGGATTTCCGACAATCCTTGCACAATCTTATCGCATTCTGTGGCCGTCAGGAGGTTGACCTGGGCGAGCATCCGCGCGTGCGCAATCGAGCCCCGGATGTCGTGCTCGAAGAGCCGACGGTCGAAGGAGATGGATTCGGTAAACTCTTCGACGCGGCGGTCGGTCCGGCCTTCGAAACGACCGCCCCAGGGCTTGCTGGCCACGCGGTGGCACTCCCGATACATCATGAATTTGCGCGGCTTTTTGGCAGCGAACGACCTAGTTTAGGCAGCAAGCAGCCTGAAGTCAACGGTGCCACGTTCCGTTGGCTCTTGGTACGGGGTCGAGAAGCGACAGCGTGTCCCGAATGCCTCGATCACGTACGAAAGAGCGCAAACATCTCGCGAGCGCGATTCCCGCGATTGAGGATTGCATCGCTTTTGTTGGAGCTCGCCTCACTTGGCGGGGGCAAGCCCCTTTGGGTCGTCGAGGACCAGATAGTGCCCGTGGTCAGCCGTGGCGATGAGCACCGACTCGTCCCAGTTGCTGTGTTTTTCGACCCAATCGATGACGACCCGGAGCGCATCCTCGCCGCTCAAGACGGCGCCGACGGCGTTGTCGAGGTTGTTCTTATGCAGGGCGAAGTCGACGTCCCCCGCCTCGACGAAGAGCGCGAACGGCTGTCCGGGCTTCGACGCGAGCACCGTCAGCGCGGCGGTGGTCATGTCGGCCAGCGTCGGCTGCTCCTTGAGCTCAGCCGGGGTGTAGTGCTCGGCCTTGCCGTCGAGGTCGGGGGCGGGGTCGTACCGGCCGTCGGCCGTGCGGTAAGGGAGGTGGTTGAGCGCCTTTGAGCCGAAGAGGCCGAGCAGGCGCTCGCCTTTCCCCGCCGCGGACTCGGCCGCCGCGAGTAGCGAGGGGCCCCCTGCGGTCCCGGGCGTGGTGTGAACGATCCGGTAGGTGCCTCCGCGCGACGCGTCGACGGCCGCGACGTCGGCGTCGGTGACGTGCAAGGCCCCTGCGACGCCGTTCTTCCCCTGGGCCTTCAGGCTCTTCTCGTTCGTGACCTGGCCCCAGCCGGTCCCGATCACCACGTCGAGCCCCGCGTGGCGCTCGTCGCGCTTGGCCTCGTGGCCGACGTGCGGCAGGCCGAGCATGTCGCGCGCGAGGTCCTGGTAGTCGTCGCGGTGGACGTTATGGGCGTACATGGCCGCCGGGGAGGCGTGGTTGAACGGCACGCTCGTCACGGTTCCGAGCTTCCACCCTTTCGCTTGCAGTTCGTGGAACAGCGTGGGGACGAACCGGCCGTCGTCGGTGACGTTCAGGCCGTTGTTGTACGCTTTCCGCCCGCTGATGAACGCCGCTGCGCTCGTGGAGGAGTCGGTGTAGGCGTGGAGCACGCCGCCGACGGCGGCCACACCCTCCCTGTCGCGCTCGTCGGCCGACTGCCCCTTCAGATAGCCTGGGGCCTCGGCGCCGCGCGGGCCGAGGGTCCAGGGATTCGGGCCGGCGATCCGCGCGTCGTAACCGCCCCCGAGGCTGCGCGCCGGGATGGTCACCGTCTGGGCGTCGAGGTCGGGCCGGTTCTGGTCGTGGGTCGGGCTGGTCACGTACCAGCCGAACTGCGCTGAGCCGCCGGCCGGGTAGTCCTGGAAAAGGAGACCCGCGCCTTCGCCCTCGGTGTAGACCCGGCCCGTCTTGGCGATCGCGGCGGCCTGCGTGGTCGGCCAGTCCATCCCGTCGAACCAGAGGATGAAGAGGTACTTGGCGCCCCTCGCGACGGCGTCGCGCTGGACGCGATAGAGGTCGCTCTGGTCGGCGTACTCGGCTTCGGGGTTCAGGGTGTGCTCGGGGAGCGTGCCGTAGAGCGCTTTGATCCGCTCGGGGTCGCGATAGGCGCTGTTCTTGCCGGTGACGCTGGCGAGGTCGACCTTGCGGCCGAAGGCGTAGACCGGGATCAGGCGGTTCGAGTGGGTGGTATGATTCGAGAAGACGTCGCCCGGGCCTTGCGAGCCGAAGTGATAGGCGCGCGTGGCCTTTTGCGTCGCGTGGGTGGCGTAGGCCGTCTGAAGGTCCTTGAGGATGTCCTGTCCCCGGGCCGGTAGGCCAAGGGCAACCAACAACAGCGCGGCGGGGCGCGCGAGCAGCTTCGCGGTCACGAGGGATCTCCCGGCGGTCGGCGAACGAGGGCGGGGCCATGGGGCGGCCGGCGCGTGACTGGTCACGGCCGGGGAGGAACCGTTGCCGAGCATCTTACCAAAAGCACACGATGCGCTGCCACGACGGCTGGCGCGGCAACGAGACGATTGCAAAGTCGCATCGGGGGGCGCGAAGTCTCACCGGGAGGCAGGACTTTCGGCAACATTGCGGCTCGTCGCCTCGGGTCGGCGCGGTGGCAGGCGAACGACCCGTCGTCCCCCAGAGCGCTCCTGCTCTTGGAGGTCGCGAACGATGGCCCCGAGATCGTACCCGAACTGCCGGCAGTATTCCTCGCGGGCCGTCCGCACCGCGCACATCACGTCATCCTCGATCATCGTCGTCCCCTCCAGGGGGTACTCCTCCGGCGTGCAGATCGCCGGCGGCTCGTACCCGATATCCCGGCACACCGCCTCGATCCGTCCACGCAGGGTCACATTGGCGATATGAGTGCAATTCCACGTGAGCAGGTAATCCATCCCATGCGCCGCGGCCGTGGCGATATGGAGGGCATCAGCGATCGCACGTTCCGGCAACGGCACTCGATTTCGCAGCGCCTGCGCCAAGGTCTCGACCACCTCGCTGTGCTCCAACAGGGGCAACCCCGCCAGGGCGGCCAGTCGTGCTGCCGCGGCCACTTGGTCGCCCGCCTGGCACTCACGAATGACCAGTTGGGAGACGAACAATTCGTAGTCGTTCCGTCGTTCCCACCACTCGCAGGTAATCTGCTGGTGAGCCGCCCGAACGAGATCCCGGCTGGGCCACGCGGTCAGATAGCTCGGAACGGTCGTCTCCAGGTACACGCGCGGCTTCATAACAGGCATCATACCGGGGTACCATCCGATCGACAACGACCGGTCTGTGCGCGCGGCGACCACCGCTCATTTGCCGGGACTTGCTCTCGCGAGGAACCAGTGAAGGAGCGCGGTCCGGACGGTGCCCGAGAGTGCACAGGCGGGGCCAAAGGGAGTGAGGGAGGCCGAGACATGTCCCGGCGCGTTACTGCGCGGATCCTGGAGCGCCGGCCGCCGCCGCGTAGGTCAAACCCCCGAGGGGGAAAACGCGGGCGTCGCCGGGTGGCCCGCCGAGCGTGTGCGAGGCCGCCTGCCACAATTCGCCCGGATCCGCAAACAGCCGCACCGGGCCGAGATGGGGTCCCAACCGCGCGTGCAGCGGCGGCGCGTAAACCAGCACTGTCCGGTCGACGACCAGCTCGCGGGCCCAGCGGATCATGAACTGGCTCGGCGATCCGAGCGCGGCGGTAGCGCGCTCGGCGAGCGCCAGCGCGTGCCGGATGAACCGGCCGCCCGGTACGCCGGTGGCGGCGATCGCGCGCAGGGCCGGCAGGGGGAAGGAGCGGTCAATCTCCGTTTCGTCGGTCCAGAAGAACCCGGCGAGCACGCCCCCGCGGCGGCACGCAGCGCGGTGCTGGAGCAGGACCTTGAAGCTCTGCATCGGGTCGCCCGGCCAGGGGTGGTTCCCCGCGATGACCAGGTCGGCCGCGGGAGCATCGGGTGCGCGGAAGCGCCGGCGTGCCTCGGTCGCGAGCGCGTCCTGGACCGGGTCCGGGTGGCCGGCCACGACGTCCAGGATCTGCCCCGGCGCGCCGATCAGGTGACTGATTGAGAAGCAAGGTCCGAGCAAGCTGGCCGCCGCGCGGATCGCCCGGCGCATCGGGTTGTGCGCTGCGTCGCCGCCGATTAGCCGTTCGGCGTCGTGCCCTTTCCCGAGTCCCTGACGGTGCAAACCCCCGAGCGTGCTGCGGTGGCTCGTGCCCGGGAAGATCAGCTTGTAACCGCCGCCGAAACCCGCCTGCAGGTGGGGCAACACCGATCCGATCAGGATCCGCACGTCGGCCTCGGCGACCGGGCGGAAGACCCGCACCGGCACCCCTTCGGGCGTCGTCCCAAGCTCGGCGTACTGGGAGAGGTCGTCCACCGGCGGGCTGTAACAGGGGTAGGCGGCGACCACGGCGTCCCCGACCCGCCGGCGCATCGCCGCGTCGTCCACCGCGTGGTGCCGCCCGACGCCGATGCTGATCGACACGTCCTCGACGCCCACTCCGGCGTCGTGCAGCCGCGTCAACAGCAGCGGAAGCGCCTCGCGGACCGGCGTCCAGCGCGAGGGGTCGTCCACGATGATCGCCACCTTGGAACCGGGCTCGACGTGCAGTGGGCCGAGCGGCCCGTCCAGCGCGCGTCCGAGCGCGGCGGGGTAGTCGTCGATGACTCCGTCGAGGTCGGGACGGACCACGTCGGGAGCTGTCCACGATCCGGGCCATGCCAGCGGGAGCCGGTCATGTTCTCCCCACGGAAGGTCCAGGCTGGGAGCCTGCTCGGCGGGATGTGTCATGCGTTGTCGGTCTCAAAAGTGATCGTCAAATTGTGTTGTCATGGAAAATTCGTGGGAGGGCTGGGCTCGGACGGAGCTACGCCCGCCCTGAAGAAAATCGATCGGCGCGCTGCGCGTCCCGTTGGGTGCGACCCGCCTTGGCCCTCGCGGGGAGTCTAGCGTCTGGCGGCCGGTTCGAGAACCGCGTTAACGGACTGTAGTTGCCGGCGCGGAGTTCGTTGCGGCAGGTGCCGCGGCCGTCGCGGGGGCGGGCGCAGTGCCGGGGGGCTGGAGCGACGCGATCAGGCAAGGGGCCCCGAGGGCTGCGAGCAGGTCGGCCTGGGCCTGCGTGGCCTGCCACAGGGCGTCGAGCTCGGCGTTCTCGAGCTGGATCAACCGCTGGCGGGCCTGGAGCAACTGTGCCAAGGTCGACTGGTTTGCCTCGAACAGTCGCTCCAGTTGGTCGACCTGGGGCTTGAGCCCGGCGGTCAGGCCGGTCGTTTGGCGCACGAGGCGTAGGGCGGCGTTCCACTTGGCGGTGGCGGACTTGACCTGGGTGACGGTCCGTTGCTCGGCCTGTTGCAGCGTCATCAGGGCCCGGCGATGGTCGGCCTCGCGCTGGAGGACCAGGGGCCGCCCGTTGTTCAGTACCGGGAGCGGGGTGATATAGACGAAACCGATGTACTGAACGCCCACCTCGTCGCACTGATACTCGGGGCCGACGATGGGGGTAGGGATGCGGTCTCCACGGGCGAGGCGGACGGCCGCCTCGGCACCGGCCGCCGCGGCGCGTGCAGCGTGGATCTCGGGGCGGCTCTGGAGCGCGATCTGGATCAGGCCCGTCTCGTCGGCATCCGGGATGTTCCTGGGGAGCGCGAACTCGCCGAGCGGCTCGGCGGCGGCGGCCGTCTCGGGCATGCCGACCTGGTTCCGCAGGTCGGTCAGAGCGTTCGCGTAATCCTGGCGCGCGACCTCCACGAGCTGCCGCGTGGCCTGGTTCTCGACGTCGGCGAGCGCGACGTCCGCGGCCATCACGCGGTTCGCCTCGAGCCCCTTCCGCAGTGTTTGCACGAGCCGGTCGTTGAAGTCGGCCAGGGCACCCGCCACGCGGAGCTTCTCGCGGCGATAGGCGGCCGTCTGGAAGAAGCGATAGGTCTGCACGAGGGCCAGCAGCTCGGCCTGCACGACGGTCCATTGCTGTTGCGTGTAGGCGGCCTGAGCGATGTGGTAGCGGTGCGTCGTCTGGTGCCCCAGCTCGATCGGCTGGCGGAGTGAGAGATAGTAATAGGGCTTGCCGAACGTGTATGCCGGGCCCGACGTGCCCGCGTGAGAACCGCCGACGAAGGTGTTGCCCGGAATGAGGACGATCGGCCGGAAGTCGACCCAGAGCGTGGGATTGAGCGTGGTGGGAAAGCGCCGGGCAACTTCGACGGCCTCGGCCGAGGCGATGTTGCTGTTGCGCAGGGTGACGAGATCGGGGTTGCTCGTCACGGCGCCATAGAGCGCGGTTTCCAGCGTGAGGGACTGCCCTCCCAGCCCCTCAGGGGCCTCTTCCGGTCCGGGCCCGGGGACTGGGCCCGTGGGGAAGCTCGCGCCGGGGAGCGCTGGTGCACTGACCTGGGCCCTCTGCACCCGTGCGTCGGTGCCGATGGCCGTCGACCGTCGATTCGCGGTTGCAGGTGCTGGTGGTTTTGCCTTTTCGGTGCGGCCGGGCCCGAAAGGGAAGTTGGTCAGCGGTAGGGTGCCGGACGCCGGGCGCGGCGGGGGGGCGTCTGCGCCGAGCAGCAGGCCGAGGCCCAGCGCGAGGCTGGGCATGATCAGGCGAACGCGCATGGGAGTCGCATCCTGCTAACGGTTCAGGTCGAGTCCACGACCCGGGACGCGAAACCTCGGGACCGCCCCCTGTTAGGTTCCGCGTGAGCCTCTTACGTATCGGTCCGTGTTCTCTCGCCGCGCGAAACCTGAAGAAAATTTCATGGAAGTCCGGGGGCGACGGAATAGCGCTTCTTGTATCTTATCGTAATTACGAAGCGGCCGACTTGCTTCCCAAACGACCTATCCTGGGAATTCTGCCATGACTCGTCCCTGGTGGCTTGCGCTCGGCCCGCTGTTGGCGGGGATCCTCGCGGGTTGCCAGCCTCCCGCCGCACCGGCAGCACCGTCAAAGTCGGCCGCGCCGGCAAAGGTGGAATCGGCCGTTAAAGAGTCGGAGCTGGCGACGGTCAAGCTCACGGCCGAGGCCGAGAAACGGCTCGGCGTGGTGACCGTACCGGCGGAGCGGAAGAAGGTGCCGCGCACCACGTCGTACGGGGGCGAGGTGATGGTCCCGGTCGGCCGGTTGGTCAGCGTCGCGTCGCCGTTCAACGGGCAGCTCAAGGCGCCTCAAGGACGCGCGATCCCCGTGCCCGGGGCGAAGGTGAAGGCGGGTCAGCCGATCTTCGTGCTCGAGCCGATCCTCTCACCCGAGTCGCGTGCGACGCTCGTGCCGCTCATGACCGAGGCCGAGGGGCAGGTCAGGCAGACGACCCAGCAGCTCAAGGCCCGCAAGATCGAGCTCGACCGAGCCGAAGGGCTCGTGCGGAACAAGATCGGCAGCAGCGCAGCGCTCGAGGACGCCCGGGGGCAGTACGACCTGGCGCAGACCGCCCTGCGCGCGGCCGAGCAGCGCCTGGAGATCCTGCAGAAAGTTGCGGGCAACTCCGAAGGGGGGAAGCTGACGGAGCAAACGATCGAGGCGCCCGCCGACGGCCTGCTGAACAACGTGCACGCTCAGACCGGCCAGATGATCGCGGCGAACACCATCCTCTTCGACGTCGTGACCTTGAACCCGGTCTGGGTCAAGGTGCCGGTCTACGTGGGCGACCTCACGCGGATCGACGCCGGGAAGCCCGCGGGCATCGGCGGCCTGGCCGAAGCCCCCGGCGTCGCGACGAAGCCGGGCCGGCCCGTCGCCGCTCCGCCGACGGGCGATCCGCTCGCGGCCACGGTTCATCTCTACTACGAAGTCGAGAACAAGGACGAATCGCTTCGCCCCGGCCAGCGCGTCGGCGTGACGTTGCCGCTGAAGGGGGAGAACGAGGAGCTGGCCGTCCCCCGCGCGAGCTTGCTGCGCGACATCCACGGCGGGGTCTGGGTCTACGAGAACACGGCCCCGCACACGTACGTCCGCCGCCGGGTCGTGGTCGATCGCGTCGTCGGCGAGCTCGCGGCCCTGGCCGGCGGGGCCTTGAAGCCGGGGGCGAAGGTCGTCACGGACGGCGCGGCGGAGATCTTCGGGACGGAGTTCGGGGGCGGGAAGTGACGCGGAGGAGTGCCATGGCGACGGCCGAACAAGTGATGGCGGAAACCCTCGAGCCCGAGTCGCGGGTCCTTATTCCGTGCGTCGATTGGAGTACATACGAAAACACGTTGACACTGTGGGGTGATCATCCGTCGATTCGACTCACCTACGATTGCGGGACGCTGGAGATCATGTCACCTTCTCCCGAGCATGATGAATGGGCGCAGCGGGTCGGACTCCTCATCACGCTCGTGGCCGCTGGCACGCGCATTCCGTGCCGATCGCTCGGTACGACGACCTGGCGCAAGGAAGCCAAGAAGCGTGGTTTGGAGGCCGACGCGTCGTTCTATCTTGAAAACTTCCGCCGCGTGCGCGGCAAGAAGAAGCTCGATCTAAGCGTCGATCCACCGCCGGACCTGGCAGTCGAAGTCGAGATTAGCCGCAGCGCCATGAGTCGTATGGACATTTACGCCTCGCTCAGCGTGCCCGAGGTCTGGCGATTCGACGGCGAGAGACTGAGTGTCTGGCAGCTCCAGCCCAATGGCTCGTACACCGAAGTTACGACTAGCCCCAGCTTTCCCCGTCTCGGCTTGGAAGAGGTCATCCACTGGCTGAACTTGGCGGCGTCCATGGAAGATCTTTCGGAATGGGTCGTGCAGTTTCAGACGTGGGTGCGCGATGAGCTTGTTCCACGTGTTCAAGCACCCTGAAGCGATGCGCCGAGCACGGCCCATGAAACAGGTCCAATTTGCGTGCGAACGCCGGCTTCACCGCTCTGCGGCTCTTCCAATCGGGACGCAAAGCGTCCAAGAACGCATTCCCACGCGGCGCGTCGGAACGAGACTGGGTGATGAGAGCCTGTCTCATCGAACAATCATTGAGACTCAATCGCCATGATGAACTGGCTCGTCTCCACCGCCCTCCGCCTGCGCGTGCTGGTCCTCGCGCTGTCGGTCGTGCTGATGATCGTCGGGATCAACACGGCGCAGAACGCGCCCCTGGACGTTTTCCCCGAGTTCGCGCCGCCGCTGATTGAAGTTCAGACCGAAGCGCCCGGGCTCTCGACCGAGGAGGTGGAGAGTCTCGTGAGCGTGCCGCTCGAGAACGCGCTCAACGGGACGACGGGCCTGAAGACGATCCGCTCGAACTCGGTGCTGGGGCTTTCATCGGTCAAGCTCATCCTGAAGGAGGGGACGAACCTGACGGCCGCGCGGCAGGTCGTGCAGGAGCGGTTGTCGGTCGAGGCGTCGCGGCTGCCGGCGGCGGCGCATGCGCCGGTGATCTTGTCCCCCTTGTCGTCGACGAGCCGTCTGCTCAAAGTCGGGCTGTCGTCGAAGACCCTCTCTCAGATGGAAATGACGCTCCTGGCCAAATACACGATTCGCCCGCGCTTGATGGCGATCCCGGGGGTGGCGAACGTCGCCATGTGGGGCCAGCGGGACAAGCAGTACCAGGTGCTCGTCGACCCCGACCGCCTGCGCGCCAATGCCGTGACGCTCGACACGATCGTCAAGGCTGTGGGCGACGCGGCGATGGTCGGGGGCGGCGGCTTCGTCGACATGCCCAATCAGCGCATCGCCGTGCGGCACCGCTCGGCCATCGAGGAGCCGTCGGACCTGGCACGCATCGCGGTCGCCTTCCGCAACGGCGCACCGCTGCGGTTGGGTGATGTCGCCGACGTCCAGATCGGCTTCCCGCCGCCGATCGGCGACGCGGTCATCGACGACGAGCCGGGCCTCCTCCTCATCGTCGAGAAGCAGCCGACGGGCAATACGCTCGAGGTCACCCGCAACGTCGAGAAGGCGCTCGAAGCGCTCAAGCCCGGCCTCAAGGGGATGAAGGTCGACCCCACCATCTTCCGCCCCGCGACGTTTATCGAGCGGTCGCTCGCCAACCTGAAGGAGGCGATGCTCGTCGGCTGCATCCTGGTGGTGATCATCCTCGTCTCGTTCCTGTTCGACTGGCGCACCGCGCTGATCAGCCTGCTGGCGATCCCGCTCTCCTTGATGGCGGCAACGCTCGTCATCGTCTACTCGGGGGCCACGATCAACACGATGGTCCTCGCCGGGCTCGTAATTGCGATGGGCGAGGTGGTCGACGACGCGATCATCGACGTCGAGAACATCGTGCGCCGATTGAGGCTGAACCGCGAGGCGGGGAGCCCGCATTCGGCGTATCGCGTGGTGCTCGGGGCCTCGCTCGAAGTGCGCAGCGCGGTGGTGTACGCGAGCCTGATCGTCGTGCTGGTCTTCCTGCCGGTCTTCTTCCTCGAAGGGCTGTCGGGGTCGTTCTTCCGTCCGCTGGCCACCGCCTACGTGTTGGCCATCGCCGCGTCGCTCCTGGTCGCGCTTACGGTCACGCCGGCCCTGTCGCTGATGCTCCTGACCGGCGCGACGGAACGCCGGCGCGAGTCGCCCCTGGTGCGAGGGCTGAAGGCGATGTACCGGGGCGTGCTGCCGTGGTTCGCCACGCGGCCCGGATTGGCGGTCGTGATCTTGCTCGCGGCCTTCGGCGTGTCGGGCTTCTTCGTCGCGGGCCTGGGCGAGGAGTTCCTGCCGAGCTTCCAGGAGAACGACTTCCTGATGCACTTCGTCGAGAAGCCCGGCACCTCGCTCGAGGCCATGAGGCGCATTACCCAGAACGCGAGCAAGGAGCTGCGTGCGATCAAAGGGGTGCAGAACTTCGGCTCACACATCGGCCGCGCCGAGGTGGCCGACGAGGTCGTCGGGCCGAACTTCACCGAGCTCTGGATCAGCGTCGACCCCGACGAGCCCTACGGCCCGACCGTCGCCAAAATTGAGGAAGCGATCAATGGCTACCCCGGCCTGAAACGCGACGTCCTCACTTACCTGAAAGAGCGTATCAAGGAGGTCCTCACCGGCGCGGGGGCTACGGTCGTCGTGCGGATCTTCGGCCCCGACATGGACGTCCTCCGCGCCAAGGCCCAGGAGGTGGCCAAGGTCATGGAGAAGGTCGAGGGGGTCAAGAACCTCCAGGTCGAGCAGCAGATCCTCGTGCCGCAGCTCGACGTGACCCTGCGCCCCGACGCCGCCAGCCGGCTCGGCCTGACTCCGGGCGACGTCCGGCGCTCGGCGACGACCCTGGTCAAGGGGACGAAGGTCGGCGAGGTCTACCGCGACCAGAAGACGTTCGACGTCTTCGTCTGGGGCGTCGAGCGGGTGCGCAACGACGTCTCAGAGCTGCGCGACCTGCCGATCGAAACGCCGCTTGGCACGCATGTCCCCCTGGGCGATGTGGCGGAGGTGGCGATCGTCCCCGCTCCGAATGAGATCAAACATGAAGGCGCGACGCGCCGGATCGACGTGACGTGCAACGTCGAGGGGCGCGACCTGGGAAGCGTCGCCCGCGCGATCGAGGAGAAGGTCAAGGCGATCGAGTTCCCCGCCGAGCACCACCCCGAGTTCCTCGGCGAGTATGCCGCACGCGAGGAGTCGCGCCGGCGGCTCTTGGCCCTGGCGGTGCTGTCGCTCCTGGGCGTGTTGCTGGTGATCCATTCCGACTTCCGCACGATCCGCTTGACCGTCCTGGTGTTCATCACGCTGCCGTTTGCCCTGATCGGCGGCGTCTTCGGCGCAGTGTGGGGCGGGGGCGTGCTGTCGCTCGGGTCGCTGGTGGGCTTCGTGACGGTGCTCGGCATCGCGGCACGCAACGGCATCATGCTCGTCAGCCACTACCGCCACCTGGAGGAAGAGGAGGGAGAACCGTTCGGCCTGAACCTGGTGCTGCGCGGGTCCGAAGAGCGGCTGGCACCGATCCTGATGACGGCCCTGGCGACGGGCCTGGCCCTCGTGCCTCTGGCGATCGCCGGGAACAAGCCGGGCCACGAGATCGAGCACCCGATGGCCGCGGTGATCCTCGGCGGCCTGGTGACGTCGACCGTGCTGAACCTGTTCCTGATGCCGGCCCTGTACCTTGCATTCGGCCGCGTGCGCGGTGGTGCGCGGCCCTGGCGGGAGGAGGATGAGGCACTGGCGGCCTTTGCAAACGGCCCCGCCGCTAGGCCCTTGTGAGCGCTGACCGTACTGGCTAACTTGCAACTCTCCCCCGGTCCCCGATAGCCGGGGCGGATCGAAACACGAACACAGGAGAGAACGCATGCCCATCACGAAGTTCGTGCCGACCCTGACGGTCGGCGCCCTCTTGGTCGCCACGACGAGTTACTGGGCGAGCGCCCAGGCCCAGGACGCCGAGCCGCACGGCGGCCCCACCAAGGCGATTGCCGTGCTGTACCCCACCAAGGGGAGCACCGTGAGCGGCACGGTGACGTTCACCAAGGTCGAGCACGGAGTCCGCGTCCACGCCCACATCAGCGGTCTGACGCCGGGCAAGCACGGCTTCCACATCCACGAGTTCGGCGACTCCAGCTCGCCCGACGGCAAGGCGGCGGGCGGCCACTTCAACCCGGAAAAGCACCAGCACGGCGGGCGCGATGCTGCCAAGCGCCATGTTGGCGATCTGGGCAACATCGAGGCTGACGCCAACGGCGAAGTGGACTACGACGAGGTCGACAAACATCTCGCCTTCCACGGCGCACACTCGATTCTCGGCCGCGGCCTGGTCGTCCACGAGAAGGCCGACGACCTCAAGACCCAGCCCACCGGCGACGCCGGCGGCCGCGTCGCCGTTGGTGTGATCGGCGTGGCGAAGGGAGAATGAGGGCCGTTTCTTTGTAAGTAAGGTGGGTCTGCCCGCCAAGGGCGCCAACCCACCGCCTTGTGGACCGGTCGATGGTGGGTTGGCGCCACTCCGGGGCTAACCCACCGCACGATTTTGGTTTACGGGCATTGGCAGGAACCGCCGGGCCTTCCCGTGACGTTTCCGAAGGCCCGTGGACCTTCCAACCCCGTCTGGCTGACCCGCACAACGCCTTCCAGGCCATGTTCTTCGTCCTGGGCGCAGAAGGGGAGCGCACTCGATCCTGGGCTGGATCAAGGTGCCCGCTGCTCGGCCGTCACTGGCCATCGACGTTTCCCGGTCCCGCTCCTTCATCAGGCCAACTCGCGCCGCGGCTGAGCGATTGGGCCGCGCGCGTCAGGACGGCAACGAAGCCGAGTCCGTCCAGGAGCATTACCTTGCGGCTCAGGCAAGGTTCTTGAACAATGGGGGCCAGCCCAAACGAGCCCGTGTCTGCCTTGGTGGTCCGCTCGGGGCCGGGCGATCAAGGACCGATGGAAGGATCGAGCCATGCACCGCGGTCGTGCTCTGTTCGTCGTGGTCGGTTTGATCTTCGCGGCGTGTCCGGTGCGCACACCCGCGCAGCCGCCTTCGGGCGGCGGGGATAGCGCGAGCCCGTTATTGATTTCGATGGCGCCGGCGGTGCAGGAAGAGCTCAAGCTCAGCACCGACCAGAAGACCAAGGTCTATGACCTCGTCCGGTCGATGAGCCTGAAACAGCGCGAGCTGAATCAGAGCATCATGTTCAGCGGCGGCGGCGTGAGCCCGCAGGCGGTCTTCCAGGCGCGCGACGGCTTGCGCCGGGAAATGGAACAATCGCTCGGGCAGATCTTCGACAAGAAGCAAAACGCGCGGTTCCTTCAAATCATGCTCCGCGCCGAGGGGCCGCTGGCCGTCGCGCGGCCAGAGGTCGCCTCCCGGCTGGGCCTGACCGAGAGTCAGTCGAACCAGGTGCGGGTGATCGCGATCCAGCTCCAGCAGGCGCAGCGCCAGCTCTTCATGTCCCTGCGCATGAATGGGGTGGCCGCGGGTGGCCCGGGCTTCAACCGCGATGCGGTGGTCCAGTTCACCGCGGCGTCGAACAAGCTCCGCAAGGAGGCGATCCAGCAGATCGGCCGCGTGCTCAAGTCGAAACAGCGCGATGATTTCGACAAGATGCTCGGCGAGCCGTTCGACCTGGCGAAGCTCCAGTCGTCCGACTCCAGCACACCGGTCGAGACGGCCAAGGCTGAACCCGCGACCAAGGATAAAGACGCCTCCTCCACGTCCTCGGACGACGATTCCATGCCCGAAGAGAAGACGAAGTCGGCCGCGAAAAAGAAGACGCGCAAAGGACGCTGAAGGGACGAGCCCGAACGTTCCGCGGAGATGGCGCCGCGAGTCTCTGCCCCGGGGTCCTGGAGTCAGCGCATGGTCAGGTCTCACGTGTTCCGTGGCCAGATTGTGTTTCCCGACCGTGTCGACCGCGGTGCGATCGCGGTGCGAAACGGGCGTTTCACGGAAGTACTCGGCGCCGCCGAAACACTGCCGCCGGAGATGAAGCTGATCGACGCGGGTGACGGCTACGTCGCGCCCGGGTTTGTTGACCTGCACGTTCACGGTGGGGCCGGCGGCGATTTCATGGACGGGACGGCCGAGGCGTTTCAGCTTGCCCTGCGGGCGCATGCGCGGCACGGCACGACGCGCTTGGCGGTCACGACGACGGTCGCCACGCACGAGCAGATCCTGGCGACGCTGGAGCGTACCCGCGAGTTCCGCCGCAACCCTGACCCGAAGGGCGCGCGGGTGCTGGGGGCTCACTTCTACGGCCCGTACTTTCGGTACGAGGCGCGGGGCGCACATCCGGGCGGGCCGATTCGTCCGCCGGTCGAGCACGAATTCACGCAGTATCTCGAATATGCCGACGACCTCGTCACCGCGACGGTCGCCCCCGAGGTGCCGGGCGCCAAACAGTTCGTGCTGGCCTGCAACGACAAGGGCGTGCGGACGAACGTCGGTCACTCGTGGGCCACGTTCGCGCAGATGACCGACGCGGTCGGCTGGGGCGTGCGGCATGTCGACCACCTTTATTGCGCGATGTCCGACAAGAGCAAGCTCAGGCACCTCCAGATGTATCCCATGCAAGGGGGCGTTCTGGAAGCGACGCTCTACTACGATCAATTGACGACGGAGGTCATCGCCGACGGCAAGCACCTGGATGCGAGCCTCTTGCTGCTGGCGCTGAAGGTCAAGGGACCGGACCGGCTCGCCCTGGTGACGGACTGCAGCCGTGCGCTCGACATGCCGGATGGCGGGAACTACGTGCTCGGCCCGCGCGACGGCGGCGAACCGCTGATCAAGCGCGACGGCGTCGGCATGCTGCCGGACGGCAGCGCCCTGGCCTCCAGCGTGCAGGGGATGGACCACATGGTCCGCACCTTCGCGAGGCTCACCGGGCGGCCGCTCTGGGAAGTGGTTCGCATGGCCTCGCTCACCCCGGCGCGGATCGCGGGGCAAGACCGCGAGCTCGGCAGCATCGAGCTGGGCAAGCGGGCCGACGTGGTTGTCCTCGACCGTGACTTAAACGTGCGGCGAGTGTTTGTCGACGGCGTCGAACTGTGTACCGATTCCGGGCTGCAATCGAGTTGATTCGTACGGCAACCGGGGCTTCTTAACTCTCTTGGCTTGGCTCCGCCGTCGCCGCCCGAATCCGTTCGTCGGCCCAAGCTTGATCGGCCGGCGGAAGCGGGGGTACGCACGGCCGATCGTAGGCGAGCAGGTCGCGATAGAAACCGGCGTCGTAGACCTGCGAGAGGACGGCCTGAATGTCCAGCATCGCATCGGGGTCACCGTCAGCCAACGGGACGCGAACGCTCGTCAGCGGGACGCGTAGGCTCTGGCGGTATACCTCATACTCGTCGCGCAGTCCCACCGCGCGGTTGACGCAGACGAGGTAGTCGTACGGCCCCCGCCCCCGCGCAGCCCACTCCGGGATCGTCAGGACATGCGGCCCGGCCCGGAGCAGGTCGATCTCGACAAGGTGCGCTTCACTCCCGAGTACGTCGCGTTGCTTCGCGACGTAGGAGTCTCGCCCTGCCCCGGCATATTTGTTGGTAGGGCTCACGAGCTCGATAACGGTGACAATCTTTTGGCCTGAGTGCCGATCGAGGATCGTCACGTACGACTCATGAATCTCCAGACCTGAAACCCGGATAACCTCGGGCATGTTACCTTCGAGCACCGCCACTCTTCCTTGAGGCTTCCCGGGGCGCCTCCGCTTGAGAACGACGTCGGGTATCATGTCGCGCCTCGTTTCCTCGACGAAGACGCGTTCTTCAACAGCGGCGATGTAGCGCGGCTGTAAACGGGGCTGAAGGTAATCAGCCAGGTAGACCACCATGCGGCTATGAACGCCGGGCCAAACCGCGGGGTCTTCCAGGTAGGGATCCATTCCCGGAAAGATCATGCTCATAATATAAGATTCTCAGAACGCCGCGTGTGCGTCAATGTGATTCCGGAACCAGAGCTCCAGCATCAACAGTGCCCATAGCTTGTACGCGTGATCGGCGCGGTTCTCGATGTGCTCGTCGACGAGGCGGGCCACTTCGGCCTCGCGGAACAGTCCCCGCCCCAGACAGACCGGGTCGAGCAGGACGGCGCGGAGCTCGTCCTTGAGCTCGCCGCGGAACCAGCGGTCGATCGGGACGCCGAAACCCATCTTCGGACGGGTGCGAATCTCCGGCGGCAGAAGGTCTGCGAACGCCTGCTTGAGCACGACTTTCGACCGCCCCCCGCGCAGCCGCAGCTTGCGTTCCAGGGGCATCGAGAGGGCCAGCTCGACGACGCGGTGGTCGAGGAACGGGCCGCGGCACTCGAGGCTGTGCGCCATGCTTGCCATGTCGACCTTCACGAGCAGGTCGCACGGCAGGTAGGTCAGGATGTCGGCGATCATCGTGCGCGTGACCGGGTCACGCTTCGGAGCGGCGGCGAAGGCGCGCGACAGGACGGTGGCGGGGTCGGCCTCGTCGGGGTCGGCCACGCCGGCGGCGGCGAGCGTGTCGAGCCAGCGATCGCTGTAGAGCGCGACGCGCTGGGCTTCCTGGAATGTGCCGACCCATTGCATGTAGCGTGTTTCGGCGGGCTCGGCGACCCCTTCCAGCATCCGCTTCACCCGCCGGAGGGCGGATTTTGCGCCGGTCGAGCCGGGCAAGGCGCGGGCCAAGGGGCCGCACAGGACCGCGCGGGGGCCGCTGGGTAGGCGGTCGATCAGGTTGGCCAGCGCGACCGCGCGGTAACGGTCGTAGCCGCCGAAAAGCTCGTCCCCCGCGTCGCCGGTGAGGGCCACCGTGACCGACCGCCGTGTCTCGCGCGAGACGTACCAGGTCGGCACGGCCGAGCTGTCGGCGAACGGCTCGTCGAACTGCTCAGCCAGGGCAGGCAGGACCTCCCAGGCCTGGGGCGTGACGCGGAACGTGTGGTGCTCGGTCCCCAGGTGCCGCGCGGCGAGCTCGGCGTAGCGCGTCTCGTCGAATTTGGGGTCGTCGAACCCGATCGCGAACGTCTGCACGGGACGGCTCGAGACGCGCTGCATCAGGCCGGCGATGATCGTCGAGTCCACGCCACCGGACAAGAACGCGCCGAGCGGCACGTCGGCGATCATCTGCTCGCGCACGGCGTCGCTCAGGGTCTCGCGCAGGCGCTCGACGTCCTCGCCGGGGGACGTGGTCGCCTCGGAGTTCCAGTCCGGGTTCCAGTAACGATCGAGCGTGAGTCGCCCTTCGTGCCAGACCGCGCAGTGGGCGGGCGGCAGTTTGTACACGCCCTCCAGGATCGTGCGCGGGTGCGGCACGTAGCCGAACGTGAGGTACTGGTCGAGCGCGAGCGGGTCAACCTGCCGGGGCAGCTCGCTCTCGGGAAGGGCTAATAGTGCCTTCAGCTCGCTGGCGAAGGTGATTCGCGCGCCGTCGTGCCGGTAAACGAGCGGCTTCTGGCCCAGGCGGTCGCGCGCGAGGACCAGCGTGTGTCGCGCGGCGTCCCAGATCGCCAGCGCGAACATCCCGCGCAGCAGCGGGAACATCGCGGTTCCCTCGTCCTCGTACAGGTGGACCAGGACTTCGGTGTCCCCCTGCGAGCGGAGTGTGTGCCCTCGCGCCTCGAGCCGTCGCCGCAAGGCGAGGAAGTTGTAGATCTCTCCGTTGAAGACGACCCAGACGGTCCCATCCTCGTTCGAGAACGGCTGATGCCCCCCTTCGAGGTCCACGATCGAGAGCCGCCGGAACCCGAGTGCGGCGTGCGCGTTGCGGTAGATGCCCGAGTCGTCGGGCCCCCGGTGCGCGATGCGGGCCATCATTGCGCTGAGCGGGGCATCGCCCAGAGCTCGCCCCGCGTTCGTCCACGCCGCGCCCGCTATGCCGCACATGGGAGCCAGTTCCTGGGAGCCAGAGGTCGACCGTGACGGGTCGACCGCGCTCTCCAGTGTACCCTGTTCTCGGGGCGCGAGCCTGTCGGAATGCAACAGGACGATCGCACCGTCGCAGCGCGAGGGCCTTCGGCACATTGGGCGGCACGACCGGAGTCTGCGACGGGCGTGCCACCCAGCTCTGTCCTCAATCGACGTCGATTCCTACCGAACGGCCGCGTTACTTCGTGACCGTGAACCGGTCCAGCTCCTGCCCGTCCCCCGTGACCTGGCGGATCGTCAGGGTCTTGCCGTCTACCTCGGCGATGGTCAATGAGTGGACCTTCGAGATGAACTTGTCGGTAAACCCCTGCCACGAGTCACGGTCGTCCTGCTGCTCGGGGTTGTACAGCTTCTGGCCACCGGCGCCGGTGATCAGGTAGATCACGCCGTCCGGCGTGGTGTCGTTGCGGCCATCGAACGCCTTGTCGAGCGCCCAGCGGCCGTTGATCACGCGGCCGCGAACCGTTTTGCCGTCACGGCCGCCGACGAGCAACGTTCCCTTGTTGTCGGGCTTGAATCGCATCGGGAACGACCGCTGATAATTATGCACGTGGCCATTGAAGACCACGTCGACGTTGCCCGCCTCGAACAAAGGGGCGAGCGCGCGTGTCTGCTGCTGCTCCAAGTGCTCGCGCGCCGAGTTGAACGGGGGGTGGTGGAACATGACGAAGCGCCACGTCGCGCGCTGGGCGGCCGCGAGGTCGCGCTCGACCCACTTGAGCAGCTCGGGGTTGGTCCAGTCGACGTAGGGATTCGAGTCGACGATGGTCCAGTGGGCATTGCCGTAGTCGAAGGAGAAGTTCGTCATCCGGGGATACGCGTCGCCCGCAGCACTCGTGAAGGCACGGCGGTTCGCCTCCGAGGCGATCAACGGAGGGACGATCGCGCTCCCTTCCTTGGCGAGCGGGCCGTTGAGGGGCTGGTCCCAGTAGAGGAAATACCCGAGACCGTCGGCGTGCTTGTCCAGGTCGCGGTTGCCGGTGTCATGATTGCCGGGCGCGGCGACGAACAGGGTCGAACGGAGCAGCGGAACGCCCGTTGCCGGCGAGGGCTCGTCGGCGTTGTAGACGGGCCAGAACGTCTCATGGTACTCCGAGATCCGCCCCTCCTCGTAGACGATGTCGCCAGGGATCACCACGAAGTCGGGCTTGGCCAGGAACGCCCGATACGCCAGCGGTTTCTGATCGGTGGTGCCCGCCCCGCAGTCGCCGAACGCAACGAAGCGGTAAGGCTGTCCGGCCGACTTCGGGGCGCGGCCCTCGGCCGAGAAGACTTCCTTGCCCCCCTGGTTGACGCGGTACGTGAACGTCCCGCCGGGCTCCAGGCCGCTGAGCGCAGCGCGGTAGACCCGGTGGGGCGCAATGCCGGTGACCGCGACCCGGCTCGCGCGGGGTGCGTCAGCCTTCTTCCAAGCCCCGTCGGCCCCGATCCGGTATTCGACCGACCACGCGGTGTCGGCGTCGGGGGCATGCCAGAGTAGTGCCAGTTTGTCAGGGGCCGGAGTGTGACCGAGCTGGAGGTACGGCTTGACGACGAACGGCCCCTCGGGCACGGCGGCGCCTAAGAACAAGGGCAACGTGGCGGCGAGCAAGATTCCGGGCAATCTCATGAGGCTGGCTCCAGGTCACGGGAGACGTTGGGATGCAGTCAACATCGGCGCGCGCGAGAACGGTTTGGGTGCGCACTATCACGATACGGCACGTGGAAGCGATGAACGGCCGGTGAAGGTTCCGAGAGCCTTGCGTTCCCCGAGGGAGCGACGCAAAGGGCTGGACGATCGTGCCCCCTGTCCGCGACGATCACGGAATTCCGTCATTCCTAGTAACGGCCCAAGCCAGCCACGGAGGTTTCTATCCTATGTCGAGCGGGGGCCCGTCCCAGGAACGCGGGGAGCTACAGGCGTTTCTCGCGCGGATCCGGGCGGGGGACGAGGAGGCCGCGCGCGAGCTCCTGTGCCGGTACGAGGCGCAGGTGCGTCTCGTGGTGCGCCGGCAGTTGCCGAAGCTGTTGCGGGCGCGGTTCGATTCGCTTGACTTCCTGCAAAGTGTCTGGGGGAGCTTTTTCCGCAGGATGGGGGCCGGTCCTTCGGAGTTCGAGGACCCGCGGAACCTCGTGGCGTTCCTGGCACGAGCGGCGCGGAACAAGGTCATCGATGAGTACCGCCGGGCGTCGAGCCAGGGGCGGGACGTCCGGCTCGAGGAGTCGCTCTGGGACGGCAGCCACGCCCGGGAACTGAGCGACGGCGCCGACACGCCGAGCGAGATGGCCGAAGCGCGCGAGACGCTGGGGCGCCTGCGCGACCTGGTCCCCGAGGGGCGGCGGATTGTCCTGGACCTGAAGGCGGAAGGGTTCACGAACCACGAGATCGCGGGACGGCTCGGCATCAGCGAGCGAACCGTGCGGCGGGTGCTCGAAGACCTGCGCCGACGGACGCAGAGCAACGAGGAGGGCGTGAGGGATGGCCATGACCAGTCGGGGCCGGATCTGGGATGAGGCGTCGTCACCCGCCGCCTCCCGGTTGGCGCGGGCCTTCGAGGCCGACTGGCGGTCGCGCCCGCACGATCCGCCCGACCCCCGGCATTACTTGCCGAACGAGCCCGGGCGCGGGCCGGGCGCGATCCTCGCCCTCTTGCGCGCCGACCTCGCGCTGCGCAGGGGGGCGGGAGAGCCGGTGCGCGTCGAGTGGTACGCCGAGCGCTATGCCCAGCTCGAAGACGAAGTGCTCGTCGCCCTCTTGTATGAAGAGTTTTGCCTTCGCGAGGAAGCCGGCGAGTCGCCCCGTCCGGCCGAGTACGAAGTGCGCTTCCCGGGGCTTGCCCCCCAGCTTGGCGAGATCCTCGAGATCCACGAGTGGGTCGGCTCGACCGAGAGCTGGTCGCTGGCCGCCGCCGTTCCCAGCGCTCCGTTCCCGGAGACCGGCCAGACGATCGACGGGTTCCGGCTCGTCGAAGAGCTGGGGCGAGGCGCATTCGCTCGCGTCTACCTGGCCGAGGAACAAGGGCTGGCCGACCGCCCGGTCGCCCTCAAGGTCGCCCGGCGCGGTTCGGCCGAGCCCCAGACGCTCGCCCGGCTCCAGCACACCCACATCGTGCCCGTCTACTCGTATCGGACCGACCCGTCCACGGGGCTGCACCTGCTGTGCATGCCCTACTTCGGCCGGGTGACGCTGGCCGCGATCCTGGCCGACGAGCGGTGCGCGTCGGCCCGATCGGGAGCGGAGCTGCTCGCCGTGTTCGACGCGCTGCGGCCCGCTTCGGAAGTCCCGTCGCCGCGCGCCGAGGGGCGCGCAGCGCTGGCCCGGCGCTCCTTGGGCCAGGCCGTCGCGTGGTGGGGGGCCCGGCTGGCGGAAGCCCTCCACCACGCGCACGAACAAGGGATCCTGCATAGCGATGTCAAGCCGTCGAACGTGCTCGTGACGGCCGACGCCGTCCCGATGCTCCTCGACTTCAACCTGTCTCACGCCGCGCCCGCAGGGGGTCCCGACGTGGCTCCCCTGGTTCTGGGGGGGACTCTGGCCTACATGGCCCCCGAGCACCTCCGCGCCGTCGCCGAACAGGCGACGGGCGTGGTCGACGCGCGCGCCGATGTCTACGGCCTGGGGGTGGTCCTGTTCGAGGTCCTGGCCTCGCGTCCGTTCCCCACCGCGGTCGAGGGCCGGCCCGGCGAGGCCCTCCGCACCTTGATCGACCAGCGCCGTGCGGGTCCCCCCTGGGAGCGGCTGCGTGACCGGAACGTCCCCGCCGCGCTCGAGGCCGTGATCCGCAAGTGCCTGGCCGCCGACCCACCCGACCGCTATCAAACCGCCGCCCAACTGGCGGTCGACCTGCATGCCGTGGCCGACGACGGCCCTCTCCGCTTTGCGCGCGAGCCCGAGCCCGCGCGCACGCTGCGCTGGGGCGCGCGCAACCGGCTGCGCATTACCGTCGTCGTCGCGCTGTTGGCCCTCTCGGCTGCCGCGATGGCCACGGCATTCCGCGTTCAGGCCCGGGGGTTCCGTCGCGAAGGGGACGTGCGGCAAGCCCTGGCCGCGGGCCGGAGCGCCGAGCACGTTGGCCAGCTCGCCGACGGCTCGACCGAATATGCCCGAGCGGCTGCGCTCGCCAAGGGGTATAGCGCCCTGCGCTCGCTGCACACGGAAGCTGAAGCCCGGCAGCGCGACGTCGACGAGACACAAAACGCGCGCGCTCGGGCCGACGGCCTCTTCCGGCTGATCGAGCCGCTTCGCTTCCGGCTGATCACGGGCAAGGAGTTGAAGTCCATCGGACCCGAGCTCCAGCGCACGCTCGAGCCCTTCCACGTTCTCAGCCGGAGCGACTGGAACCGCCTCCCGGACTTCGAGCGACTCGACCCGCCGCGGCGTGCCCGCCTGCTGGACGAGGTCAACGAGCTCCTGTTCCTCTGGGTGTGGGCCTCGGACCCGCACGATGCGGAGGGCCGTGCGTCGGCGCTTGCGCTGTGCGACCGCGCCCTGCTGTTCGCCGAGCCGAAAGGGCCCTGGCGCAGGCTCCGGACGCGATATGAGCCCGAGGCGGGGCCGCCGGGCGTCGACCGTTCTGACGAAGACCCGGAGCCCGACGCCCGGGCGAGGGGCGACTTCCAGCGCGGCTTGGTCGCCCTGCTGGACGGTCCCCGCGCACGCGGTCTGGCCTGGCTGGAACGGGCGGTGTCGCTCCGGCCCAATGATTTCTGGCACCAGTTCGCGCTGGCGTTCTACTGTGAACGCTACGGCGAGGCGGACCGCGCCCTGGCGCACTACAGCGAAGCGATCGCGTTGCGACCCGATTCCGCCTGGGCCCATTTCAACCGGGCGCTGCTGTACGCGTCCAGGAAGCGGGCCTGGGGCCGGGCGCTCGACGACCTGGCGCAGGCCCGCCGGCACCCCGACGGACTCGATCCGCTCGCAATCCGCCTCGAAGCGGGCCAGATCGCGCTCGAGCTGGGCGACTTCCCGACAGCGCTCGCGGAACTCAGCGCCGTCGTCGCGTCGGCCGATGACCCGAAATCGGCGCGGATCGCCCGTCTCTCCCGCGCCAGGGCACTGGCCGGTCTAGGCGCCGTGGAATCGGCGCGCGCCGATTACGACGCGGTGCTGCGCGACGACCCCACGATGACGAGCGCAGCGCTGGGCCGGGCCTTGCTCGCCCTACGGGTCGGCCGGGTGGCGGAAGGAGAGGCCGAGCTCACGCGGTTGCTCGACGGATTCCGGGGGCGAGACGTGCGGCCGGCGGAGCTGCTCAACGCCCGCGCGCAGGCCCGACTACTGCTCGGCGACCCCGCACGAGCCCAGGCCGACGCCGCTGAGCTGCTCCAGCAGGGTGCCACCCCCGCGCGCTTGCGGCTCTGGACGCGCGTCGCCCTGGCCCTGCGCCGTGACACCGACCTGGGCCAACTACAACCCGACGACATGGATCGTCTGCCCGTCGCCGGTCCCGCCCTGCGCCGGGATCTGCGCGCTGCGGCCAACCGGCTCAGGTCGCGCAGCGGTGGCGAGACCCCCTTGCCGGCGCTCCTGACCCGTGCCGTCGTCCTCAGCGCACTCGGCGCGCACGGCGAGGCCCTGGCGGACGCTGACCGTGCCGTCGCGCTGCGCCCCGACTCAGTGCAAGCCCTTCTCACCCGCGCCCAGGTGCGGCGGCGTGCCGGCGATCTCGCAGCGGCCCAGACGGATGCGGAGCAAGGGACAACCCTTGACCCGCGCGACTCGCGCCTCGTGGCTCTGCGCGGCAGTCTCCGAGTCGACACCGGTCGCCCGGCCGAGGGGCTCGCCGATCTCGAGCTCGCGATCACCGGCGGCGCCGGCGGCCCGGCCCACGCCGCGAAGGCCCGCGCCTGGCACAAACTGGGGAGGTTCGCCGAAGCCCGGGACGAGTGGAATCTCGTGCTGAGCGACGACCCCGAAGACGCCGCCGCGTTCCTCGGCCGGGCCCGCGCCTTCCTGCATCTCGGCCAGTGGGACCAGACCCTCGCCGACCTGGAAGACGCGATCGAGCTCGGCTCCGGTGATCCCGCGACACTCGCGGGCGTCACCCTGACCTACGCGGCCACCCTGCCCGCCCGGCCGAGCCGCTTGCCACGCGTGGTCTCGCTGGCCCGTCGGACTGCGGCGTTGTGGCTGCGGCAGGGTTGGACCACGCCGTTGCGCTGAGGCTTGCGACGGACGGACCGGCACTTTTTTCCGTGCGGGCGAGGGCGCCGAGTCGGCGCATGTCGCGAAGGAGCTTCAGGCAGCACAATCGCCGCAATGACAGGTGAAGGGCGCAGGGGGGGCATGTGTCCCGGGTTCGCCCTCACCCGGCCGGTGCGCGGCCACCCTCTCCCGAGGGGAGAGGAATCCGATTCGTGCGGGGCACGTCCGCACCAAGGAGCACAGAGTCCGCCGCGTTTAGTCGGCACTTGCGCTTCGGGTCCGTCGGAGAGGTGGGCCCTCGCGCACGCGAGCTATCTTGGTCGACGATCGTGTCGCGAACGAGTACCGGGTTCAGACGCCGATGGTCCATGCGGCGAGCCGGAGCTGGCCGCCGACCGACTTCATCGCCTCATTCACGGCGCTGTGCTCGAAGCCGCTGTGCATCTTGCAGTTCTTGCACCGGCCGTCGTCGCGTGACTCCCAGTAGGCCCAATCGGTCTTCGACCAGAAGTCGCTCCAATCCTGGTAGTAGCCCTCCCCTTCGATCAGGTAGCAGGGGGCCTTCCAGCCTTTGGGCGTGTAATTGACCGTTGACCAGGGGGAACAGGGGAGCTCGCGCAAGCCCGCGGCGAACTCCAGGAAGGTCGGCGTGGCGTTGACCCGGTATCGGCGCGAGAAGTCGCGGATGGCGCGGAACTTTTCGTGAATCCCCTCGCGGTCGAGAAAGATGTCGCGCTCCCTGCGCACGCTCTCGTACTCGTACCCGGGCGAGATCAGGATGCCGTCGGCGCGAAGCTCCTCGACGAGCTGGCACAGCCCCTCGACCTCATCCACCTTCGTCTCCTTGTAGACGGTGGTGTTGAGGTAGATGTGGTAACCCCGGTCCTTCCCCTCCCGAATCATCGCGATGGCCTTATCGAAAACGCCCTCGCGCTTGCAGACGTGGTCGTGCGTTTCCCGCAAGCCGTCGAGGTGGATCATCAGCAACAGGCGCGGACTGGGCGCGATCTTCCCGAAGAGCTTCTTGTCGAGCACCAGCGCGTTCGTGCAGAGCAGGATGTGCTTTTTCCGCGCGATGAGCCCCTCGACGAGCTCGGGGAGCTCGGGATACAGCGTCGGCTCACCCCCGCAGATATTGACGATTGGTGCGCCGCAGTCGTCGACCGCCTTGAGGCATTGCTCGACGGGCATCCGGTCGGACAATTTGCCCGAATACCGCTCGGTCGAGCAGCCGAGGCAGGCGAGGTTGCACGTGTAGAGGGGTTCCAGCATCAGGACGGAGGGATACCGCTCCTGCCCTGCCCTCGCCATCTTTGCCCGGTGCCTGGCCTGCGCTAACGTGAATCCCAAGGGGTAACGCATCGTCGAGCGTCCTTGCGCTCCGCGCCTCGGCGTACCGACTCGACGCGCCGACGGTGGGCGGCGGAGAACTATCGCCCGAGGTTACCAGATCGCCGGAAATTCGATAGCCGAATCGGGTTCGCGAAGATTTTGGATTAGCCGACACGACGCGTGCACGCCGGCGCGGCCCCTGGTCTGGGCAATTTGGGTCGAGCTTGCGGCGATCTCGATGTTTCCGTCGCGTGGGTGCGGCTGGAGTGAGACCGATTGCGTCCCGTCGTGGGCTTAGCGTTCGTGGCGACGCCGGCTAAGCCATACCCGCGCTTGCCCGTGCCACGGACGCGTCATACACTCGGAAACCCCGGTTCCGTTTCCAGCGTCCGGGAGCCTCGACGAGCCGAGAGCCCGTGCGCTCACGGAGCGAGTCGGGTCCCGACCGGCAACCCCAGGGAGCAGCGCGATGAACGATCAAAGCCGACGTGCCCTCATGAGACGATGCGGCGGGGCCCTTGCTCTCTCACTGTCGCCGGGTCTCGCCGGCGTCAGGGCGGACGACCCTTCGCCATCCCGGCCACGGATTAAGGTCGGGCAGATCGGGGTCGGACACGCGCACGCGAGCAAGCTCGCCGTGTTCCGGCGGTCGGCCGACTACGAGGTCGTCGGTGTCGTGGAACCGGACCCGGAGCTGCGCGCACGAGCCGAAGCGCAGGATACGTACCGAGGGGTGCACTGGCTGACGCAGGAGCAACTGCTGAACGAGCCCGGCCTCCAGGCGGTGCTCGTCGAAACACGCGTGCGCGACTTGCTCGATACGGCCGAGGCGTGCGTCAAGGCTGGCAAGCACGTCCACGTCGACAAACCCGCGGGCGAGTCGCTGCCGCAGTTCCGCCGGATCCTCGACGAAGCCGCGCGGCGGAAGCTGCTCGTGCAGATGGGTTACATGTTCCGTTATAACCCGGCCGTCGTACTGCTCCGCGACTTGCTGAAACGCGGCTGGCTGGGAGAGGTGTTCGAGGTGCACGCGGTGATGAGCAAGGTCGTCGAGCCAGCCGCCCGGCGCGGGCTGGCGGAATACCGCGGCGGCATCATGTTCGAGCTGGGCTGCCACGTGATCGACCTGGTGGTCGGCGTGCTCGGGAAGCCGGCCAAGGTCGCACCGTTCGCGCGGCACGCCGCGCGCGTCGACGACGGGCTCCAGGACAATATGCTGGCGGTATTCGAGTACCCGAAAGCACTGGCCACGGTGAAGGCGAGCGCGCTGGAGGTCGACGGTTTCCAGCGGCGGCACCTGGTCGTCTGCGGTACCGAAGGGACGTTCCACATCCAGCCGCTCGACGACCCGGCCGCGAAGCTGGCGCTGACGACCGCGCGCGGGGCCTATCAACCGGGATACCAACAGATCACGTTTCCGAAGTACACCCGCTACGTGGACGATGCCGCCGACATGGCCCGCGTGATCCGCGGCGAGAAGGCGGCCGATTTCTCGTACGAGCACGACCTGGCGGTCCAGCGCGCCCTGCTCGAAGCCAGCGAACTCCCCTGCGACCGCTGATTCAACGGAACACCCACTCGATCGCCGCTTGGAGCCTCCCGTCCATGGTTCGTCACGCCGCGCCTTCTTGTCGACTTCCCCGCCTGTTTGGCATCGTCGCTCTGGTGGTGGTCGTCTCCACGTTCGTCATTCCCGACACCGGTCACCGCGCCGGGTTTGCCGCCGAGACGGCTCCAAGCTGGAAAGCGGGGGTGGCGAAGGCGGTCGTCACGCCGGAGACCGCCGTGTGGCTCGCCGGCTACGGGACGAAACGCCCACCGGACGGCAAGCTGCACGACCTGTGGGTCAAAGCCCTGGCACTCGAGGACGAGAGAGGACATCGCGCGGTCCTGATCACCAGCGACTTCCAGGGCGTCCCCCGCTCGATGAGCGACCCGGTCTTCGAACGGGTGCAAAAGCGCTATGGCCTGCAAAGACATCAGATCATGTTCACATTCTCACACAATCACTGCGGTCCTCGCCTGGGGGACGACCTGGTGGATTACTACCCGGTCGAGGCCGAGCAGGTGAAGCTGGTCGAGGAATACACGGCGCTGATGGTCGAGAAGGTAGCCGCCCTGGTCGGCGAGTCACTTGCGAACCTCGCGCCGGCGGAGCTGCGGCTGGGCGCGGGCACCGCCACGTTCGCGGTGAACCGGCGCAACAACCGCGAGGCCGATGTCCCGGCCCTGCTGGCGAAGGGCACGCCGTTGGCGGGGCCGGTGGACCACTCCGTGCCGGTCTTGACCGTCACCCGGCCGGGAGGCGCACTTGCGGCCGTCCTCTTCGGTTACGCCTGTCACCCGACCACGCTCAACTTCACGACCTGGTGCGGTGACTACCCGGGCTTCGCCCAACGGGAGTTGGAGCAGGCCCATCCGGGGGCATCGGCCATGTTCGTGAACACGTGTGGGGGCGACCAGAACCCCTTGCCGCGGCGAAGCGTCGATCTGTGCCGCCGCTATGGGCACATGCTGGCGACGGCGGTGGAAGACGTGCTGAAACAGCCGCTGAAGACGGTCACACCGGCCCTGAAAACGGCATTCGAGCTGGTGGAACTGCCGTACTTGAAGGTTGTCACGCGCGAGGAACTGACTGCGTTTCTACGGGACGGCAATCCCATTCGCGCTCGTTGGGCCGCACGGATGCTGCGGAAGCTGGATGCCGGCGAGGCGTTTCGGCCGTCATACCCCTACCCGGTCCACGCGTGGCGGCTCGGTGGGGAGATGCTCGTGATCGGGCTGGGGGCAGAGTCGGTCGTGGATTATGCGCTTCGGTTCAAGAAGGAGTTCGGCGCGGGGACGTGGGTCTGCGGCTATACGGACGACATGATCGCCTACATCCCGTCCCGGCGCGTCTGGGAGGAAGGGGGCTATGAGGGTGGGTCGAACCTGTTCGAATACGGCCGACCGGCCCTGCGCTGGGGTGAAGACGTGGAGGACCGGATCGCGGCAACGGTGCAAAAGCTTGTGAATCAGGTGCGGCAATGATGGGCCCGGACGGGAATCTCGATCGAGCGCGGGGCGGGCCCGTGGGTTGCCCGGAGGAGACGGTACTCGCCACCCGGATTTCCCGAAGCTCCGCCAATTCCAGCAACGCTTGCGCGGGAGGATTCGCTCTCGGACTTGGAATCTCCGCCAGCAAATGTTAAACTTTGGGTGTGGCATGCAGGGCAAATGCCCGTCATAAGCTGAGTGCGGGCTCGAGAGGCTCGGAAATGCGTCAGATCGACCCGATTCGTGCGGATGGAGTGGGGCTGACTCGCCGTGGGTTCCTCCAGGTGGGTTACTCCGGCCTGCTCGGGCTCGGACTGCCGGGCTTGCTTGCGGGGCGTGCGGCGGCGGCCGGTGGGCAGGCGACGGGGCGGGCGCGGTCGGTGATCGTGATCCTGTTGAGCGGCGGGCTGGGACAGCATGACTCGTTCGACATGAAGCCCGAGGCTCCGGATGCGCTCCGGGGCGAATTCAAGCCCATCGCCACGGCAGTCCCCGGCCTTCACATTTGCGAGCACCTGCCGCGGCTGGCCGCGCGGGCCGATGAGTTGGCGATCGTGCGGTCGATGTCCCACACCGAGGGGAACCACCTGCTGGCGGTCCACCGGGTACTGACGGGCCAGGCGTCCAGCCCGCGCGGGGCGAGCGACCTGGACCGGGTGGCGTCGCGCGACGATTTCCCGTGCTACGCGGCCGTACTCGACCAGGTGAGGCGCCGGGGCGACGGCATCCCTAACGGCGTTGCGCTGCCGCTTCGGCTGGTGGAGGGCCCGCTCACGTGGCCGGGTCAGGATGCGGGCTTCCTCGGTTCGCGGCACGACCCGTGGCAGCTCCGCCTCGACCCGAACCGCCCCGAGACGCGCGACGACAGCCTCGCTTTACCCGCCGGGCTCGACCCGGAACGCCTGCACCGCCGCCGGCACCTCCTCGGCCAGGTCGCCGTGCCGAGTGCGGGGGATGCGTTCGTCGACCATCAGGACTCTGCGCTGGCGATGCTTTGCAGCGGCAAGGTGGGCCAGGCGCTCGACACCGAGCGCGAAGACCCGCGCCTGGTCGACCGCTACGGCAAGCACATCTTCGGCCGGTCGCTCCTGCTCGCGCGGCGGCTCGTGGAGGCGGGTGTTCCGGTGGTGCAGGCGACGATGGGCATCGTGCAAACGTGGGACACGCACGTCGGTAACTTCCCGCGGCTGCGGAATGATCTGCTCCCGCCGCTGGACCAGGCGGTGTCCTCCCTGCTGGACGACCTGAAGACGCGTGGGCTCCTGGACGAAACGCTCGTCGTCATGCTTGGCGAGTTCGGACGCACGCCTCGGATCTTCGAGCTGAACAAGGGGGACGTTCCCGGCCGCGACCACTGGCCCGCGGTGTTCCCCGCGGTGTTTGCCGGGGGCGGCGTGGTGGGTGGCCAGGTGATCGGCAAGTCCGACCGGCTGGGGGCCTACCCGATTTCCAAGACGTTCGGGCCGCCCGACCTCGCGGCGACGGTGTACCACGCGCTCGGGGTTGACCCGGCGACCGAGCTGCGCGACCGCCTCCGACGTCCCTTGCGGCTGTGCTCGGGTGAGGTGATGACGCCACTCTATACGACGGCGCCGGTTTGAGGTATCGGTTCTCGCTTACAGCCGTTTGACTCGCCGCGTGCGGCCTGGTGAAGCGTTGCGCTGAGGCCGGGGGCCGTAAGCCCAAGGATCGAACAGACGGAGCTGTAGACGAGTGCGAGCAGCGCGCGCGGGCGCAGGTTCGCTGTCGGCCGGTGAGCCGCGGTTTGGCTCGTCGACGTGACCTTCGATCGCCCACACTCGACGATCGCGGGCTCGACGACCAGCCGGGGAAGTGTGGCGCGGTCGCCGAACCGGTCCGCGGCGATCGATTTCTCGAATGCCCGGATGCCCACGGGGGGAGACGACAAGGCGAGGTTCGAGGGCGTCTCGTCCTTCGCCGAGCCGAACACCTGGTCGACGGCCCATGCGCCGGGCTCTTGAGAAGCGAGCGGTGTTGCCTCGTCGCGCGGGAGCCCGACGCAACACGGGTCGCTTGCGTCGCCGTCGCCTGCGCTGGCCAACGTCAACCGCGCGGCGCTCCAGGTCAACCCCGTGGCAACCGGCACGAGGTCGAGCAAGTCCGGATCGGCCACGACGGAAACGATGCTGGCGACCGGCACGCTCGAATCACCGAGCGTAAAAATTCCTGCGACTGGCGATGGAGGCACCTGGGGCAAGGGGAGGACTATGCCCGTGCCGGTTTCGGGCAGCCGCCCCGAAGCCGGTAACGGCGCCTGGCGATTGGGGCAGGGACCGGACCCGAGGGATTGCACGGGCTGGAATCCGGCGAATCCGGAGCCCTGACTCCAACCTTGCGGATCCGGAAACTGCAGCACGTGCAGCGCGTACTCGGATGAGCCTGCGATGGGTGGTGCGGCGTGGTTTTCGGCCGGCACGATCTCGAGGTACAGCGGCGTGCCCGGATCGGCCCCGAGGTTCGAGAACTGGAGATCGATCGCGAGCGGCTTTCCCGGCAGCTCGTGGGACCACACGACGTCGGTCGAACCACTCACGAGGACGACGCTGCCCGCAATTCGGCTGGACGGCTGGACCCAGGAGAAGGCAATGACCATCGAACGCTCGCCGGGACTGACCGGCAATCGAAACACCCCCGGCGCCCCCGACGCGTTCAACGTGCCCAGCAGGCTCGCGTCCGCTGGCAGGTCCTCCGCCGTCGACAGTGTGGAGTGGTCGGCCGTCGTGTCGGGCGTGAGCGTCGCGTCCGCATCGGCCAACGTCTTAACGCGTTTTCCAACAAATACTTCGATTGCGCTTAGCCCGGATGGATTGCCGGCATTGGGTGCCGGCGCACTGAACGAGGACTGTGCGAGCAGGAACCGGTCCTCGAGTACTTCCAGGCGGCATGCGAAAGCCCGGGCCGCCGAGCGGTCCCGCCGACGTCCGCGTCGGCGGATGGGAGCAGCCACGGGTCGCTTCGTCATCCTGGGGTGTATCCCTACGTTGGGTTGCCGTTTCTTCGCTCGATCCCTCGACTTATGGCGCGGCCGACCCCAATTCGCAGGCGTCTTTCAGCCTGGACTTCGTTAAGGGTAGTCGGATTCTCCCCCTTTTTCCCGACCACGCCCGGCGCATTTTCTCCGGCATGGGCAAGGTCCATCCAATCCCGGTCACTCGGTCCCCTCGCCGTCCGGCTCCAGTTCGCTCCGCGAGACGCGTCGAAGGGCCGCTCTGAATTCGGGCGCCGTGAGGCCAAGGAAGCCGCAGACCGAGCCGTACAGGAGTGCGAGCACCGTACGGGGACGCCGACGGGTGGCGGAGCCGGTCGCGGTCGTTTCGACGGGGGCGTTTACGCGTGTCGTCGGGTCCGCGACGCAGGGCTCGTCGAGAATGCGGGGGAGAGTGGCGTCGTCGCCAGGCCAGCCCGCACGCGCCGATTCCGGCACGGCCGGAGTGGTCGCCAGGATATCAACGGGCGGGAGCGTAAAGATCAGGCGCGGCGCGCCATCGCCAGGAACGGGCGGGGTCGCGTTCTCTGGAAGCCCGCCGCCGACCCCGGCAGTCCATTCCCCAGTCCTTCCCCAAGGTGCCAGCGGGCGCACGGACGGCATGTCGGGTTTCCCCGCTCGGGTGGTAATCGTCGATGTGGAACCCGTCGTGGCGAGGGGCTGCCCGGAAGCCTCCGGCGTGATCTCCAGGAAGTTCGGGTCTGCCACCACGGCTGTCGCGTTCGAGCTGGGCGCGGCGACGGTGGAGCTCTCGAAGAGGTTGCGCGGCGGAACCGTGGGGGTTGCCCGCGCGTTCGAGCTGAGTGCGGCAACGGTAGCGCTGGCGAAGATCCCTCCGACCGGGGCCGCCGCCAGACGGGGCAGCGGCAAAACGGCGGTCGGCAGGTTCGCCGGCGACCTTCCCCACGTCATAACCGGAGGCGTGTTCACCGGCGAGGGGGACGTCGCGGTGGAGGGGGACGTCGCGGTGGAGGCGGCCGCGGTGTACGTCGAACTGTTACCGGTCGTCGGTCCATCCGTTTCCGTTGCGGACCCCGGCTGTGGTCCGGACGGCGGGCCCGGAGGACCCGTCGGGGTCGGCGGATTCATGGGCTGCACTCTCAAGACATAGCCGGGCGTTGGCGCGGCGCTCTGGGCGGAGCCAGTCGCGGGAAGGATCTCGACGTAGAGCGAGGCGCCCGGTGCCTGGCTGATGTGGCCGAAATAAACGCCGATACCCAGAGGTTCGGCCGACAAGGCCTCGTCCAAGAGAACGTGCGCCGAACTGTCCAGGATCCTGATGCTCGCCGCCCCCGAGATGTCGGGATTGGTCCAGGACAGGCTCAGTTGCAGGCGCGACAACGTGGCCGAGTCCAACGGGATCCGAAAGATACCCGCCGCGCCGGCCGCGCCCAGCGTCCCCGACACGGCCGTGTCCATATCGTCAGGAAGGGCTTGCGCCGTCCGCAGGGTGGAGTGGAGGGACGTCGTTTCCGTGATGGATTCCGTGGAAGGCCCGATCGGTAAGGCCGCACCCGTGCCGGACGCGACCTCGATGTCGCTCACGGTGGTGGGGTCGCTCGCGCTCGTCGCGGCGTCGGATGTCGCGTCGGACAAGGCGTTTAGGTCCACCTGCGCCGGCACGGTGCCGACCGGCACCGAGTGCCACACAAGATCGGCGGACTGCGTGAGCAGGAACCGCTCCTCGAGCACCTCGACGCAACAGCCAAGCGAGCGCGCAGCCGCGTAACGCGGCGTTCGCGCCCGCCGGGTGCGGTCCCAGGTCGCCATGATGCGAGGGGCTAACATTTGAGTGGAAAACCCCGCTCTTGTTTACGCCGTTTCCCTGAACGCGCAAACTCTGAGGCCGTTTCTGGGCTTCGCCGTGGCTACGTACAAAGCCCCCTCTCGAAGTCGGATTCGGTAACGCGTCGCGGACACGGAGGTCATCCTGGCGGAGCAAAGGGATACGGCGACGAAACGTTTCGTTGATCGAGGATAAACGAAAAATCGGTTTGCGCGGAGCTGACTACGAGATATTACGGAGCAAGTTCGGTTGTCGTCCAGGGCCCGTGTTCGGCGCCGTCCTCCCGATGCAGGCAACGCGCAGGTGGCCGATAACCGGAATACGGAGGAGGAGCCAGGCTCCTCGATGGCAGTTGCGACACGCTTCCGCCCAGCCCCGCCTGAAGCCGGCTCAAAGGCCCTGCCGTTGCGTCTCGACGAGACCGCGCCCCTTGGCCCGGGCCAGCGTGTCGTAGAGCTCGGCGAAGCGCGCGACCATCGTCTCGGCCCGGAACTCGGCCTCGACGCGGGCGCGGCCGGCCTCGCCGAGCTGCCGGGCCAACGTGGGGTCGGCGACCACCCGGCGAATCGCCTGGGCCAAAGCGGGCCGGTCGCGTAGGGGTACGAGCAGGCCGGTCTCGCCGTCGGCGACGACCTCAGTCGTCCCGGGGGCGGCCGTGGCGACGACCGGCTTGCGGAACCGCATCGCTTCCAGCACGACGTTCGGCAGGCCCTCGTACAGGCTCGGCAGCACGAGCACGTCCGCGGCGGCCAGCAGCCGAGGCACGTCGTCGCGGTGGCCGAGGAAGTGCACCCGGTCGTTCAGTTGGAAGGCGCGTACGGTTGCCTCAAGCTGTTCCCGCAGCGGGCCGTCGCCCACGATCAGGGTGTGTAGGTCGGGCCGGACGTGCTGGAGCAGGTCGAGGGCCGCGATCAAGTCGTCGACACCCTTCTGGGGCGCGAGGCGCCCGGCGAAGAGCGCCAGCGGAGCGTCGGGCGGCACGCCCACCTCAGTACGCACCCGGGCGGGGTCGATGTGCGGCGGCTCCTCGTCGGCGATCCCGGAGGGGATGACGGTCAGACGGTCCTCGGGCACCCCGACCCGCCGGTAGAAGTCGGCCACCGCGCGCGAGTTGCCCACGACCCGATCGCACCAGTGCGCCAGCCTGCGGTCAACGGCCAGGTCGCGGCGTCCCTTCCAGAGGTCGACCGCCATCTCAGCGGTCACGACGACGGGTACATGCGCCCAATGTGCGGCGATGCGGCCGTAGGTGTTCGCCGCGAAGATCCAGGTCTGGACGACGTCGAAGCGCTTGTCCCTCATCCAGCGCGTCAGTCGTAGAAGCGCTATGGGGTCGAGCTTGGCGCGCTTGCCGATCAGGGTGACCGGCACGCCGGAGGCGCGCAGCTCCGCCTCCAGCGGCCCGAGCCGGGTGAGCGCGGCCGCCTCGACGCGGAACCGGTCGCGCGGCAGACCCGTTGCCAGCAGAACCATCTGTTTTTCGGCGCCGGAGCGGTCGAGGGTGGGGATCAGTTGCAATACGTTGAGCACGGCGAATCCCGACAACCAGGGAACAGAACGCCGGCGCACGTCCGGCCGTCGCCAGTGTAGCGTAAAGGCCGTACGCCGGCCCAGTGGGGCCGCGATCGGCCCCATCTCAGGCTCAGCGGTCGCGTAGCGCCTCGACCCCGCGTTCGGTCACGCGATATGGCCGGCCGCAGTGCGCGCAGGTGACCTGAAACGGCGGCGGCTGGCGCTTGACCGTTTGCGTTTTGCCGCAGTGCGGGCACGTGAGCGTACGGGTCGCGGCGCCCACGATGCCTCCCCAGAATCCGGCGGGCATGTTGCGCTCCTTTCTCGCTTCGGGAGCCGTTACCCACGGCGTTTCGCGGCGATCAGCTTCCCAAAGCATTCCAGGTGCCGCCGCGCGACGGCCTGGATCGAGAACTCCTGCTCCACCCGGCTCCGCGCTGCACGGCCCATGTGGACGGCGCGGTCGAAGCCCGACCATTGCTCGATGATCGCGTGGGCCAGGGCGTCGGGATCGTCGGGCGGGGCGAGACGGCCGTGCTTGAAGTCCTGGACGAGCCGGCGGTTGCCCGGCACCGACGAGGCGACCAGGGGCATGCCGAGCGCCATCGCCTCGAGCAGGGCGATGCTCATCCCCTCCTCTCGCGAGGGTAACACGAACAGGTCGGCCGCGCGGAGGGACTCGGCCGGATTGGACACCGCCCCCGTCAGCTCGACCGCCCCGGCCAGGCCGAGCGCAGCGGCCCTTGCCACCAGGGCCGGACGTTCCGGCCCCTCGCCGACGAGCGTTAGGTGCGCGGCAGGTTGCGCGGCCCGGACCTTGGCCCAGGCCTCGAGCAGCGTGTCGAGCCCCTTCTCCGGCGCGAGCCGGCCGACGAAGACCGCGCGCGGCGCCTCGCGCCAGCCGTCCCGGCGCTGCCAGGGCGTGTCCGGCACCGGGACGCCGTTGGGCAGGGCGAGAATTCGGGCCGGGTCGTAGCCCGCGAGACGCAACTCGTCGGTGATCGCCGCGGAGATCGAGACGAAGGCATCGGCCTTCCGGCAGCGCCGGCCGATCGCGCGGCCGAAGCGGCCCCACGACTGCCACGCGATGTCTCCGGTGGCACCCGCGCCCTCGGGCCGCAAGACCACGGGAAACCCCCGGCGTTGGCCCACACCAACGACAACGTACGCGTCGTGCTTCAGCATCGAGACGTAGGCGAGGTCCACCGGGTGCGTCTCGAACCAGCGCTGGAGGTTCCGCATGTAGAGCCAGGTGCCCAGGAACCGTACGCGCGACGTCGGCAGGCGAATGACCGAGAGCCGGCCCTCGCCTGGCGGGACGGGCACCGCTTCGGCCGCCGGCAGGTCCGGGTCCGGCGGCCGGGCGGTCAGCACGGTGACGTCGGCCCCCTCGCGGGCGAACGCCAGCGCGAGATAGCTCAGCACTTTTTCGGCCCCGCCGATCAACGGCGGGTAGCGGCGGGTGACCAGGGCAAGCTTCACGGCGGGTTCAGCTCGCGTGGGGCCCGTCGAGCACGGCGACGTAGGGAAGGTGGCGGTAATCATCGTCGTAGTCGAGGCCGTAGCCGACGACGAACGCGTCGGGGATCTCGAACCCCCAGTAGTCCGGTTCGAGATGGACTTCCTGCCGGCCGATCTTGCGGAGCAGCACCGCGGTGCGGACGCTCAAGGCACCCCGCTCCGAGACGTGTCGAACGAGCGTGCTGAGGGTATGCCCCGTGTCGAGGATGTCGTCCAGGAGCAGCACGTCGCGCCCCGCGACGTCGGGGGCGAACGCATCGTTGATCACCAGGTCGCTTGCGGTGGTGGTTGCCCCTTTGTAGCTGCTGGCCTGGAGCAGGGCCACGCGGAGGGGGAGCTGGATCTGTCGGATCAGGTCCGCCAGGAGGATGAGGCTGCCGGTCAGCACAGCCACGATCGTAAGGGGCTTTCCCTGGTAGTCGGCCTCGATCTGGCGGCCGAGCGCGCGAACGCGGTCCAGGATTTGGGCTTCGGAGAGCAAGATCTTCACGGCCGGCCGGCACCTTCCCGGGGACGAGGGGCCTGTGCGGCCTCTGGCGCCGCGCGGGTGCACTATCTTGACGGCCGGCCGGGGTGTTGCCAAGTGACGAACGGATGCCGGAGGGGGAGGAGTCCCTCGGGCATCCGTCGAGAAATCGCGCCGTGATTTCGGGCTCGCTTAACTTTGGGCCGCCGCGCGGCGGAGCTTGCGGGCGCGCATCAGACCTGCGCCGGCCAGGGTTGACCAGAGGACGACCGACAACGGCTCAGGCGTGTTTGCCGGTGGCGGATCGCCGTGGTGGTGGCCATTGTCGTTGTTACCCCCCCCGTTGTCCGAGGGCTTGATCACCTTCAACGTCAACCCCGCCGAGGTGTAACCCGGCAGCCCCGCATCAATGAAGGCGTCGGGGCTGAGCGACACGGAGAGGGGGCCGGGGTAACCGGGCGTTAGCGTGAAGTGTACCATCTGGCCGGGCTGGAGGAGGGTATTGCTCCAGTTTTGCCCCGTCCAATTGTTGTTGGGGCCCTTATCGCTCTTGTCCTGGGCACCGGCGAATTGGAAGTCGAGCAGGACGTAATGCTGGCTGGTATCCTGTGGCGTCCCCACGACTGTCTGCAATCGAAAGGGATGTCCGGTCGGGTCTGGGTTAGATTCTGTCTGGAATGTGCTGTCGGACAACAGCGTCACAGGGTTAGAGCCCGGGGTACTGGCAAGCACCGTGTAAGTGGGCGTATTCGCGGGGGTTTCGTTCGCCAAGTCGGCGATGCTTGCGTTCGCCGTGACGTTGAGAAACACCTCTGAAACGGGATGGTTAGAGTTGTTGATCAACTCGTAGCTGGTACCGATCGGCGCGGCCATGACCTGCGCGGTCCGACCAGCCAGGATCAGGGCGGCCGCCAGCACGGCCGACAAGGCGGGACTGCGACGCATCACGGCGAGATTCCTCCTTGAATGAGACCAGGTTCTCGAACGACTGTTCCCCGGTCCTGCCCCGTGCCGTGCCGCAACGGTGGCACGAAGCTGTCAGGCAAGCGGGACCATACAGGTGCGGGCCACACCATCCTCTGCGCCCGCTTACCGCCCCATCCGAGAGCAGGGGCGGTTTCTGCGAGGGGGGTTCCCGGATTGCGGCGGCATTGTGCAAAGAGTCGCCGAATCGGTCAAGCACGGCTTGGGCGTTTTTTTCCATGGCCGTCAAAGAGCAAGCGCGTGTCACCCCGAAGTCATTCCGCTGTTCGATTTTTCGATCACGCGTCGACCTGCGGCCAGCGCAACCTTGCGGTTGACGGAAAAGGCTGATCACTCTAAGCTCCCCGAGTGCCCGCTGCCGGGACCTGCACGGGAACACTTCCGATCAAGTCAAACGTTTATCGTCACGTCGTTCTCTTCCTCTTCGAGGCGCCGCGGAAAGGATTCCGCCCATGTTCCCGAAGAAGTTGCTCGCCGTACTGTCGTTGTTGGCCCTGGTGGTGGGCTGCTCGCTCAACCGCACGTCGTCCGACGTGCGTCCGTCGAGCCTGATCACGCGGATCGGGGGTCAGAGCGGGCAGGTCATCGAGCCGAAGCGTTGTTTGCTGACGGTCGTGATCCTGGCGCGCCCGCTCCGAGACGAATCCATCAATGACGTGCTCTGGCGCGGGGTGGATGAACAAGCGGTCGGGCCGGAGGCGCGCCGGGCCTTGGAGGAGAACGGGCTGCGGGTCGGACTGCTGACGGGCGGATTGCCCGCCGAAATCGACGCGCTCGTGAAGGCGCCGCCGCCGAACAAGGTCGAGCCGGTGAAGTACATCCTGCCCGATGGTGAGCCCGCGCTGATCCGCCCCGTGCCGGCGGTGCCGCGGGCGAGCCTCTTCCTCAGCCGTCACGGGCAGGCGACCGGTAAGGAGTACAAGGACGCCGGCGGCATCCTCCGGGCCACGACCCAATACGAAGGGACCACGAGCGTCGGCGTGCGGCTGGTGCCCGAGATCCAGCATGGCCCCGTCCAGCAATCGATCGGCACGATCTCGAACGGCGGCCTGTACGCGCCCCAGCAATACGCGCTCAAGAACGGCCAGCAGGAAGAAACCCTGCGGGAGCTGACGGCCAACCTGACGCTTCAGCCCGACCAGGCCATCGTGGTCGGCTGCCTGCCGGACCACCCTCGCAGCCTGGGCGCGTTCTTGCTCACCGAGCCCGAGCCGGGGAGCGACCGGCTCTTGCAGAAAGTCGTCCTGATGTGGGCCTTGCAGGGTAAGTCGGGTACGCCCGGATCGGGCGGTACGCCGCCGGCCGGGCTCCAGCCGGTCGACCCGCCGAAGTCGTGAGAGGGGTCCCCCCTTGACCGCCTGACGCGCGCATCGTCAATGTAGCGGCGGTTTGGCCGCCGCGTTCCCGACCTGGTCCCCGGGTCGGGAACGCCCGCGGACACGGCCCGACCTCAAAAGGAGCCTCGGCCAATGGATTGGCAACTCGCGTCATCCGAGCGATACTGGGATCCGGAGCCGCCGGCGGGGCGCCGGAAGGTCTGGGTCCGGCACGTGGGTCATCGCGAGGCCGTGTTCGCGCCGCACCGTGCGCCCCGCCCGGCGCTCCAGGAGGCCCGTGCCGTGCCGTCGCGAATGGTCACCCTGGACGGCTCACACGGCGAAGGGGGCGGGCAGATCCTACGCACCGCGCTCAGCCTGTCGCTGCTGACGGGCAAGCCGTTCCGCATGACGCGGGTCCGCGCCAATCGTGACAAGCCGGGCCTGCGCCCACAGCACGTGTCGGCCGTCCTGGCCGCGGCCGAGCTGGGCCGGGCGGACGTGCGGGGGGCCGTGGTCGGATCGAGGGAGCTGAGCTTCCAGCCGGCCGCCTACGAGCCGCGCGACCTCGTCATCGACATCGGCACGGCCGGCTCGACGAGCCTGGTCCTCCAGACGCTTCACCTTCCCTTGGCGCTGACGGCTCAGGGTCCGGTGCGCGTGGCGCTCAGTGGCGGCACGTTTAACCCGAAAGCCCCCGCCTTCCCTTTCCTCGAATCGACCTGGCGCGCCCACCTCGCGGCGGTGGGGCTGTCGGTGGCGGTCGCGATGCCGGAGGCGGGGTTCTATCCCAAAGGGGGCGGCCGCCTCGACGCCTGGATCGAACCCGGGAAGCCCAGGGCCCTGAACGGGACCGCCCGGGGTCCGCTCCGACGGATCCGCGGCGTCGCGGGCGTGGCTAACCTCCGCCCCGACATCGCGCAGCGGATGCGCGACCGTGCACTCACGCGCTTAGCCGAATACGGCCTCAGCGCCGAGATCGACCTGACCGAGTGGCGCAGCCCCGGCCAGGGGGCCGCGATCAGCCTGGTGGCCGAGCACGACGGGACGGCCCCCGCCACGTTCGTCGGCCTCGGCGAGCGCGGGAAGCCCTCCGAAGTCGTCGCCGACGAGGCCGTCATGGAGCTGCTGGCCTTCGAGGCGGTGGCCCAAGGTGCCGTTGACCCCCACTCCGCCGACCAGATCTTGCTCCCCCTGGCCCTCGCCCCGGGCCAGAGCGTCTACACGGTCTCTGACGTTACCGAGCACCTCCGCACGAACGCCGCGACGATCCGGGCGTTTCTCGACCGGGAGATCACGATCGAGGAGCCGCACGGCGAACGGCCGGGGCGGGTGGTCGTTGGTGGGTGAACGTGCGTGCGGATCCGTCTCTGGAGCAATGTCTCGTTTTGTAGGGTGCATGAATTGCACCGTCCCCATCGGCACAAATGGGGACGGTGCAATTCATGCACCCTACATTGACATCGGAAATCCTTCTAAGCCCCATCCGGACTGAACGTCCGCCAGAGCACGAGTCCGACGATCATCAGCCCGCCCAACACCATGACGACGGTCAAGGCCAGCACCGCGCCCCAGGCTGGCTCGAAACGACCGGCGTCGATCGCCTCGCGTGTGCGCCGATAGAGCCAGCCGGACCAGGCGCAGAGTGCGGTCCCCAGCAGCAGGAAAACGAGCCCGGAAACGAGGAACTCTTGCCCCGGGTGGAACTTCCGAGCGCGCTCGAAGCCCGCCGTCGCGGCGAGCTGGCGGAGAAAAAGCCCCATCCGGGCGAGGACGAAACCCAGGCCGATCAAGCCCAGGGACGTCCGGATCCACGCCAGAAACGTGCGCTCGTTGGCCAGGTGATCGGTGACGTGGCCCGACCCCGCCGGACGTGACGGAGGCTGGTCGTTGTGCTCCATCGTTTTACATCTCTCCGCCTGCCGTCAAGACGGGGGATAGGCCACGCCCGGGAAATCGACGCGCTAATGGTCGTACCGCGCGTTGCAGACCACGACGGCCGTCATGCAGGTTAGCAGCCGGCGGCCGACCCGTGCGACCAGCAAGAGGAGGCCTGGCGGACCCCGCGCCCAGAAAAGATACCACAGCAGTGAGATGGGGAACGAAATAAGGATCAGGAAGCCGGGGCCATGCGCGGGAACGATCCGACGCGATTGCGCGTCGACACCCCCGCACCCCTCCTAGCGGCGGGACGTTGAAAACGGCGGTCACTTCTCGGCATTCAGGCCGCGGGCGGGGAGTCCGAAGATATGGTATGGCCGGTTCGGACCGTAGCGCGCTTCGTCGCCCGGCCAAGGGGCGAGGTCCTGGTCGTCGAGCATCACGTGCAGACCCGCCGTCGAGATCCGGCCGAGGCCGTACGACCACTGGGGCGCAGCCTTCCCGTCGGCCCGGGCCTCGACGACCAGCACGATCTCCGGGTTCCGTCCGTAGGCAATGAGGTAGACTCCGCCGTCGAGGATGCCCCGGGCGGCGTCCTTGTAGCGGTAGACCGGCTTCGTGAGCAGGCGCAGCTCGTAGCGCTGGACGCGACCGTCACTGGAGGGGTCGAAAAGCTCGAACGCCTTGAAGCGCCGCGCCTGCTCGTTCAACTGTCGCAGCCGCTTCGCCTCGTCGGTCGCCGGAACCGGGGCGTTCGGGATCGGCCGGAACATCATTCCCGGCCCGGAGGGGCTCCAGAGCCAGCCGTCGCGGCTTTCCGCCGCGAACCGCGTGTCGGTGAGCGCTGCGAGCTCGTGGAGCCATTCGACGCCGGTTTGCACGTTCTGGTTGAGCGACAGGGTCAAGAGCGCAGTGGGGCGTCCCGAGGTGCCGTAGACCCATACGGTGCCGTCGCCGAACCGACGCGCGGGGTCGTCCCAGCGGTAGACGGGCTCGTCCACCAGCTCGACTTTGGCCCCATCGCTTGACTGGACCTGAACCGCCTGCGCGATCTCCCGCATCGCTTTCGCCCGCGCGGCTTGGGAGGGGTCGTCACCGGCCAGTAGCAACGGGGCGAACGCCAGGAGGGCGAGCGTAGCGAGCCGGGCACGAGACATGGCTTCACCTGAGATCCGGAGACGTGACGAACAGGCGCGCCGCACAGACCATTGTGTACTTAACACCCGCTCGCCGTTCAAAATCTTTCGCGAGACGCGTCATCTTTCGACGCGCAGCCCCCTAAGCCAGTTCTGTTTCCTTTTTCGCCACCGCTTGTTACACTCGCTAAACATCATACGGCCGCCCCGGACGGAGCCACCCGGCCGCCGTTTCCCCCGCGACCGACACCTTGCCGTCGCCCGGTCATAGGAGACGACCTTCCGTGCCTCAGAACGACCGCTACCTGTTCACGAGTGAATCGGTCTCGATGGGCCATCCGGACAAGATGGCCGACCAGATCTCCGACAGCATCCTCGACGCGATCCTGACGCAAGACCCGGAGGGGCGCGTCGCCTGCGAGACCTTGCTTACGACCGGACTCGTCTGCTTGGCGGGCGAGATCACCACGAAGGCCTCGGTAGACTACCCGACGATCGTGCGCGACGTCGTCCGCCGGATCGGCTACACGTCGAGCGACATGGGCTTTGACGCCACCACGTGCGCGGTCATCGTCGTGCTCGGCAAGCAGTCGCCCGACATCGCCCAAGGGGTCAACGCCGACGCCGACCGCGGCAAGGACATCGGCGCGGGCGACCAGGGCATGATGTTCGGCTTCGCCTGCAACGAGACGCCCGAGCTGATGCCCCTGCCGATCGCCTTGGCCCACCGGATCATCAACCGGATCACCGAGCTGCGCCAGGATGGCTCGATCCCGTGGCTCCGCCCCGACGCGAAGAGCCAGGTGACGGTCGAGTACGAGGGGTACACACCGGTTCGGATCGACACCGTGGTGGTCTCGACTCAGCACGCGCCCGAAGTTTCGCACGCGACGATCCAGGAGACGATCAAGAAGCAGGTGATCCTGCCCGTGCTGCCCCCCGAGCTGGTCGACGGCGACCTGAAGTGCTACATCAACCCGACGGGCAAGTTCGTGGTCGGCGGCCCGCACGGGGACGCCGGGGTGACGGGGCGAAAGATCATCGTCGACACCTACGGCGGCATGGGCCGGCATGGCGGCGGCGCGTTCAGCGGCAAGGATCCCACGAAGGTCGACCGGTCGGCCGCGTATATGGCCCGCTACGTGGCCAAGAACGTGGTCGCCAGCGGCCTGGCCGAGCGCTGCGAGGTCCAGCTCGCCTACGCCATCGGCGTGTCGGCGCCCGTGAGCATCCACGTCGACACGTTCGGCACCGGCCAGGTTCCCGACGCGCGGATCGCCGAGCTGGTGCGCGAGCTCTTCCCGCTGACCCCTTCGGGCATTATCCGGCACCTCGACCTGCGCCGGCCGATCTACCGCAAGACCGCCAGCGGCGGCCACTTCGGCCGGTCGGAGCCCGAGTTCACCTGGGAACGCACCGACAAGGCCGAGGCACTCCGCCAGGCGGCCGGGGCCGCGGCGGTGGCCTGAAGAAGTTGATCCGCAGATGTCGCCGATACGCGCAGACGAAAAGATAAATCAGATCGAAGTAAATTTGTAATTTAATCTGCGTTAATCTGCGTTATCTGCGGATAGTCTCTTTGCCTTTCTCGCGGGATGGGTCATGTCCTCCTCTGGGGATCTGGACGCACTGGTCCGCGCCGAGTTTGGGCGGACGTTCGGTGGTGCGCCGACAGCCATGGCGCGGGCGCCGGCGCGGGTGGAGCTGCTGGGAAACCACACGGACTACAACGGCGGACTGGTGATCGCGGCCGCGATCGACCGGTACACGGAGATCGCCGGGCGCGCGGTCGAGGGGCGACTGGCCCGGGTGCGGTCGGTGCAGTTCAGCGCGGGTGACGAGTTCGCGGTCGACCGGATCGAGCCGGGGGCCGACGGCTCGTGGGGCCGTTATGTCCGAGGGGTGCTCTGGTCCTTGGGCGAGCGGCTGAATGTGCGGGGTGGTTTCGAGGCGGCGATCGCCGGCGACGTCCCGCTCGGCGCGGGGCTGTCCAGCTCGGCGAGCCTACAGGCGGCCCTCGCGATGTTCCTGATCGCGGCCGGAGTGGTCGAGGATCCCGCCGTGCTGGACGAACGGCCCCCGTGCGCCGGGCGGGCCGACGAGCTGCGCATGGCGCTTGCGCAGATGCTCCAGCGGGGCGAGAACGAGTTCGTCGGCGTGGCCTCCGGGTTGCTCGACCAGTTCTCGGTCCTGTTCGGTAAGGCGGGGTTCGCCCTCAGCCTCGACTGTCGCAGCCTGGAGTTCGCGCGCCTGTCGCTCGGCGAACCCGCGCCGGCGATCGTCGTGTGCGACTCGAAGACGTCGCGGCGGCTCGCCGACGGCATGTACAACAAGCGTCGGGCCGAGTGCGAGCGCGTGGTAACGTATTTCGGCGCCCGCTGGCTCCGCGATATCGCGCTCGAGCAGTTGGAACAGCACTGGGACCGCCTCGACCCGGTCGGGCGTTTGCGAGCGCGGCACGTCCTGACCGAGAACGCCCGCGTTCAGCGCGGGGCCGACGCGCTCCGCGCAGGGCGGCTCGCCGAGTTCGGCGCCTTGATGTCGGCCTCGCACGCCTCCAGCCGCGACGACTTCGACAACAGCGCCCCCGCGCTCGACGCCTTGATCGAGGCGGCCGAAGCCGCCCCCGGTTTTCTCGGCGGCAAGCTCTCCGGCGCCGGCTGGGCCGGCTGCACGGTCAATCTGGTCGAGACCGGGCGTGCCGGCGCGTTCGCCGCCACGGTGTCGGAGCGTTTTGCACGTCGATTCGGGACCGTGCCCGATGTTCACGTCTGCCACGCCGCGGCCGGCGCGACCGCATGGACTGCTACGATTTGAGGCCAGCACCGCGTTCGGTCCGGGAAGCCCGTGGGTCGGCCCTGTGGGATTCCGCATGGCACGCCTCCCGCCGTTTCGCTCAGAGAAGGCAAGGGGCCATCAGGCCGGCTCGCCGTCTTCTCGATCGATCGGAGGGTAAACATGCTCTGGGCGCGGATCCTGGCGGACATCGTCGTTGTATTGCATGCAGCGTTCGTCGCGTTCGTCGTCTTCGGGCTGGCGGCCATCGTATTGGGACTCGCGCTCGGTTGGAGCTGGGTGCGCAACTTCTGGTTCCGCGTGTTGCACCTGGCGGCTATCGGCGTGGTGGCCGCGCAGGCGCTTTGCGGTGTGATCTGTCCGCTGACGATTCTGGAGAACACGTTGCGGCGGCTCGCCGGCCAGGAGACCTACCCGGGGGCGTTCGTCGGCTACTGGGCGCACCGGCTCATGTTCTTCCAGGCGCCGCCCTGGGTCTTCACGGTGGGCTACTGCGCGTTCGGCCTGACCGTACTCGGGGCCTTCGTGCTCGGCCCCCCGCGCTGGCCCTGGGGTCGCGGCCAGCGGAAGCTCGGCGGGGGGTGGCGGGTGGCCGGTGGAGGATGATACGTTGCAGGGGTCCCCTGGGCTTGTCGAGCGCACCGCGAGCATGGAGACCACGCTGATGTCGCAACGGCACTGGACCATAAGCCTGGCCCTGCTCCTCGGAACTTTGGGAGCGCCCGCGGCGGCCGAAACGTGTCTCTCCCCTTATGTCAAACGACTCGACCGGCCGGAGAAATATCTGTATCTCTTTTGTGTCGACGCCGACGCACGCGATAACGACTTCCTGGCCGTCATCGACGTCGACGCCGACAGCCCCAGCTATGGCACGATCACCTATACGCTCGACCTCGGCAGCAAGGGGAACGAGACGCACCACTGGGGCTACACCGACGACCGTACGCGCATCTGGGCGGGCGGCCTGCTGTCGAGCCGGGTCTGGATCCTCGACGTCGCGACCGACCCGGCCAGGCCGCGTGTCGAGAAGGTCCTGGAGGACGTGCCCGGGCGCACCGGCCTGTCGGGTCCGCACACGTACTATGCGCTCCCGGGGCGGATGCTGATCAACTTCCTGGGCGCAGCCGACGGGGGACTGCCCGCCGGGATGGCCGAGTTCACCAACGACGGGCGCTTTATCCGCCGGATCTCCAACCCGAGCGACGCCCCCTATGGTTACGACGTGGCGATCAAGCCCGACCTCAACCGGATGGTCTCCAGCAGCTTCACCCCCCTGCGGAACTATCGCAAGCCGCTCGCGCAGATGGACCTGAAAGACTTCGGCCGCGAGATGGTCGTGTGGGACCTCAAGGAGCGCAAGCCCCTGCAGGTCGGCAAGGCCGGCCTCGCCCCCTTGGAGGTGCGCTGGAGCCTCAAGCCGGAGAGCAACTACGGGTTCACCAACTGCGCGCTCGACAACTCACTCTGGCTCTTCAAAGGGCAGGCCGACGGCACCTATGCGTTCCGGAAAGTCGCCGACACCGGCGCCCTCCCCGCCGACCTGCGCCAGAGTCCCGACGACCGCTATTTGTTCGTCAGTTGCTTCAACGACAACCTCATCCAGCAGTGGGACGTCGCCGACCCCGAGCATCCGAAACTGTTCAGCACCGTCGCCCCCGGTGTGCAGCCGAACATGATGCATGTCACGGGGGACGGGAGAAGGATGTATGCGTCCAACTCCCTGTTGTCGACCCTGGATCACGCGGGCAGGTTCTGGGTGCGGCTGGTCCATATTGGTCCGGACGGGATGAAGGTCGACCCGTTTTTCAGCATCGACCTGAACAAGTTCCCGACCGGGCCGGCGCGGGGGCATGACATGCTGTTGAACTGAGGTGTGGCCGTGAGGTGGCTTTGCAGGTTTCGTCGTTCTCAGGGCAGCCGAACTGCATTCATGGAGGGTGCATTTCATGGGCCCTACAAACCGACACGGATCGCGGATCGCACGGGGCATATTTGGAGTGACTCGGCATGGCATGGGTCGCGATGTTGTTCGTGCTTGGAGCGTCGCCGCTGGCCGACATCGGTCCGGCACCGGCGACGCGCCTCGTCGACGAGCGCGGCGCGCGATTCGCGCTCGACGAGCTGCGTGGGAAGGCCGTCGTCGTGAGCTTCGTCTACACGACGTGCACCGGTTCCTGCCCGGCGACCACCCAGCGGCTTCGGCTCGTGGCGAAGGCGCTGCGCGATGAGGGACTCTGGGGCGAGCAGGTGCACTTCGTCTCGATCACCCTCGATCCGACCCGTGACCGGCCGGAGGTGCTCGCCGATTATGCCAGGCTGTACAAGGCCGACCTCGGTGCCTGGCACTTTTTGACCGGCCCGCCGGCCCAAGTGGCCGACGTCATCGCCGCCTGGGGCATGTGGGCCAAGGTCGGGCCAAGCGGCGTCCTCGACCACCCTTCGCGCGTGTTCCTCGTCGACCCGCGCGGGCGCCAGCGCGAGATCTACAACCTGGAGTTCCTCACTCCCAAGGCCGTGGTGCAGGACGCGAAGACGGTCCTTCGCGAGAAGCACGTCGACGCGCCCCCGCCTGTACAGCGCGAACGAGCCGAGGTCATGCCTTGACCACCACCCAGCGCATCTTTATCGTCATCAATCCCAAGGCCGGCAGCTACGTCGCCGATACCGTCCGCAATACCTTGGAACGCGACTTCCCGCGCAACGCGGGACACGCGGAGCCGTTCTGCGAGATTCACGAGACGGGGCACGACGAGCAACTCGTGAACATCGTCCGCGAGGCATGCGCCCGGGGCTTCGCCATGGTCGTCGCGGCCGGGGGCGATGGGACCGTCTCCGGTGTCGCGGAGGGACTGGTCGGGACGGACGTCCCGCTCGGTATCCTACCGCTGGGGACGGCCAACGTGCTGGCGCGCGAACTCGGCATCCCCGTCGACCTTGGAGCGGCCTGCGCGCTTCTCGCGGGCGCGCACCGTTTCGCGCGCATCGACGCCATGCGGGTGGGCGAGCACTGCTACTTCACCCAGGTTGGCGTCGGTATCGACGCGATCATGATCCGCGACACCCCGACCGAAAAAAAGAAGCGGTTCGGGCGGCTCGCGTACATCGGGACCGCCTTACGCAGCTTGTTCGGGTTCCAGCCGAGGCGCTTCCGGCTCACGGTCGACGGCGCGGAGTTGCGCCTTCGCGCCTCGCAGGTGCTGGTCGCCAACAGCGGCATCCTCGGGCAACCCCCGCTCCGCTGGGGGCCGGACATCCGTCCCGACGACGGCCGCCTCGACGTGTGCGTCGTCCGCGCACGCAATCTGTTCGACTACGCGATGCTGGCCTGGCACGTCGTCAACGGCCAACACCGCCGCGACCACCGCGTCCGCTACCTGACCGCGCGCGAGGGGGTCACGATCGAGACGCTGTCGAAATCCCTCCCCGTGCAGGCGGATGGCGAGATCATCGGAGAGACACCGGTCACGGTCAAACTGGTCGCAAGTGCAGTCGAGGTCATCGTGCCGGCTGACCATGGAGCCGACTTGGCCCCAGGGCCATGAGCATCAGCAAAATGGCCTCAGGGCCTGTCTCATCGCCGCCGCCGTCGGATACCGGTCCTTCGGGTCGCGGGCGAGGCATTTCTGAAGGACGGCCGCCAGTCCGGCGGGAACGTCGGCCCGGCGGTTCTGGACGGGCACCGGCGGTTCCTCGAGCAGGGTGCGGATCAGGTCGCCGCCGTCGCCAATCTGGTCGTAGATGAACTGTCCCGAAATCAAGTAGTAGAGCGTCGCCGCCGTCGCGTACAGGTCGGCCGACGGCGTGACGGTCTTGAAGTCGAGCATCTGCTCGGGCGGCATGAACGGCACGGTCCCCCGCATCTCGCCCGAGAACGTGAGGCCCGACAGCCCTAGCCCCCGGAAGCTCTTGGCCAGCCCGAAGTCGGAGATCTTCGCGATCAGACCTTCGGGCGTCCGGCCGATCAGGATGTTCTCGGGCTTGATATCGCGGTGCACGAAGCCGAGGCTGTGAGCTTGCTCCAGCCCCTTGAGGACCTGGCAGGCCATCCGGCACGCCTGGCGGATCGGGTACTTGCCGGGCTCGGCGTTGGCCAGGGCCTCGAGGTTCGAGCCGGCGACGTACTCCATCGCGAACCAGAACTGGCCGCGGGTCATCCCTTGCTCGAGCCACTCGACGATGTTCGGGTGCTTCAACTGGCTGATGACCGACATCTCGCGGAGGAAGCGGTCGATGGCCGAGCGGGTCGCGGCCGACTCGGGAACGATCAGCTTCAGGGCGACGAGCCGGCCGGTCTGGTTGTTGCGGGCCTGGTAGACGACCCCCATGGCCCCGCGCCCCAGCTCACGCAAGGTCGTGAAATGGGGGACCGGCTGGGGGAGCGTGGCCACGTCGGAGCGGCAGAGGGGGCAGAGCCATTCGACCGGTTCGCCGTTGGCGGAGTTCGAGTCGGTGACGACGTCGACTTCCTCTGATGCCGGCCCGCCGCAGCCCGCGCACCGGATCGGCGCGCCGTTGGACGCGACACGGATCGTCGCCGTGCGCTCGGCCGCCGGGGCCGCGTTCTCCTGCGCCGGCGCGCCGGTCCCTTCGACCCGCACCTGAAAGACGCTCTGGCCCGCCGCAATCCGGTCGCCCGAGCGGAGCCGGACCCGGTCCACCCGTTCGTCGTTGACGTACGTGCCGTTGGTGCTCCCCAGGTCTCGGATCTCACAGCGCGGTGGGCTGATCTCGATCAGGAAGTGGTCCCGCGAGAGGGCGGAGTCCTCGGGCATCGGGCAATGCACGAACCGCGAACGCCCCACGATGAACGTGTCGTGGCGATCGAAGACGAACGTTCGGCCCTTGCGAGGGCCCTGGAGAACATCCAAGATAACTCGCATTGTCCTCGGAAAGGGGCATCGCGACGGAAAGTTGTCCCTCTGATTATACGCACGGGTGGGGCCAAACTTGGAACCTTTCTCCGGCCCGATCGGCCCATTTTCGTCCAGGGTGCCTGCTATGTCGCCATTCACACGCGTTTCCGCGGAGGTCCAGTCCGCGCTCGACGGGGGGAGGGCGTGGTCGCTCTCGAGTCGACGCTGATCGCCCACGGCCTGCCCTGGCCCGACAACCTCGAGACGGCCCTCGCGTCCGAGGCGGCCGTGCGACGCGCGGGGGCGGTTCCGGCGACGATCGCGGTGCTCGATGGCATCCTTCGGGTTGGCCTCTCGGAGGCCGAGGTCGAGCACGTCGCGCGCTCAGGCCGGTTCCTCAAGGCGAGCCGGCGCGACCTAGGAATGGTCGTTGCGCGAGGGCTCGATGCGGCCACGACGATCTCCGCAACCCTCCGGATCGCCCGCATGCATGGAGTGTCGGTCCTGGCCACGGGGGGCCTCGGCGGGGTCCACCGCGAGGCCGCCGTGACCTTCGACGTCTCGACCGACCTGGACGAACTGGCCCAGGCTGATGGCGCACTCGTCGTCTGCTCGGGGGTCAAGTCGATCCTCGACATCCCGGCCACGCTGGAAGTCTTGGAGACACGCGGCGTGCCCGTCGTGGGCTACCGGACGGATGATTTCCCGGCTTTCACAACCCTCTCCAGCGGGCTGTCGCTGGACATGCGGGTCGACGCCCCGTCGGAGGCCGCGGCGCTCGTGCAGGCACACCGCCGGTTGGGACTCCCTGGGGCGGTCGTATTGGCCCAGCCCGTTCCCGAGACGGAAGCCCTCGGCCGCGAGGTGATGGAATCGGCCCTCGCGGTCGCCTTGACCGAGGCGCGTTCCCTCGGGATCAAGGCGAAGGCGGTGACGCCATTCCTCCTCGACCGGCTGCGGCAGGCGACCGAGGGACGCAGCCTTCGCGCTAACCGCGCGCTGATCGTCGCCAACGCGGAGTTGGCGGGGGCGGTGGCCAGCGTGCTTGATGGACAGGTTGGGCCTTGAGGGTTAGGGTTTTTCGGGCTTGCGAAGACTCTCCCCGAGAACTCCCGTCTTTGGGTACGCACCCCTCGCAAGGCACGAGCAACGGTCAAACGTTCACGATCCGGGCGGCCATGAGGAAAAACGCCAGTCCGACCGCCAGAACGATTAACCCGAGGAACACGATTACGATCGTGCCCAGTGACTTCGCGATCGAGAACCGGTGTACTTCGGCCAGAGCGGCAACGAACAGGACCAAGCTCCATAGGTGAAGCGGTATCGCCGTGGCGCTGATTTCATGGTTCATCGGGATGGCCGACCCCCCGCCATTGCTGATGAGGAACATGTTCCGGCCGAGAATGAGCATCGCGCCGATCTGGAAGACGATGACCGTGATCGAGGGGACGGATGACCACGCGAACGCAACGCGAACGTCCTCGGAGTCCCCTTCGCCGCCAAACATCCGTCCCGCCACCGCAAAAATTGGCGCGGCGATGAAGTAGGTGAGCACCACGCCGATCGCACTCGCGAACAGCGCGAGGAACACGATGTGGACGAGCGTTAGCTGATCGAGGCCTGGCGGAATCGTGAAGCCGGACAGGAAACGATTGATCGAGTAAAGGAAGAGCAGGAGCATCACCCCCTGCTCGCGGTCCTTCTTCAGGATCCTGCGCACCGTCTTGCGGGGGCTGTACCAGACCGTCAGCCACGGGTTCTTCGGCCTCCACCGCGGCCTGTCGTCGTCAGGCTCCGGGCGAGACGCGACACGTTCCTCCGAATCGGGCTCAAAGCCTCGCCGCCGGGGAGGGAGCGGGGCATCTGGGCCACGGAACGGGTCGCTCGATCGGGCGACCGGAGGCGCGGCGTGCGACCGAGATCCGGCCGCCGCCGGGCGTGGGACCGGGATCGAAAACAGGTGGCCGCACTGCTTGCAACGGCATTTCTTGCCGGCGAGCCCCGGATCGACGTCGAATTGCTTTCCACACTGGGGGCAAGAGAACGCGATGCCCATCGTCCTGCTAACTCCGACATCAAGATAACATCAGAACACGTTCACTGCGTGTAGCGCCGGCCGGACGATCATTGTGATTGCATCGCGCAACCCCATGGATCTTCAATGCGTTCTGCGCTCACGGACAGACATCCAAGCCGAAACGAACACTCGGTGCAAGGCTGGATCGCGTTGGTCCGACACTCGGCCGAAGCGCCTTGACGCCCAGCGCACCCCGCCCGTAGATTGATTTTTCGTACACCCATTCATTCTCGCCATGGGTTGGGGCCGGATCGGAAGGAGCTCGCGGTGACCGGGGATCGTGCGCTGGAGGGTCTGCGCGAGGCGTTGCGGCTTTCGCCCGAAAACGTGCCGTTGCGGCGGCACCTGGCCGAGAGCCTGCTCGGGCTCGGGCGGCCGGAAGAGGCCGAGACGGAGTACCGCGAGGCCCTGGGACTGGCGCCCGAGGATCCGCTACTCAAGGTCGGGCTGGCCAATGCGTTCGCGCAGCAGGGGAAGAACACGCACGCGCTTGTGATCCTGGAGGACGTGACCAAGCGCCCCGACGCCCCCGCGCAGGCGTTCGTCATCCTGGCCCGGCTCTTGACCCGCGCGGGCGACGTGGCGGAGGCCGTCAAGCAGTACCGCAAAGGTGTCGAGGCCGACCCAGCCGTGGCCGACCCCGAGTTCGCGGAGCGGTTGGGGATCCGGGTCGAGACGGACGAGGATACGGACGTCTCCTTCGAGACCGGAGAAGACGACGATGAGGTCGTCGAGGGGCGCGTTCGCTCGTCCTGGGAAGGGCCGGGAACCGACGTCGATGTGCCGGTCGAGACCCCGACCGTCAAGTTCGCGGACGTGGGGGGCATGGAGGGACTCAAGGACGAGATCCGGATGAAGATCATCCACCCGCTCGATCACCCCGAGCTGTACAAAGCGTACGGCAAGGCGATCGGCGGCGGGATCCTGCTCTACGGTCCCCCCGGCTGCGGCAAGACCCACCTGGCGCGCGCGACGGCCGGCGAGATCCGGGCGAAGTTCCTCGCCGTCGGCATCAACGACGTGCTGGAGATGTGGATCGGCAACAGCGAGCGCAACCTGCACGCCCTGTTCGAACAGGCCCGCGCGCACAAGCCGTGCGTCCTGTTCTTCGACGAGGTCGACGCCCTGGCCGCCAGCCGCACCGACATGCGCGCGACGGGCGGGCGGCACCTCATCAACCAGTTCCTGTCCGAGCTCGACGGCGTCGAGACGCGCAACGACGGCGTGCTGATCCAGGCGGCGACCAACGGCCCGTGGCACCACGACCCCGCGTTCCGCCGTCCCGGCCGGTTCGACCGGATCCTCTTCGTTCCGCCCCCCGATGCCCCGGCCCGAGCCGGGATCTTGCGCGTCCTCTGCCGGGGCAAGCCGGTGCAGGATATTGACTACGACCACCTCGCCAAGAAGACCGACGGCTTCTCCGGGGCCGACCTCAAGGCCGTGCTCGACCAGGCCATCGAGGCCAAGCTGCGCGAGGCGATGAAGGCCGGCGTCCCCAAGCCGCTCACGACCAAGGACCTCCTCGCCGCCGCCTCGGCGATCAAGCCCTCCACCCGCGAATGGTTCTCCACCGCCCGCAACTACGCGCTCTACTCGAACCAGGACGGCGTGTACGACGACATCCTCAAGCACTTGAAACTCAGGTGATATGAGCTCGGCTTTTCATCGCGGGATCGTCCTGTTTCACCAGAACCGCTTTGACCTCGCCGGCCGCGAGTTCCGCCAGGACCTGGCGCAGGACCCCGACAACGCGATGGGGCACGCCTTCCTGGCGCTTTGCCTCTCGCAGGCCGACGAGAACGCGGAGGCGCTGCACGAGGCGGCGGAGGCGGTCCGGCTCGATCCCGGGCAGGCGTTCGGACACTACGTCCGCGGGGTCATCCTGCGCGACCTCCATCAACTGCCCGACGCCGAAGCCGCCGCGCGCGAAGCGATCCGGCTGGACCCGGACGACCCGAACCACTTCGCCCTGCTGTCGAGCATCGCGCTCCAGCGCCGCAACTGGACCGAGTCGCTGGCCACCGCCGAGCAGGGGCTGGCGCTCGACCCCGAGCACGGCCTCTGCACGAACTTGCGGGCCATGTCGCTCGTGAACCTTGGCCGCAAGGACGAGGCGGCCCAGACGCTCGGCTCGGCCTTGGCGAACGATCCCGAAGACCCGTTCACGCACGCCAACCAGGGGTGGGCCTACCTCCACCAGGGAGACCACGCCAAGGCGCTCGAGCACTTCCGTGAAGCCCTGCGGCTGGATCCTAACAATGAATGGGCCCGCGTCGGCGTGATCGAAGCGCTCAAGGCGCACCACCTGCTGTACCGCTTGATGCTCCGCTTCACGCTCTGGATGAGCCGTAAGAGCACCACAGCGCAGTGGGGCATCATGCTCGCCTTCGTCTTCGGGCGCAGGTTCCTCGACGGGCTGGCAAGGCAGAACCCCGCCCTCAAACCGTACATCGAGCCGGTGCTGCTGCTGACGTTCGGCTTCTTGCTCCTGACCTGGGTCGCCAGCCCTTTGTTCAACCTGCTCTTAAGATTGAACAAGTTCGGGCGGCTCGCGCTCTCGGCCGAACAGCGGCTCGAGTCGAGCGTCATCGGCGGCTGCTTCATCCTGGCCGCCTGCTTCTTTCTCGCGAGCCTCGGGTTCGAGAGCAACCTCACCTACGTGGGGGTTCGCTTCTTCGGCCTCCTGCTCTTTCCGCTCGTCGTGACGTTTCATCGACCCGCCGGCAAGCCGCGCCAGGTGATGGCGGGCGTCCCGGCGCTCATCGCGGCCTGTGCCTTGCCCGCGTTCGCCTTCGTCCTGTTCGGCTCCTCCAGCCCCCTCGGGAACGTGGAAGTGGCGCGTGAGTGGTTCGACTATTTCATTCTGGGGGCGATCCTCTCCACGTGGCTCCCCGCCGTGCTTCAGTCGCGGGGGTAGGCGTGATCTTGTGGGGTTCGTGGGGTTCGTTTCACACGCCTTGCGGCTTCGGAACGAGGCGATTGCTGATTTGTGGGGTGCATGAAATGCACCGGTGCATTTCATGCACCCTACAAATCAATGATCCTCACGGCTTGGCAACCGCCAGCGCGCGGAGGTCCGCCGGGACGACGCTGATGACATGTTGGCGACCTTCGCGGCGAGCGCTAACCCGGCGCACCAGGTGCGACTCCAACTCACCGAGGGTGACCCGCCCGTCGCCGTCGGCATCCGCTGCGCCGGCGAGGGCCTGGAGCAGCACCTGGGTGAAGTCGCCCGACCAGAAGCGGCTCCCCTTCGTCCCTTCCTTCGTGCGCGTGGCGGCGAGAACCGCTTCCGCGTGGCCCGGCTCGGACGGCTCGACCGAGGGTTCGTCGGTCTCCCAAAGCGCGCCCGTGTAGCACGTGTCGAGGAGCACGATCACGCGCCCGGGGATCGCTTCCCACGCGTGCGCAAAGTCGGTCGCGTTGAGCATCGTCTGGCGCCAGAACTTGTCGTGATAACGCCCGGGCGCGAGGTAGAACCCGATCGGTTCATCGTTGCCGGCGTGCCCAACATAGTAGATCACCGTCACGTCCCCCGGACTCGCCTGGCGTTGGAGGTCCTGGAATGCGGCGAGCAACGCGCGGCGATTGGCCTGATCGTCGGTCAGGACCTGAACCTCCACTCGCGAGAACAAGCCCTCGGCGTGGGCTCGGAACGCCTTTGCCACGGCCCGAGCGTCCCGGACCGCGTAGCTCAGGCACGGTTGGTCGCGGTAGTGGCTGACACCGACCGACAGGACTCGCAAGACCGCCTCGGATCCCGTCGCCGCCCTCCCATCGCGCCACTCCCAGCGCCCGCGTTCCCACGCAAAGACCGGCACGATCAGGCTGCCGAGCACGGCCCATCCAAAGATTATGCGTGGTCGCATGCAGTTACCGCTTCGCGACGGCCGGGAGAGAAGACCCGTTGTTGGTGTTTACGATTTTGTAGCCCGTTCGGGTCGTCGGCCACCACATCTTTTTCGCCGAGAACGAACATCTCCTGTGCCGGGCGATGCTTCGTAGTAAGTTGGTCGGAGGGACCTCTTCCCGTGTCGTCCGGAGCACCGTCGATGAATAGGTCGTGGGGAGTTTGGGTGCTGGCGATTGCCGGATTGGCCGGCGGCGCGCTGTTGCTGGTGCCTGGACAGCGGCCAAGCGCGCAGTCACCGGGCGCGCCAGTCCCGGCGAAGGACCAGGCCCCAAAATGGCGGAGCCGTTGGGAGACGCTCAAGGCCGAAGTTGTCGCGCGGCTGGACGAGCTCGACCAGCGCGAGGACGAGCTGGTCGATCAGAAGGCCGCCGTCAAGAAGGCTGAGGTTGCGTTCGGCCGCGCTCGCCGAGAGCTCGAAGTGGCGGAACGTGCTCTTCGCGAGTACGAGGAAGGCACCGCGCGGCAGGAGCGCGACCAGGCCGAGGGAGAGCTGGCCCTCGCCCAGGCCGACTACAAGCTCGCCGCCGCCCGCCCCGCCCACGCAGCACCGGCGGCGGAGGGCGAACCGCCCCCTTCGCCCGGCACCGACGACCAACTTCTCGCCCGCGCCCGGCTCACCGCGGAGCTGGCCCGGCTCAAGCGGGACACGCTCGTCAACCTGGCGCAGCCACGCCGCAGCGCCGAGCTGGCCCGGGACGTTGCGCATGCCAAAGACGAAGTGGCGCTCAAGCAAGCCGCGCTCGATCAGGAAAAGACCGATGAGAAACGGCTGAGAAAGCTCCTCCGGGACGACGCTCTGGAACCGGAAGAACGCCGGTCGCTGGCCCGGCTGGCCGAAATCAGCCGTCTCGCCGGCTCTCCCAAGGACCCGGCTGGTCCCGACGCCCGTAAAGCCGAGATCATGGTCGACGAAGCCTCCGCACTCTGGACCGGCGCTGATCGATCCCGTGCTTCGCGGCGGGACACGGCCCTCCGGCTGCGCCTCCTCCGCGCCTCCGAGGGCGGGGCCGCTCGTGCTGAGTAGGGCCGGCGCTACGTGAACAATTTTGAGGGTGCCCAAATCCTCCAAGTTCTCTACGCAGAAATGCCGATGGGAGAGAAAGCACGAATTCCGCTCCGGAACGGGAACCCGTGACCGGCCCGCGTTGACGGGTATCGGGGTATGGGCTATGGTGCCGTCCCATTCTCGCGCGTCGGCCGGGATGATCTCCGCCGGCGCCGCGTCGCGGCGGGCAAGGAGGCCCACGACATGGCCATGATCACGGATGCGTCCCTTGCGGCGGAGACCGAGGCCGAGGGGCTGGCCTTTGCCCGCGAGGTTTTGCGAATCGAAGCGCAGGCGGTCGAGCGCGTGCGCGAGCGTCTGGGTGTGTCGATTGCGCGGGCGGCGGACCTCGTCTACCGGTGTCCCGGCGGGGTGATTGTCACGGGGATGGGCAAGGCGGGCTTGATCGGGCAGAAGCTGGCGGCCACGCTCGCGTCGACGGGTACGCGGGCGTTCCCGTTGCACCCGGCCGAGGCGGTACACGGCGATCTCGGGCGGATCCGGGCCGAGGACGTGGTGATCGCGCTGTCGCAGAGCGGCGAGACCGACGAAGTGCTCCGCCTGATCCCGGCCCTGCGGCGTCTCGGGGCGTGTCTGATCGCGATCACCGAGCGCGCCAGCAGTACCCTGGGCGCAGCGGCCGACCTGTGCGTCGCGCTCGGGCCGATCGAGGAGGCCTGCCCGCTCGGCCTGGCCCCCTCGGCCAGCACGACGGCCTTGATGGCCGTCGGCGATGCGCTCGCCCTGCTCGTGAGCCGCATGCGCGACTTCCGCGCGGAGGACTTCGCGCTCTACCATCCTGCGGGGAACCTGGGGCGGAAGCTGTCGCGGGTCGAGGACGTGATGCGCACGGGCAACCAGATCCGCCGGGCCCGGCCCGACCAGACGGTGCGGGAGGTCTTCGTCAGCCTGGCCGGACCCCGCCGGCGCACCGGGGCGATCCTGATCGAGGACGAGGAGGAGCGGCTGCTGGGGATCTTCACCGACAGCGACCTGGCACGCCTGTTCGAACGCCGGCGCGAGGTGGACCTCGACCGGCCGATCGGCGAGGTGATGACGGCAAGCCCGGTCCAGATCAACGTGGGCGCGACGTTGTCCGAGGCCGTCGAGGCGCTGAAGGCCCGCAAGCTGAGCGAGCTGCCGGTGGTCGATCGCGGCGGCCGGCTTGTCGGCCTGATCGACCTGACGGACGTGATCGGGCTGGTCCCGGCGGACTTCGAGCTGGAGGACTGATCCCTGATGCCGACGACCGCACCCGACCTCGCCGCGCGTTGCGGGCCGATCGAGCTCCTCCTGGTCGACGTGGACGGCGTCCTGACTGACGGCGTGATCGCGCTGGACGACCACGGCGTGGAAACGAAGCTTTTCCACGTACGCGACGGGAGTGCGGTGAGCCTCTGGCGCAAGAGCGGCAAGCGCGCGGCGATCCTCTCGGGGCGTTGGTCGCCGGCGGTCGACCGCCGCGCGGCCGAGCTCGGTATCGCGCCGGTGATTCAAGGGGCGGCCGAGAAGGGGCCTCCGTTCCGCGCATTGATCCGAGAGCTAGGGCTCGACGCGCGCCAGGTTTGCTACGTCGGCGACGACCTTCCCGACCTGCCGGTGCTGAGCGCCGTGGGGCTCGCCGCCTGCCCCGCCGACGCCGCCGACGAGGTCCGCGCCATCGCGCACTTCGTGACGACCGCCCCAGGCGGTAGAGGCGCGGTGCGCGAAGTTGTGGAAACGGTCCTGAAGCTGCAGGGTGGATGGAACGACCTGGTTGCGCTCTACCTCGTGCCCGCATGAAAGAAGCTGCGTGCTCGGCCGTGCGAGGGGCTTGACGACGCCGTAGAATGTTCGCGGACGCTTGGTGAACGGTCCTTAAGTGTCTGATGGATGGATCTGTGTTCAAAAAAGCCGCTCAGGTCGCGCTGACGTTCGGGTTGTTGCTGGCGGGTTACGCCGGCTACACGCGCGTCTTCGCGCTGGTGGCCGCGCGGATCCAGGCCGCGCAGGTTGCGCCGTTCAAGCCGTTCGAGGCCCGGGGGTCGAAGACGTTTCGCGAGGCGATCGAGCTGGCCATCCGCGCCTTCGGCCGCGACCACTGGAGCGCCGACCCTTCGCTCGACATGTTCCGCTTCTACAGCGCGGACCGCGGCTACTGGATGTACGCGAAGGATTACAAGCGGGAGAAGGATGGCAAGCTCCTGGTCTTCGCGCCGTTTGCCCTGATCTGGGTGTCGCGCGACGGCAAGGACCTGAAGACCGCGACCAGCGACAAGGCGTTCGTCTTGCTCGACCAGCCGTTCGACCTGGTCGTCAAGCCGGGGGGCGCCGAGATGCGCGTCGTCAACGCGCGCCTTGAAGGAAACGTGCACCTGCGGGATGACAAGGGGACGGTCGGCCGCGACGACGACCTGCGAATCAGCGGCCGGGGGGACGAGGGGCTGACTTACGTCGAGTACGACGAGGCGAAGCAGCGGATCACCCACGACTCGTACGTCACCATCGAGGATGGTGACATGCGGGTTGCCGGCAAGGACATCGAGATCGTGCTCCGCCCGAAAGAGGTGGGGCCCGGGAAGGCGGCCAGTTACTCGGGAGCGCAGACGATCTTCCTGAGGAAGGACGTCCACATCATCATCAAGGATGTCGGCCGCTCCGGCGTCCTGCCGGGCACCGCGCCGGCCGCGCCCAAGCAAGGGGCCAGGACGCCGCTCGACCTCCGCTGCGACGGCCTCGCGCGTTTCGACTTGCCCAAGCCGCGGCCGATCTTGGCGCCGCAAGCCGTCGGGCCGCCCGCGCCCCCGCTGCCGACTTACGCCGAGTTCGACCGCAACGTGGAGGTCGTGCGCGGGAGGCTGGGCGAGACCCCCGACCGCCTCCTCTGCGACCACCTGCGCCTGACGTTCTTCCCCGACGACAAGATTGCCGCGGCACCCAAGCCAGGCGCTAATGTGCAGGTCCAGGCAGTCGCGCAGGTAAAGCCAGCGCCGGCCCAACCGGGTGACGCGGTCGAAGAGAACGGCGGCGACAGCCCGCTGGGTGGACTCGCCCTGCGCGAGGCGCACGCGACGGGGCACGCCGTCGAGCTGATCTCCCCGTCGCAGGGGGTCAGGGTACGGCAGTGCAACCAGTTGATCTACAAGAAGCGGCCGGGCCAGAAACTCGGTGAGACCGACGACGAGACCTACCTGCGGACCGACCTCACCCAGAAGCTGCTCGTCGAGAAGATCGAAATCGCGGCGGAAGGACCGGACAAGGGGAAGGTCACGTCCGTGACGCAGGTCCGGTGCGTGGACGCGACGGTCTTCCAGAACGGCGCCCAGAGCGATCAGGCGACGATCGTCGCGCGGGGGCCCGGCATCTTGGAAACCCGCCCTGCCCTCGACAAGCCGGTCGAGCGCACGGCCGTCTGGAACGACCAGTTGGAGTACACGCCCGTCCATACCGCGGAGGGGCAACTCCGGAAGCGGATCACGCTGACCGATTCGCCCAAGTTCCACGATGTCGCCTCGCAGACCACGCTCGATGCGCGGCGGATGTTGGTGATCTACCTGCGGCCCAAGGCCCAGGTGCCGGCCGGGAGCGTCGCCGCGAGTCCCAAGGGGCGCGCGGGAGAGTCGACGACGGAGTCCTTCGAGATCGAGACGCTCGTCGGCCTGGACGACGTGCACCTGAACGCTCCGGATCGCCACCTCACGGCCGACGAGCGGCTCGACGCGGCATTCGAGCCCGCCCCATTGCGGCCGGCCGGGGCCGGTCCCGCCGCAAAGCCCGCGCAGGGCGGCAACGGAAAATTCGTGGTGGCCGGGGATCCGTTCGCCGAAGAGAAGCCCGCAGCCCCTGCCCCGATGGATCCGAAGGACGCTGGTCAGAAGCCATCGGAGCCCGCCGTCTTCGTACACGCCCGGCGCGTCTGGGCGAACGTCCTGATGACGCCGTCGGACGAACCCAGCGCCGGCGGCACGGGGAGCACCAAGGTGGCGGCGGCGAACGCTGGGCCGGGAGGCCTCGGGGGATCGGGCAAGAGCAAGGGCGAGCTCCAACGCGTTTACCTGGCGGGCGCGGTCACCTTCCACCAGGATCCGGCCCCGGGCGAGTCGAAAGGGACCGATGTCTCGGGCGAAGCCTGCTGGGGCATGAACGAAGGAGACGGCCTCTGGCAGTTCTTCGTCTACGACCAGGAGCCGACCCCGGACAAGGTCTTCCCCACCAGCCGGGCCGCGCGCAGCGAAGTCATGCCGCTCCTCCCGGCACGGGTCGCCAACAAGGACATGACCATCGAGGGGCCGACCATCGGCCTCGACCAGGTGGCCGACAAGGCGTGGGTCGTGGGACCTGGTAAGCTCGTGATGATGACTGAGCGTGACCTGCTGAGCGATCAGCCACCCTCTGCGTCCACCAACGAGCCAAAGAAACCGGTGTCCAGGACCGTCCCGACCAACGGTCCGGAGAGGTCCCGCGAGCCTGCCGGCGCGATAGCGAAGGGCGCGGCGGACGACAAGGCCAAGCCCCCGACCAAGAAAGTGCCGGTCACGATCACGTGGACGACCGAGATGGACTTCTACGGCCAGTCGACAGACCCCGAGAACCGCCCGGCCGCCCGCGCGGAATTCTTCAGCGACCCGACCGAGCCGCCACCGCTGCATCATAAGGGTCCGATCGTTACGCGGGCGGAGACCGATAACGGCTTGCTCGTCTGCCAGACGATGAAGGTCTATTTCGACCGGCCGATCAAGATGGCCAAGCTCCGCCCGGCCCCCGGCGTCAACGACCCCAAGCAGGGTGGGGAGCCCGAACCGAAGCATGAGATCAACTCGATTGAATGCTTCGACAACGTGGTGGCCATCTCTCGCAAGGTCGAAAACTTCGAACTGGTCCAGCAAGAACGAGTCGAGGGGCAGACGCTCGTTTACAACAAGGTGACCGGCAGGTTCCAGGTTCCGGGCGCGGGGACCGTTTTCTACTGGAACCTCAAGGGCACGGGCCCGGGAGCGCAACCCGACGCCGCTCCGGTCGAGCCCGGCCCCCCTCCGCCGTCGCGTGTGATCACCCGCACGTCCAGCCCCGCCCGGAAGAAGCCGGATGCGAAGAAAGCCGAACCCCGCCGGGCCGAGGCTGCGGCGAAGAAGGCGGCCGGTCCCGCCGCCCCCGTGCGGCAATTGGAGTTGACGGTCGTCAAGTTCGACCAAAAGATGCAGGGGAAGTTCCTCCCCGGCAAGGAGGGAGAGCGAGAGCCCCGTACGGCCGACTTCTTCGGGAACGTCGAGGCCCTCCACGCCCCGGTCGCCGACACGAAGGTCAAGTTCGACTTTGACAAGCCGCCCCTCGAATACTCTCATATGACCGCCCAGACGATGCGTCTGATCAGCGAACCGCCGAAGGCGACCGACCCCCCCAAGACCCCGGCGCGGACTTACATGCAGGCCTTCGACAACGCCTTCGTCCGGCGCGAGGATGCGACGATCCAGGCCGACAAGATCACGTACGACTCGGAGAAGGACCTGTTCTGGGCCTACGGCTACGAAGGTCGCCAGGTTACGATCCGGCAGTCCCAGGGGATCGGCCAGACCGGGAATGTCACCGAAGGACGCGCCGCGTACTTGATTCACAGGACGGGCGAGGCCAAGCTCATCGATCCTCAGAACTTCCAGCTCGTCGACGGCAAGACCGGGACGCGGCCGACTCCGGACAAACCGACGACCGCCACGCCCCCCGTGCGGCCGAAGCGCAGCCGCATGCCCGGCCGAGGCAGCGTCGAACGCAAGACGTTCAACGGCAAGTAAGACCGGCTCCTGGTGGTTCAGCCCCCGCGCGCCCGGCGTGGTCTTGCATCCGACCTCCGGAGAGCGATCGGGCGCGCGCCGGCCCGTTGCCGCACCGACCGAAGGGCCGGTCACTTCAGAAAAACACACGGTGCTGCCGCCGAACACCACCCTGTTGGCTTGCCGCGCTGCCCGGTGCACAATGGGGAGCATTCCCAACCAGGCAATCGCGGAGGTGTTCCGGTGCTGCGTGACGTTTTGGCCATCGTCCTCGCAGGAGGAAAAGGGACGCGACTGGAACCACTCACGCGCGACCGGGCCAAGCCCGCGGTCCCCTTCGGGGGGATCTACCGGATCATCGACTTCACGCTGTCGAACTGCCTCAACTCCGACCTGCGCAAGATCCTCGTCCTCACCCAGTACAAGGCCGTCAGCCTCAGCCGTCACATCGACCAGGGGTGGAAATTCCTCTGCCGCGAGCTCGACGAGTACATCGAGGTGATCCCCCCCCAACAACGGATTGCCGAGCACTGGTATCAGGGGACGGCCGACGCGATCTATCAGAACGTCTACACGATCGAGAAGGCCGCCCCGCGCGACACGCTGATCCTCGCGGGCGACCACATCTACAAGATGAACTACGCGCAAATGATCGCGTTTCACCGCGAGCGCAGGGCCGACCTGACGATCGCGTGCCTGCCGGTGCCGCGCGCCCAGGCGAGCGAGTTCGGCGTGATGGGGGTCGACCCGTCGGGGCGGGTGGCGAGCTTCCTCGAGAAGCCGAAAGACCCCCCCGCCATGCCGGGCCACCCGCAAATGGCTCTGGCGTCGATGGGCATTTACGTCTTCGACACGAACGTGATGTACGAGCTGCTCTTCCAGGACGCCGCACGGAAGGAGCAAAGCGCGCACGACTTTGGCAAGGACATCATCCCGTCGATGCTTGGGAGCTCGCGCGTCTTCGCCTACCCGTTCCGCGACGAGAACCGCAAGCAAGCGGCGTACTGGCGCGACGTGGGGACACTCGACGCGTACTTTCAGACGACCATGGACCTGATCCAGGTCGACCCGATCCTGAACCTGTATGACCGCGATTGGCCGATCCACACGTACCAACCGCCGATGCCGCCCCCCAAGTTCGTACACACCGACCCCGACCGCCGAGGCGCGGCGTTCAACTCGATCGTCTGCCAGGGGGCGATCGTCTCCGGCGGCCAGGTCTACCGCAGCATCATCTCGCCCGGCGTGCGCATCAACAGCTTCGCCCTCGTGGAGGACTCAATCCTCTTCGACCACGTCGAGGTCGGCCGCCACGCCCGGATCCGCCGCGCGATCATCGACAAGGACGTCCGCATTCCCCCCGGCTTCGACATCGGCTGGAACCACGAGGCCGACCGCGCCCGCGGCCTGCACGTCACGGAAGAAGGGGTCACGGTCGTCGCCAAGAGCGAGGACCTGGAGCGCTTCATGCCTCAGGGGGGGTGAGCGATTGGCCGGATCTGGGCTGGCGCGGTACATTCCTATCAGGATCGAGCTTCAGTCGCAGCCGAGGAACAGCGGGAACCTTCCATGGCAACCACGACCATCACGCTGCTCGAGGACACTGCGGAATGGATCGCGTCCCTGGTGGCCAAGGGCCTGATCTCGGACTCGTCCGCCTACGTGCAAGACCTCGTCCTTCAGGATTGGCGCCGTCGTAACCGGGAGAGGACCGACGAGCTCTTGATCGAAGGGCTCGACTCCGGCCCTGCGATGCCGTTCACCGAACAGAATCGGGAGGAAATTCGGAAGGTACTGCGCTGAGATCAGTTGGCTTTCTTCTCCCCGCGAACATCCTTCCTATGCGAGAAGTGGCTAGAACAATGACTCCAAGGAACAAAGCCCCCAGAACTAGGTCACCGCGCAAGATGCCTGAAAAGGCTCTTCATCCCACGGCCGGAACGTATTTCCTGTCAGTTAGCATTGAGAAATTCCGATGCTTTCATAATAAACAAACGTTAGATCTCTCGGATGGGGAAGGACGATACGCTCCGTGGACGATATTGCTCGGCGAAAACGGTGGTGGAAAGACTACGGTGCTTCAGGCGATTGCCTCTTTAGAGAGTTTCCCCGTACCAATCGCCAACACGGAAAAGATGACGGAGATCTTGCAAACCGCAGTCCCGAGCGTACCCGACCAGTTCAAGGATCTAGTCTTTCAGAAGCCACGGGGCGCTGACTATCTAATTGGCGATCCTGCAAATCTCAACGCAAATAGCCGGACGGATTTCGAGTCGGAGTTGCGCGTTGACGGAGTGCTTGTTACGTTTGATGATATTCACGCCCAGAATTCGGAAAAAAGAAAATGGTCGTCTTATTTTCACTATAATGCCTTTGCATTTAAACACAGCGCGGCGAGTCCGAAGACTAATCCGCAGCCGAGAATCCACGCGTATGGAGCAGGTCGTCGTCTCGGCGCGGCTTCCTTCGGAGAGCAGACCGCATCGGATGCTGCTCAGAGCTTGTTCGACGATGATGCGCATCTGATCGATGCCGAAGAATGGCTTCTCCAGCTAGACTATTCGACGACGAAGCTTCGCGACAAGCGGCAGGGACAGTGGCGACAGATGGTCATCGACGTGCTAACGAACATTCTTCCTGACGTCAAAGACATTCGTTTTGACGCGTCAAGCGGTATCCACCCTAAGCCGAAAGTCGAGTTCCAAACACCGTACGGCTGGGTCGCGTTACGTCAGCTCGGCTACGGCTATCGGACAATGATCGCCTGGGTGGTCGATTTCGCCAGCCGTATGATCGAGCAGAATCCGGATAGTCCCGACCCTCTTGCCGAGCCGGCTGTGGTTTTGGTGGACGAAATCGACCTTCACCTGCACCCGAGTTGGCAGCGCAAGCTGATCCAGTTCCTTACCGAACGGTTCCCGAACACGCAGTTCATCGCCACCGCACACAGCCCGTTGATCGTTCAGGCGGCGATCGACGCCAATTTCGCCCTCTTGAGGCGAGAGGGAGATCACGTCGTCATCGACAACGATGTTGAGCCGCTCCCGGGAGCGACGATCGAACAGATTCTCACCAGTGATCTCTTTGGGCTGCGCAGCCTCCGCCCACCGAAATTCGACCCGCTTCTCGAACGGCGCAAGGCCCTTCTCACCAAGCACAAGTTGACGCCGAAAGACAAGAAGGAACTGGCCGAGCTCGAGGCGCAGATCGGTGTGCTGCCAGTCGGCAACACGAACGATCAGGCCAAACGGATGATGGAGCTCGTGGAGGAGACCCAACGCCTCCTCCGGGAGCGCGCGAGCCGCTCGCAATGATTCGAATCGCCAAGCCAGCGCAATCCCCAAAGATTCTGCGCACGCGGGGTGTCGCTAAGCGAGTCGAACATTGCCATGCCTACGACGCGGCTCCTGACGATCATCACACGGGCGTACGATCGATTGAGATCGACACCGCGATCTATAACGCCAAGTCTGTCAAAGCGGCGCTGCTGAAAGCCCAGCATCAGAAATGCTGCTACTGCGAGGCAAAGCTGGGGCACGTAGCCTTCGGCGACGTCGAGCACTTTCGGCCCAAGGCAGGCTATCAGCAGCAACGAGGAGATCCCCTGGGTAAGCCTGGCTATTACTGGCTGGCGTATGAATGGGCTAACCTGTTCGTGTCCTGCCAGATCTGCAACCAGGAGTTCAAAAAGAACCTGTTTCCGCTGGAAGAACCGGCGCGACGAGCGCACTCCCACCACGACAACATCGCCAATGAAAGCCCGCTCCTCATCGACCCCGCAGCTCGGGACCCGGAGCACTTCATCGGCTTTCGCGAAGAGTACCCGGTCCCCGTCGACGGTAATGCGACAGGGAAAACAACGATCAACGTTTTGAAGCTCGACGAACGTCCTGCGCTGATCGAGGCTCGACGCGAACTTCTTTGCTGGATCAAGCTTGTTCTTCAGAATCGTCAGTTGCTTGACGACGCGATCGCAAACGCCGGTCGTGCGCCTCAACTCGCGGAGCAACTCCAGGCGATCGATGCTCAATTCGCTGAGTGCATTCGGGATTCGTCCGAGTTCGCGGCGATGGCACGTGCCGCCCTCAACTCTGTTGTGTACCCTCCTCTGCGGCCCTGATCACCTCCGGCACCGGCACGCGGACGAGGTGCTCCTCGATCCCCTCGGCCTTGCGGTACAGCTTGTGCGTCCGCGCCGGGGTCGGGGCGACACGCCGGCGCTCCTCGCGCCAGCGCAACAGCTCAGTGCCTGCCTCGGGCTCGACGTGGTTGATCGGCGCCTCGAGCGCGGTTGCCCCCTCGAACGTCCCGTGCGGCAGAGGTACGAGCTGGCCCAGACTTTCGCCCTTCGCAAACGTCACCGTGCCGGGGGCGACGATCTTCCAGTTGAGCGTGAAGGTGTAGTTGAGCCACCATGTTTCGATGATGCCTTCGAGCGGGACGCAATTGTCCTTCCAGCGGTTGCCCGGTCCTTTGGCCAGGAGATTCCAGCCGGGCGGCGTGCGGAAGAGCCAGGGGGGAGAGAAGGTGACGATTCCCGAGCCGAACTGGCTCTTGATCGCGGACTCGTACTGCGGGTCGACCTCGACGCGCAGGGCATCGCTGCCGGGGCCGCCGTCCCACGTGGCGCGGACGTCGGTAGGGCTCAGGACCTGCCAACCCCACTGGTTGGCGACGACGAGCGGCAGGCACTGGTAGGAGTAGGGAGCCTCGTCCATCCAATGCCTGCGCGCGGGCGACGGGCGCAGGCGCCAGCCCTCGCCCCAGCCGTGGCCCAGGATACGCAGCGCTTTGAGTGAAAAGGAAGCGAGCTGGCCGCGTCGAGACTCGGCGAGCTGTTGCTCCAGCTCGGTCACGCGCGCTTCGAGGGCTTCGAGGCGAGGGTCGTCGTTCATGGACTCAGTCGCGAAGGAACAGGAGACGGGCGTAGGCAACGCGGAAACCGACGCGCTCGGCGTTGCGCTGGGAGACGCTGCCGGGCTGGGTGCAAGTGACGGCGAGGTCGCAGCCGAGGCTCGCGACCCGGGCGAGTCGGGCGCGCAGGAGGGCGTCGTGGATCCCTCGTCCGCGGAAGGCGGGGAGCACGCCGTCGCCCGCGAAAAGGGCCACGCCCTCGACGACGAACGCCGTCGCCCCGCCTGCGGGCGCGCCCGCAACGCGTGCGAGCCAACATGTTGCCGAGGAGACGGCGAACGTCGTGAGCACGGCTGCGCGCAGCTCGTCGGGGGGCGTGGCGGGGCTTTCGAAGAACGCGCCCAGGACGGTTTCGGCGAAAGCAGTCGCATCGTCCGTCCCGACAGTCTCGACCTCCAGCGGCGCTGGCGGCTGCCCCCAAGCTTCGCCTGCCGCGATCGGGCGGATCAGGACGTGCGAAGGTTCGGACGGCCGGTAGCCCCGCTTGCCCAGGAGTGCCCAGAGCGAGGGGTCGGCGAGCGTGCAGACCTCGACCTGCGCCGGCACGCCGCGCACCTGGTAGAAGGCTTCGAGCTGTTCGAGGTCGGCGTCGTTGACCGCGCCGTTCAGGCCGAGTCCCTGGGCCTGGGAGAGGGTCGAGCGCGCGCCATGGAAGACCGCCACGCCCCCTGCGACCGGCATGATGGCCACGCCCACGCCGGGCAGGCGCCCTTCGTGGGCCTCGGCCGTCTCGACGCTCGAACGCGCCCATGCGCCCTCAATGCGCCGGGCCAGCGCCAGATCGGCGAACGGCATTGCAGTGGCTGCTCCCGTGGAAGTCGTCGCCCGGCCTTTTAGCGTACAACGCCGAGGCCGCGCAGGGCGAGGGGGTTCGCGCGGGAACGGCGTGACTGAAGAAACGATCAGGTGGAGGATTCGCCGGCCGACGGTTATGGTGCCAGGGGTGTCACCGAGAAAGCCTGCGTTCGAGCCGAGGAACCGTGCAATGTCGACGCGCGTGCAATGGCTGGGGCATTCGTGCCTATTGTTCGAGAGCGATGGGCGCAAGGTGCTGATCGACCCGTTTCTGACGGGGAACCCCATGGCGGCGGCGAAGGCGGAGGAGGTGGAGGCTGACTTGATCTGCATCTCGCATGGGCACGGCGACCATGTCGGCGACGCCGTCGCGATCGCGCGTCGGACGGGGGCGACCGTCCTCTCCAACTACGAGATCAGCGAATGGCTCCAGGCCGGGGACCGCGGGCTCTCGAAGGTGCTCGGGCTCCAGCACGGCGGCAGCGTGCTGTTCGACGGCTTCGTGCGCGTGAAGCTCACGCTGGCCTTTCACGGCTCGGCCCTGCCCGACGGCAGCAACGGCGGCAACCCGTGCGGCTTCGTGCTGACGTTCGCCGACGGCACCAAGGTCTACGACGCGGCCGACACCGGTCTGTTCGGCGACATGGCCCTCATCGGCGAAGAGGGGCTCGACCTGGCGCTATTGCCCATCGGCGACTATTACACGATGGGTCCCGATGACGCCGTGCGCGCGGTGAAGCTGCTGAAGCCGAGGCGCGTCGTGCCGATCCACTACAATACGTTCCCGCCGATCCGCCAAGACGCCGACGCCTGGGCGGCCCGCGTCAAGCAGGAAACCCAGGCCGAGCCGACGGTCCTCAAGCCGGGGGACTGGCTGAGCGTGAATTGAGTGAAGAGATTATCCGCAGATGACGCAGATAAGAATCGGATTGCAAGATAGTTAAAACGTCTTGATTCTTTATTCTTTGAATTCGTCTGCGTACATCTGCGGATAACGCGCCTCTTTTCTCAGCCCGGTCCCTGCACTGTCCCTACAACCACGTTGTTGATGAGGATGGTGCCCGGGGCGATGGTTGCGCCGGCGGCGACGGTCGAATTGGAGACGTAGGCACCAGCGCCGATCGTGGCGCCGTCGCCGATGGACGACTGGCTGACGACCGCGCCTGCGCCGACGTTGACATTATCGCCGATGACGGCCTTGACGGTCGGGCCGCCCAGGATCACCGCGCCGTTGCCGGCGACGAAGTTCTGGCCGATCGTGAGCGTACCGCTCAGTGGCGAGGTGATGGTGACGTTGTTGCCGGTCTGGGTGATCGAGCCGATCGTGATCGGCTGGCCCTCGTCGCCGCGGATGGAGTTGGCGAGACCCAGCGCGTGGGCGAAGTTGCCCGCACCCTCGTGCACGACGACCCCGCCGATGACCCGCGCTCGGTAGAAGGGAAGCTGTGCGGTTACCTCAGCGCCGCCAGGCGCGGCAAACTTCGGCAGCGCCGCTGATGGCTCGGTCGGGAGGAACGTTGGGCCGGGCTCCGCGCTCGCCCCCTCGACCCCTGGTAGGAAGCCATTAAACGGTCCGGCCGTAGCCGACGTAGTGGCGGCGCCGGCCTGGACGCCGGTGGCCGAGTTTCCCTGGTACAGGTTCGTGTACCCCATGGCGAGGTCGGCGTTGTCGGTCAGCGAGGTCTTCAGATTGCTGACCAACGTGGCTGGGACCGTCGTCTCAACCTTCCCGAGCGCCGGGTCGGTCGCCTGCGCCTGGGTCGTGACACTCGCTCCGGGCAGGACGTAGTAACCGGCGGGGATCACCACCCCAGGCCCGACGTACGCCAACGCCCCCACGATGGCGCCGGCCTCGACGGTCGCGCCGTTGATGACGGCGTTCGGACCAATCTCGGTCGGTTTGGCAGCCGCGCCGTAGGCGCCGATGATGGAAGGACCGTAGACCTTGGCGCCGTAGTCGACCTGAACGCTGTCGCCGATCAGGACGTCGGTCGTCGGGTGTTGGGCGTTGCTGGGGTTGCTGTTGATGACGGCGTTGTCCAGCACGGCCGACCCGGTGCCGATCTTGATGAACCCGCTCTTCGCGCCGAGGTGCGCGAAGGGGGCGATGTAGGTCTTGGTACCGATGATGACGTGGTTGCCGTTGACGATGCGCACGCTCGGATCGATGAACGTGGCCGTCTTGGTGGCGGCGGCGAAGGGCAGAACTGGCGTGTTCGGCCGTGCGGCCACCCCCGCGCCGGCGGGATGGGTCAGGAACGACGGCACGAAATAACCGCCGGCCGATAGCAACTCGCGGGCTTCCAGGGGCATCCCCTCCGGCCGGAAGCGCTGCCCTCTCCTTGGACGTGCTCGGAATCGTTTCATGGCTTCACCGGGCGAAAAAAAGGTCGAACACTCCCCCCCGTCCGGCGCGTCGTCCATTCGCTGCCGACCGTGGCTCGACCCCCGATCGATTCTCCCCCCCAGGCGCGGCGCGCAGCCATCCGGTGCCGAGCCGCCCGTGGCCTCCGTCCGAAGTTCCTCAGTCGCCCGCCTGGAAAGGACGCGGCACTCCGAACCGTTCGCGTTATTGATCGGCGTTGGTGACCGATTTCCTTTGATAAGATCAAGAGAATGGGACGGATCGGGGAACAGCGGGGTTTGTGTGTTGTCGGCTTGCCGCCGGTCGCCGCGATTCTTTGGCCGGGGTGACGCGCCTAGCGCACGCCCCATTCCCAGAGCCCAAAAGCGACTTTGGGGTCGAGTGGAGCGCCCGAATGCTTCAAGGCCCAACCGATCTGTCCCCGGTGGTGTGATTCGTGTGAGATCACGTAGCCGAGGAACGCCGTGGCGTGCGGCTTGAACCCCTTGACCTTGCCGCCTGTAACGCCGGCCTGCCGAAGCAGGTTCCCGATCGCCGTTCCCGACGCCTCCAGGGCCCGTCGGAGGCGCTCCTTGCTTTCGAGGGTCTTCGTTTCCAGCTTCTCCAGCCCGGCGAGCTCCGCCGGCGCGGCGGCCTTGAGCCACATCAGCCGGACGTTATGCATGTGTGCGAACAGGGCCGACACGTTCCGGCTCTTCCCGATCGCCGACGCCAATGCGTTCTCCGGCACCGCATCGAGCAGGTATAGGTTGATGCGGTTATGAATGTCCCACGTGTCAACTATCGGGTCGTTCACAATAGGCCCTCCGACCAACCCCCGAGGTGCGCGCCCGCGCCCGAATTCTAACCGCCGGCTCCTGGTGCTGCCCTCCCGCTTGTCTCGATGCAACAATCGTTTTACAGTGAATCCCAGTGCGGCCCACGTCACGGGCGTCGGTTCGACCCGGTCCTTCACACCAAAGGGGGAGTACCATGGGGCTGCGAGGCGTGCGGTGGCGGCTCGGAGCGGGGTGTTTGCTCGTGCTATTGGGAGCCGGTGCCGAGGGGGGTGAGCCGCCGTCACTTCGGCTCGAGGGGGGCCAGAGCGAGTACCTCCGGCTCGAGCCGATCTTGCTGACGTTGAAGGTCGAAGGCGCGCCCGGGGCTGCCCTGCCCCCCGCGCCCGGGGGCGAGGGGCCGAGCGCGGCGAGTGCGCTGCGGTTCGAGGTTGAACCGCCCGTCAAACCCCGGCCCGCCGCCAAGCCCTTGCCGGGCGAGGCCGCGACGGCGAACCAGACCTTGGCATCGCGAACGTATGACCTGCTCGAGTGGTTCCAGTTCCCCGACCACGGCGAGTTCACAGTGCGCGCTGTCTACGAGCACGGCGGCGACCGCGTCGTCTCCGCCCCACTGACGCTACGAATCGCCTCGCCCAAGCAGGGGGATGCGGACTTCGACGCCGTTGCGCGGGTGCACCACATCCCGTGGAGCAACTATGAGACGAACGCCTTCTGCGGCGACACGTTCGACGTGGTCCAGAAGTGGCCGGCGTCGAAGCTGGCCAAGTATTGCCACTACTGGAACGGTCGCTACTCCCAGAACAAGAAAGAATACGAGAAGGCGATCGCCAGCTATCGCATCGTGCTCGACAAGTACCCCGGCTGCCCGTTAGCCGGTGACGCCCGTCGAGCACTGGCAGAGTGCGAGAAGGCCAACACGCACTAACGCGTAGCCCGGTGCGCCGAAATCCCGTACGGGGGTTCTGCCCGCCGCTTGCGGGGGCAGCAACGCGACCTTCGTTCGTCAACGATCTGCCCCAGAGCGAGCCAGTCGTTCTGTGGATTCCTGAGAGGCGAGGCTCCGTCCAAGCCGCGCACCGCTCACCCCAAACCCGAGTACGGCCATGAAGCGACACGCTCCGATACAACTTGCCCTGTGGATGGTCCTGGCGCTCCCGCCCATCGCGCCCGCCGCACCCAAGGAGGAGCCGCTCACGCCGAAACGGCTGAGCCAGCGCCTTGCGGCGGAACCCAAGGGGGAGGAGGCCGAACAACTCGCCCGGATGATCCGCGCCTGGTTCGGCGGCAAGGAGGCGCTGGCGCAGGGGCCAAACCCCAAGGTCGACGGGCTGGAGGTCGCCTGGGCCATCGAGGCGCTGGGGGCCAAGGTCATCAAGGTGGTCACCGAAGACCAGCGCACGTTGCCGCTCGTGCGCGTCGGGAAGACGGACGTGTATGCCGCGACCTTTCCGCTGCCCAATGGGACGGCCTTCCGTTGGACCTACGACGTCGACGGGAAGCGCCTGGGTCGCTTCACCGATGCCAAGCAGACCGGCGGCGGCCGGCTGGAGCTCTTCCTCGAAGACAGCCCCGACAGCGCTGTGCACTCCGATGTTCCGAAGGGAAAGCTGGCTCAACAGACCAAATGGAAGAGCAAGGTGTTCGACGGCACGTCCCGCGATTGGTGGACCTACGTCCCCGCGCAGTACAAGGACGACAAGCCTGCCTGCGTCATGGTGTTCCAGGACGGCGCGGGGTACAAGGACTTCGTCTCCACCGTGTTCGACAACCTGATCGCCAAGGGCGACATGCCCGTCACGGTTGGCGTATTCATCCAGCCGGGCACGTTCGAGGGGGGCCGATCGAACCGCAGCTTCGAGTACGACACCCTGTCCGACCAGTACGCACGGTTCCTCCTGGAGGAAATCCTGCCCGAAGTCGAAAAGACCGTGAAGCTCCGCCACGACCCCGAGAGCCGCGCGATCGCCGGGATCAGCAGCGGCGGAATCTGCGCCTGGACCGTGGCATGGGAACGGCCGAAGGAGTTCTCGAAGGTTTTGTCGTGGGTCGGCAGCTTCACCAACATCGCCAGCGGCAAGAGCGGCCACGACGGTGGCCACAACTACGAGGCGATGATCCGCAAGACGCCCAAGAAACCGATCCGCGTCTTTCTCCAGGACGGGGCCAACGACCTCGACAACGCCAACGGCAACTGGCCGCTGGCCAACCAGCAGATGGCCAAGTCACTCCAGTTCGCTGGGTACGACTACCAGTTCGTGTACGGCCAGGGGTTCCACTCGAACCTCCACGGTCGCGCCATCCTGCCCGACTCGCTCCGCTGGCTCTGGCGAGACTATAGACCTTGACAGCCGAAGAGATTTAACCACAGATTAAAAGAGATTCGGATCGTTCTCATTCTTAATTTATGTCCATCTGTGGTTTGAAACTCTTCAATCTCCGTGCTTGGCTCGCAGGCGCGGGGAGAGGCGCAGCAGGAGCTGGGCGCGTTCGAATTCGGCGAGCCATTCGGCGAGAGTGGCCGCGGTGAGGTCGTCGGAGGGAGGCACAATGCCGGTCGGGCAGCTCGGGCCGAGCTGGTCGGCGGCGAGCTTGCGGTAGATCGATAGCGTTCGCTCGCCGAAGCGGGCGACTTCCAGGCCCTCTTCGCTCGTGAAGACGAGCACGGGGACGCGATGCCCGCCGTTGATCGCCAGGGCGTCGCGCACGTCGGGACGCGCGTCGCGGTCGAGGAAGCGCAGGTCGATGGCGGCCGACGCGCGTGCAAAGTGATCGAATGCGGGGCACTGGTTGATGCAGTCGCCGCACCAGGTCCCGGCCAGGCAGAGCACGGGCATGCGCCGGACGAACCCGGCGAGCAGGGCGGATTGGCCGGGTGTGAGGCGGAACCGCGCGTGCATCGCGTCCCAGCGCGAGCGTTGAGCGGGCGTCGCGTAACGATCGAGGAACTCAGCGTACGGCAAGCCCTCGGCGCAGACGGCGGACCAGTCCATCGTGGGCGACCCCCGGGTAACGAAATCGGTTTGGGCCCGTCACGGGCCGCGACAATTTTCCCACACGCAACACCCGGGCCGCAACGCCCGGCGGCCCTTGCCTGCCCCCTCGATTGACCGGGGTGCCGGACCGTTGTCCGAAGGAACCCGATTTACAACGAGGCCGCGAAAGGGGAAGCTTGCCCTCGTGGCGGATCCGCGCTAGGGTTTTTCAAATGGCCGTGGACACCTGGGCGGAACTCGACCAACACCAAGTGACCACTTACGTCGAAATCATTGGATTGCGCCAATCTGCGTCGTCTGCGGATCGACGGCTTGAATCTCGGAGTCGCGATTTCCGAGTTGTTGCGAGGGAGTTCGATGTCGAATCGGCTGGTGATGGTCGGGGCAGCCATAGTGGCCTTGGCCGTGGGGGCGGGTGTCTACTGGAAGTTTGCACACAAGCGTCCCGAGGTCGTGGTCTACACGGCCCTGGACCGCGAGTTCTCGGAACCTGTCCTCGAATTGTATGCGTCGAAGACCGGTGTTGACGTGCTGCCGAAGTTCGACGTCGAGAGCACGAAGACGGTCGGCCTCTTCAACCTGCTCGTGTTCGAGGGTCCCAGCCCGCGTTGCGACCTGTTTTGGAACAACGAGATCGTCAACACCATCCGGCTCAAGGACAAGGGCTTGCTCGCCCCCTTTCGACCGAAAAACGCGGACGATTTCCCGGCAACGTTCAAGGCGAAGGACGGCACCTGGTACGGGTTCGCCGCGAGGGCGCGGATCCTGCTGGTGAACACGAAGCTCATCCCGGACGAAGCGCAGCCCGCTTCGATCGAGGACCTGGTGGACCCGAAGTGGAAGGGGAAAGTCGGCCTGGCCAAGCCACTGTTCGGCACAACCGCGACGCACGCCGCCTGCTTGTTCACGGCTTGGGGCGACGAACGGGCCAAGGCGTTTTTCCGCAAGCTCAGGGCAAACGGAGCGCAGGTCTTCTCCGGCAACCGGCAGGTCGCGACGGCCGTCGGCAACGGCGAGATCGCCTTTGGCCTGACCGACACCGACGACGCTTTGGCCGAACTCTCCGAGGGACGCCCCGTCACGATCGTCTATCCGGACCGGGAGCCCAACCAACTCGGCACCCTGTTCATCCCCAATACCTTGGCCTTGATCCGGGGTGCACGGCACAAAGAGTCGGCCGAGGACCTGGCGAACTTCCTACTCAGCCCCGACGCCGAAACGGCCCTGGCCCAGGGTCCAGGTGGCCAGATCCCGCTCAACCCTAGGGTCAAAGCCAAGACCATGGTCGAGACCCCGAAGACCGTCCACGCCATGGAAGTCGACTTCGAGGCGGCCGCCCGCCGCTGGGACGAAACGGCGGCGTTCCTCCTCCGCGAATTCGGGGAGGAATGAAAGCGAAAGAGTTATAACCACAGATGGATACAGATTAGTGCAGATTTATAAGTGATTTGAATTAAAAATTATTCGTGAAAATTCATCTACGTTAATCTGTATCTATCTGTGGTTATAACTCTTAATCCTTCTTCAGTAATCCCCTGCGGAGGGCTTCTCCGACCTGGGCGGGTCCGTAGCCGTGTTCGATCATGAGGCAGGGGATGCCCTGCTGTTCGCACAAGGGGCGGAAGCGTTCGGGGACGTGGTGGCCGATGAAGCTCTTGAGGATCAGGACGAGGTCGACGCCGCGGTTGCGGACGCGCTGTTCGAGGCTGTCGAGCAGCGCCGGCTTGGAGTCCTCGTAGGGTTCCCAGTCGAGGCGGTCGAAGTTGAAGATGCGCTGGAGCGTGCGGCGGGAGTCCTCGCGCACGGCGCCGCCGATCATGAGGGCGCGGCGGCCGTGGGTCACGGCGAGGAGGTCCTCGAACTGGCTCTTCTGAACATCTTCGTCCTTCTCTTCGTCCTGGCGTATCCGGTCGAGGTTCCGCCTCACCGCGCGGAGGCCGTTGCCGCCGGAAATCAGCTCGCGATAGGGCATCACCAGCTCGAGCACCGAGGGATCCGAGGCACCGAGGCCGTTGACGACGGGCTTGAGCAGACTCAAGAACTCTTCGACTCCTTCGTCGGGAAGGTTGGTGCGGGCGAGGAACGCCTTAAGCTCTTCCAGCGCCACCAGGCCTTGCTCACGCGCCTGTTGCTGGCGTTCGGCGTCGCGGACCTGCTGTTCCTGGCGTTGCTGTTCCCAGTCCTTGGCGCGGCGGGCGTTGTCGGTGGCCTGGACGAGCTGCTCCTGCGCCTCGGTGACGTAGGTCGACCAGTCGGCCGAGTAATCATGCCGGAACGCTTCGATGTATCCCGGTTCGTACTGTTTGGAGAGGCCCTTGAGGTGGTGGAACACGCGCTGCGCGAGCGTCTGGTGCTCTTCGGCGGGCTCGCCGTCGGGGGCCGATTGGTGGAGGCGGAGCCGGCCTATCCAGATCTTGAGCTGGGCGTACTGTTCCATCTTGCTGATCATGCCGAAGTAATGGAGGCTCGACTCAACCTCGCGTGCCAGGGCCTGGAGCTGGCCGCCGGGGAAGTGCATTTCGGCGTCCCACAGCAGCCGGTCGTCGCCCGAGAAGCGGTCGGCGAGCTGGGGCTGCAGGCGATCGAGCTCGCGGCGGAGCTGTTGATAGTGCTCCATGGCCGTGCGAAGCTCGCGCCGGGACTCGTCGGACTCGCGGGCGATGACCTCGAGTTCTTCCTTGGCCTCTTTCCGTTTGCGGTCGATCTCGACCTGGGCCGAGCTGATCAGCGTCTCGGCGTCCACCCCCGGCTCGAGCGACGCCTTGAACTGGGCGAGCTTGCGCACGAGCTCCTTGAGGTACAACTCGTCGTTGTCGGCCTGTTCGAGCTCGCGAAGGCGTACCGGGCGCACTTCGCGCACGCGCTTGGCGGCGCCGCGCGCCCGCTGCTCAGCCACGCGGAAGGCTTCGGCGGCCTGTTGTGTTTCTTGACCTAGTTTTTTCGCTCGGGTTTTGGCTTCCGCCTGCCGTACGAGCTCGGCGAGCCGCTCTAGGGAGGGCGTCATGGGACCATCTCATTGTAAAAAGTTCAGTTAAGAAGGAACAAACTTCAGCGAGTCGGAGGGAGAACCAGCCGGCAAACGGTCAGCCCAGCACCTCAGCAAGAGGCGTGCCCAGGCAAAGCCGCGATGGCCGGCCGAGAGGATCGTCAAGCTCGATGGCCGGGTCGACGCCCAGCAGGAGGCAGCTCCGGCTGTGCGTGTTCCCGCATCCACTGACATCCGTCAAACAGTCGTTCTGCCAGAATTCCGTCACGACAGGAACACCTGCCGCCACCAGCCGGTTCGCCTGCGGTAGGGACCGGCCGTGGGAGTGGAGACCGTGGCGATCGCGCAGCCTGGCATCTTCGTGACAGACGGTGATCGCCACCAGGGCACGTCGCGCGGTCATTAAGTGGTAGGCGCGCTCATGAAAGGCGTCGAGCGCGCGGACCTGACCGGTACGCTCCCGGTGGCTCGTTTGTGACTCGGCGAGCGGCGTCGGCAGGCCCAAACCAGACGACCCCAAAGCCCCGGCATGCAGGAACTCACGCCGAGTCTGGCGCAAAGTCCTCCGCAATAAGCCATCGCCCTGGGGTGCATGCATTGACACAAATCCTACTCTGCTCCGAACTTTACGCAATCATCATACTCGACCGGGCATCTCAAATGGAACACACGGCGGCGAGAACCGCAAGTCGAACAGGCGCACGCCCGGGCCTTGGCGCTGGAATGCGCGGGGATTGAGGATGGCACGAGCGCTCCGACTCACCTCCCTGGCATCGTCCTCGGCTCGCCGTTGATCTTCGTCCCGAGCGCCTTGCTTCGGTGCGCCCGGCGCGAAACACTACGCCGATTCCGAAATGAAATCCAACCCCCCGAGGTGCGCCGGTATGCCGCGAGCTGCGATCCTGTTCTTTTTGGCGTGGGTGGGGCTGGCCTCCTGCACCGGGGCGGATGACCGCCCGAACATCGTCGTGGCGATCGCCGACGACTGGTCGTGGCCACACGCCGGCGCGTTAGGCGACAAGGTGGTCAAGACGCCTTACTTCGACCGCCTGGCGCGCGAGGGCGTGCTGTTCGAGCGCGCGTATTGCGCGTCTCCCTCGTGCACGCCGTCACGAGGCGCGCTCCTCACGGGACAGGCCGTACACCGGCTCGAAAATGGCGGGAACCTCTGGAGCCTGCTGCCCGGCAAGTTCGCCTGCTACCCTGACTTGCTCGAAGAGGCCGGATACGCCGTCGGCCTGACCGGCAAGGGATGGGGACCGGGGACCCTCGAGGGGAGCGGCCGCAGCCGCAACCCCGCCGGCCCGAACGTCCCCGACTTTGCCCGGTTCCTCGGCAAAGTGCCGAAAGGGAAGCCCTTCTGTTACTGGTACGGCAGCACCGATCCCCACCGTCCCTACGACCGGGACACCGGCGCGAAGTCCGGCATGAAGCCCGAGGCTGTCGCCATGCCTCCCTACTGGCCGGACACGCCCGAGGTTCGCGCCGACATGCTCGACTACTATTTCGAGGTGGAACGATTCGACCGCGCGGTGGGGACGATCCTGGAACGGCTAGACCGCGAGGGCCTGGCCGAGAACACGATCGTGGTCGTTACCAGCGATAACGGGATGCCTTTCCCGCGCTGTAAGGCGAACCTGTATGACGCGGGGACCCACATGCCGCTCGTGATCCGCTGGCCGGCAAAGGTCAAGGGAGGAAAGCGGTTCGGCGGGTTCGTCAGCCTGGCGGACCTCGCTCCCACGTTTCTGGAGGCAGCGGGCGTGAAGCCCCTCCCCGCGATGACCGGGGGCAGCCTGCTGGGGGCCCTCATCGCTCCGGCGTCCGTGGACGCGCGTCAGGCGCCGCGCGACGCGGTCTTCCTCGAGCGCGAACGGCATGCGAACGTTCGCCGGGGCGACCTCGGCTACCCGAGCCGAGCCGTCCGGACCGCGCGCTTCCTTTACATTCGGAACTTCCGCCCGGACCGCTGGCCCGCAGGTGACCCCGAGATGTGGAAGTCGGTCGGGCCCTTTGGTGATTGTGACCCCTCGCCGACCAAGGACCTGATCCTCGACCGGCGCGATGAGCCGGCGTTCGCCCCGTCTTTCCGCCTCGGCTTCGAGCAACGTCCGGAGGAAGAACTCTACGACCTCGAACACGACCCGCACGAGGTCAAGAACGTGGCCGGGGACGAGCGCTATGCCGCGGATCGGGCTGCGCTCCGTGCCCGACTCGAGCGCTGGATGCGCGACACCGCCGACCCTCGCACGGATCCGTCCGACGACCGGTTCGACCGCTATCCGTACGGCGGTCCGCCCGCCCAGTGAATGAAATGAAGGCCGGCGGCGCGTCCTGCGCTGCCGACCCTCGCGCTGTACGACCTCCCGGGTGGGATGGATTAGCGATCAGCGTGGTGCAGGGCACGGCCGCTGGGCGCCAGCTTGTGGCCGCGAGCACTCGTGTGGCCGTGCTCCACGTAGTCGACCGGAACGAGCCCAACGGGGTGGCTGAGAGAACCTTTCGTGTTCATGTTTTGCATGCCGGCGCTCTGGTCCAGCTGGATTGTGACGGCCGTATTCGGCGGGGCGATCGCCGCCATCGTGCCCGTGCCGGCGTTGACGTTCAAGCCATACGCCCCCGCGCTCCCCACGCCGCTCGTGTTCGCGGTTGCGCGAACATAATACGTCTGGCCGGCCGTGACTCCGGTCAACGTGACCGTCACGGTCCCACCGTACGTCGTCGCCGAGGCCTGCGCGAGCCCCTGCAGGGCTGAGTTGTAAAGGGTCAGGCGCGGCTCCAGAGAGCTGAGATTGCTCGACTGCATCGTGACCGACAAGGTCCCGCTCGTCCCTGACGGCACCACGACGGAGTACCAGTTCTGATTGGTCGCCGAGGCGACCTGCACGCCGGTGACGACCGCCTGGTCGGCACCATTGAACGTGACGGGAGTCGCGGTCGTGTAGCTGGTGTTCGTTCCCGCCACGCGCGCGCCGAAAGCCGAGTCGACGCCCGCGATGTCGTCGGACGTCAGCGTCTGCCGGACGCCTTCGTAATACTGGTACATCACGGCGGTGGTGACCGACGATTCACCCAGGCTCATCGTGTGGCCCAATTCATGCAACGCCACGGTCAGCAGGTCGTAGCCAGTGCTGGGAGACCAGTTGACGTTGGAGTTGAGAATGATGTCGCCGGCGTCCGAACCGCCGTTGGCCTGCGGGGGCATGAAGGTTTCCGCGAGCAAACCGCCCGCGAGCGGCATGGCGCCGATGCGGATGTCGCCGAAGTTCGGCGCACCCTGTTGATAGCTGCCGGAGTCGGACGGCGAGCCGTCGTCCGAGACCTGCACCAGGTTGACATTGGCGACGTTCTCCCAGGAGGCTGCGGCCTTCGCGAAAAGACCCTCCCAGGTCGCCGTGGAGGAGTAAGCGTTGAGCGTCGAGAACAGGTTGCTCGAAACCCCGCCAATGCTCGTGCCATCCGGCATGAAGCTGTAGGTGACCCGGATGGGATACGTCCAGACGTCGCCGGTCGCCGCGTAAAGTAGAAAACGGTCTTCCAACCCCTCGACAAGGGGCCGCGCCGACCTGGCGCGCAGGGGACGAACCGTGTCCCGGGACCGCTTGAAACTGCCAAACATCAGAGAACTCCTTGGTGCGTCGAACACGCTTGGGTTCGATGGTCTCGGACCGCGAACGGTCGTTTCCCAGCCCCTCACTTGGAGCCGGTCCTTGAGACACTCACCTCAAATCCTCGCGGGGTCCTTCGACCAGCCCGCAGCAACGCTCCATCGCGCGGCACATCTCCCCCCGCGATCCCGTTGGTCCCGGCCCCCCAGTGCGTACGGGCGATGCCGGGTCGCAATCGTCTATACGGAAACGGTTCGTAGTTAGGTTGCAATTGCGGGCCAAAACCGGGCAGAAAAAATTACGGGAAACCCATGTAGGTTTACTAAAAAAGTGTCGATCCATTATCAAAGCAGACTCATCTCGGCCGCCGCTTTTGAAGGCACTACACCGGCCTTTGTTTGCGGCCACTCAATACTCGCTGTTAATTTTTTTTGACTTCCTATCCCGCTCGTGGGAACGCCCTAATATGATGGTGTGGGGAGATTGGGCGGAAAAGTTATGACTATGCGGTCGGGAGAGTCAGGGCCATGGATGAGAATCAGGGCCTGGAGGACCTGTCCGGCCTTCTGTCCCGCGCACAGGCGGGGGATGAAGAGGCGATCCGCTCGTTGCGGGGGTTGGAGCGGGAAATTCGCCTGATGGTGCGCGTTCGACTACCGGCGGAACTGCGGTCGCAGTTCGATTCGATGGATTTCGTGCAGGATGTTTGGCAGAGCTTCCTACGGAAGCTGCGCGAGGATCCCGCGTGGTTCCACGACGTCCACAACTTGCGCACTTACTTGAAAGGGACGGCAAAGAACAAGATCAAGGAGGAGCACCGCCGCCAGACGAAGACGCACAAGTACAACCTGGGGCGGAAGGAGCCCTTGTACGTTCGCCAAGGGGACCGCGAGGTGCCGCGGGAGCTGCCTTCGTTGGCCCCTTCTCCGGCGGAGAACGCGCAGACCCAGGACCAGATCGCCCGGCTGTTCGAGGGCCGCGACCCGCTCGCCGCTCAGATTCTGGACCTCCGGCAGGCGGGGCTGACGTTTGAGCAAATCGGACTGCGCGTGAACCTGCACGAACGGACGGTGCGCCGGATTTTCGATTCCATCCGCCGCGAACTCGGCTGACCCGCCGGCCGGTCGAGCGCGCGCGCACCCGGTTCGTCGCGAACCGCGCCGTTCCAGGCCATTTGACGTCGGGGCTGGGGGCCGGTCAGACTTCGTAGCACCGGCCTTGGTGCAGCGGTTCGATGGCTCGGGGCTCGTCCTCGAAGCCATCGGGGTAGTGGATCAAGCGCATCTTCCGGCGCAGCGACTCGGGGAGCGTGGCGAGCCGGCTGTAGGGGGTGTGAACGCCCGTGAGATCGTTCGTCGTCGCTTCATGAACGATCAGGTCCGCGGCGTCGAGCCAATCGATCAGGGCCGGGTCGAACGCGGTATCGGCGCTGAAGCCCACGGTCCGCCCGGCGACCCGGATGCGGAACGCTGTTGTGGGGATCGGGTGGAACGTCGGCCGGCACTCGACCGCGAACGGCCCGAAGACAACGGGGCTGGTTTTGCACAAGGAGATCACGTCGAAGTAGTCGTCGAGCCGCCGCGCGATCGGCGGCGTGCCCGGCCCGACTCGGGTGGTGTCCATACCGGCCGCGAGCAACCCGTCCCACAGCCGCGCTGAGACGTCGGGGTGGGCCAGCACGGTCGCGCGCCGGCCGAGTGCGAAATAGGAGTAAAAGCCAAAGTCCTCCAGCCCGCACGCGTGGTCGGCGTGCAGGTGGCTGACGGCGACGCCACGCACGCGGTCGAGGTCGAACGGCCGGCCCGCCGCCGTCGTGGCCTCGCGCAACATCTTGCGGATCGGATGGGGGCATTCGATCAGGAGCCAGTCGTCGTCCACCCCCAGGGCCAGGCACGTCGTGTAATGCCTCGCGGCGAATGCCTCCCCCACGCCCAGCGGAATCAGGCAAACGGCGCTCATCGCGGCCCCCTTCGGAGGATGTGACATCTTTTGGTCATGCTACCGCGCAGCGCACGAGTGGGAAACTGCGGAGGGTGGGCCGCGGGTTGACTTATCCGGAACGCCTTGTAGGGTCCGTACAACGCATCCCAAAGGAACTTCCTCGTGCGAGACCGACACCGGCTCATCTTGATCGCCTCGACGCTCCTCGGCTCCTGGCTCGGGATGCAAGCAGCGCACGAGCTCGGGCACGTACTCGGTGCGCTGGTGACGGGGGGAGCGATCGCGCGGGTGGTCCTGTACCCTCTCGCGCTCTCGCGGACCGACCTGGCAAGTAACCCGTGGCCCCTGGTCGTCGTGTGCACGGGTCCGCTCGGCGGCGTGCTGCTGCCGCTCGGGCTCTGGGGCCTCGCGGCCGCGGGCCGGGTGTCGTGGGCCTTCGTACCGCGTTTCTACGCCGGCTTCTGCTTGGTCGCGAACGGAGCCTATATCGGCTGCGGCACGTTCGCTCCAGTTGGCGACGCCCAGGAGTTGCTCCATCACGGCGCTCCAACCTGGCTGCTCGGGGCGTTCGGCGCCGTCGCCGTTCCCGCAGGTCTCTGGCTCTGGAACGGACAGGGCGGACATTTTGGGCTGGGGCCGGCCCGGACCGAAGTCCGCCCGGGCATCGCCTACGCCTGCGCCGGGGTATGCGTGGCGTTGTTGGTGCTCGGCTTCGCTGTTGACGGGACTTGACCCGTCGACCAGCCGCAGGGACGTGCCGCCGGGGTGGTCGGGCGGCACGGTCAACTTTCTCTCCCCGGATTTCCCGGTTTATGGTAAGGTCCGACCGGCGTTCGGCACGGGTGGCTGATCCGTGTGAGGAGGGCGGGCAGGCGCATGGAGCCGGCACTGGCGGGGCGGCAACGAGTCGAAGGGCGTGGGCGTTGGGACAGTTCGGTCTCAACGGCGCGGCCGCTGGTGCGGCCAGCGCCCCGGTCGGCGATGTTTTTCCCCTTGGTCGTGCTGGTGGCAGTCCTGCCGGGCCTCTTCGCGCTGACGAGCTGGGACTTGACGCCCCCCGGCCCGTGGTGGGGTTTGCGCGGGTTGGCGGTACTTGAAGGGCGGGTGCTCGACCAGGTCCCGGCCACGGCCGAGCTCGTTCCTCCGCGCGAGGCCCGGGCCTTCCGTCAGGTTGCGTACCAGCCCCCGCTCTACGCCTGGCTCGAGGCCCTCGGGCTGGCGCTCAGCACGGACCGCGACCCCTTGGCGACCGTGCTGCCGAGCTACGCCGCGGGGGTGCTCGTAGTCCTCCTGGTGTACTGGCTCGGCCGGCTCTCACGGGGGCCAGGGCTGGGCCTGATCGCGGCGGGGCTCGCCGGGTTCAGCCGGGCCTTGCTCGTGCCGATGCAGCAGGCGACGCCCGCCACGCTGGCCCTGGCGGGCGTGCTCACGGTCCTTTACTCATACGGCGCGCACCGGCGCGCAGTGGCCGAGTCGTCGCGTGCCTGGGGCTGGGGGGGTGCGTTCCTCTGGGCCGTGCTCGGAGGCGTGGCGCTCGGGCTCTCGCTGCTGGTGGTTGGGGCGTTCGCTCTGTTGACGCTGGTGGTCATCCTCTTCCACCAGGCTTACCTGCGGGCGGGCTCGCCACCGGGCGAGCGCGTCCCCTGGACGCTCGTCTGGCGCTCGAACGCGAGCCTGCGGGCCGGGACTTTGGCCCTGGTCATCGGCCTGGCGATCGCAGGTCCCTGGCACGTCATGATGTTCTCGCGGTACGGTTGGGACTTCGTGCTCGGACTGCTCGCCCCGCTGGACTCGCAGGCAAGTCCGTCACCGGGCTTGCTGACGCGCCTCATCGAGCTCGCGCCCGCGACGCTCCCGCTCGGGCTGTTCGCGGCCGTCGGGATGATCCGGGCGGCCTTGATCGACGAGAACGACGATCGCGAGGTGGTCGGCGGGGTGCTGTGGCTACTCTGGTTCGCGGTTGCGGCCCTGTTGCCGGTGGTCTGGCCGGGCCGCCCCCGCGCACTCTCTGACCTGTTCCTCCTGGTGCCGCTGATCCTGCTGGCCGCGCACGCGATCGCGCAACTGGCCAGCCGGCAAGTCTCGGTGCGCCGGCTCACCTGGCTCGCGCCGTTGACGGCCGTCTCCCTCGCGTGGTGGGGGAGTGCCACCTTGCGCGACGCCGTGAGCGACCTCTGGCGCATGCACATCGACGCCGGGACCGCTTTGGGGCTCCACCTGGCGCTCGACCTCTTGATCGCCGTGGTGCTGCTGACCCGCCGGCACGACCGCTGGGCGCGGCGGCGCGACGACCGGCAGCGGAGGGTCCTGGGGGGGTTCCTGCTGTCGATCTTGTGTGTCACCGTCGTCATCGGCCTCGGCGAAGTCCGGCGCCAGCAGTGGGAGACGTCCGAGCTACTCAACTTGCGGCGGATGATCCTGCGCGACAACCGCAAGCGTCCGTTCGACGTCGTCGCCGTGGTGAGCCCCGACCGTGCGGCCGGCGAACCGTTCGCGCCCGGCGGCCGCCTGCGGTTCATCCTCCGATCCGCCCTGCCCCACCTGCCCCAGCGCGACCTCACCCAGGCCGACGACCTCCTCAAGCTTCCCCCCGGCCAGCGCCTGGTGATCCTCGCCGGAGTCGAAACCCAACCGTCCTACGTGCAGTCGCGGCTCGGCCTGGAACGCATCCTTGATGGCCGCCCCGGCATGCTCGAGGCCTTCGCGACCGCCCACGACCCGACGCGAGAACCCCGGCGCTAGCGCTCTCGGCTCTGAACTCTTGTCTCGGATTGTATTCTTCGGTACACTCCTGAACGAAATGTCTGCAAGAGGAAGACGCACGGAGGCAACCCAACGAGCGCAAGGAGGCGTCGGACCATGCGTGGCACGGAGGTGGCCGGCCATGTCAGTCTTGTTGCGCGGTTCCATTCGGCGGAAACTCGGGGTAAGGCGGCGGGGGATCACGCCCTCGGTCCGCGAGATCTGCCTGCTCGGGGCGGCTGGCTCGAAGTGGGCGCCGGGCGATCGGGTGTCGCGGTCCGGGCGGACGTACCGGGTCGAGGCGACTCAACAGCCGCTCGCCGGCGAGGCCGGCGCACTGGGGTACATGCACCTGTCGTCCCTGGCCGAGGGCTGAGCAGTTCCGGTCTCGAGCGCGATTCCGAGTACCCCGAAACGGCGCCGACGATGCCCGCGCCTCACGTACGGAAGCGGGTCCCGCTGTGCGACCGCGACCCGTCGGACCCGCTCCGGCAAACGGTCGAGCTGGCGCAGCGGGGCCGGATGATCCTGGATGTCTCCGCGGCCGACCTCGAGACGGCCGAGGCCGTGCACGGTCCATTCCACCCGACCGCCTGGTACTTCCGCAACGCACGCGACGAGGCCCGCCGCGCCTGGGACCGCCTGCGTGGCCAGTACGGCAGCGCGACGCTCGAAGCGGCGCTCGAAGAACTCCCGCTGACCTATTTGACGCTCGACCGCGGCGATGAGCGCGATCCGGTCGTGCTCATCCCGATCGCCGGACAGACCTATCGCACCCATCGCGTCGCCGGCACGCCGTTGGCTCCGGTCCAGTGGCGCTTGACGCGGCTCCATCCTCCGCTGGAAGACGGTCCTTACTTCGCTTGCCGCCTCCAGGACGGATCGGGCCAGTGCGACTGCGCTGAGTGGGTCTTCGAGGTGGCCGATTCCGATCGACACGCGTGTAAACACCTCGCCTCGCTGGCGGCGCTCGGGTGGCTGTAAGGCGAGGAGCGAAGGCGGTCGAATTTCGGTCACTGCTCGCCAATCGCCACCGGACACCGATGTGAAACCGAGTCCTGGGTATCATGCCCACGTCTTCGCGGGAATGCGGCGCGGGGCGAGTCGGCGGTTGGGCGCGTGCCCACGAAGATGTGGGCATAGCACCCAACGCCCTACTTACGTAGCGGTTTGAGCCGTAGCCGCCAGTCGTGGGAGGGCTCAGCGAGAAGTCTCGAATTCCGCGAAATCGGCGTGCCCCGAACGCGCTCGGACTTGATAGAATGACGTGGATCCTCACGAACGCGCGAGATTCGACACTGTAACTGCCCCTGCATTCGGTGTCCGTGAGCGATCCCGATCCGAAAACGGAGCGCGTCGATCATGACCGTCTTCGTAATGCTGGTTTACTCGGCCGTCTTTGCCTGGGTGATGTTCAAAAGCGGCCTCGGCGTGGTGCGAGCCGGTGGCCGGATGCCGTCGCTGTCCGAGCGAAAGGCCCGCCCGCCGCACGTCAACGTTCAGGCGGTGTTGGAAGCGGTAGGTCAACCCGCTTCGCGGGTCTCGAGGTCGTCGCGAGTCGCGGCTCCCTTGCCGTTCATTCCACCCTTGGAGATGGCCGATCCGATGTGGGACCGGGATGTCGACATGGGCGGGGTTTGACGCGCACGAGGGAAGCCGACGGAATGGGGCGCAGCGATGGTCATCCGCGATCAACGGCGGGGATTCAAACTGATCGACTTGATGGTCTCCATTCTGGTGATCGCGGTGCTTCTGGCCCTCCTGGTCCCCTTCCTCGGTGACTCAGGACTCCGCGGCAGCCGAACCCAGTGCGTGAATCACATGCGCCAATTGGGGCTCGGCTTGATTCAGTTCGAGACGTGTAACAACCATTTCCCGAACGCCGGCACGTTTCGCGACGACCCGGAGGCTCACCAGGGTGATCCGAAGCGATCGAACCTTTACAGGGCGGTCGTGGATCCCGCCGCGTTTGCTTCGGAGACGAACCCCTGCCTGTACAACTGGGTCGTGGAGATCCTTCCGTACCTCAATTACCCTGCCCTTGCCAACGCGTGGAACAAGTCACTGCCCTACGACAGCAACGCCACGTCGCGCGCGAACGAGCCGCCCAACCAACGGATTTCGAGTTCGACGATCGGAATCTTGCGCTGTCCTAATGACTTCTCTACACGGCAGGCGAACAGCGGCCTCAGCTACGTGGTCAACGGAGGATTCGTACGCTGGCCCGCGGTCCCCGTTGGCTGGGTGGGGAGCGCCAAAGACGGTCAGTCGCGCAACGGTCCCGTTCTCCAGTGGACGCCTGAGGGGAGCGGCTGGCGCGCGAGTCTCGCGGTCGGTCACAAGCTTGGCGTGATGTTCCTGGGTACCGAGAGTGGCGCGGCACCTTGGGATATTCGGTGCAGGTCCGCAGACATCGCCGACGGCCAGAGCAACACGATCCAGCTCGGTGAGAACACCCTGGCGGGATACTCTGCCGGGAATGCCTACTCCGGCGGCTTGGTCACGAACTGGGCCTGCCCGTTGCCGAACTTCTGCATGTTCATCGCGTCCGACGACGTGTGCGAGTCTGGAGGGTCGAGCACGAACTGCCTCGCCGGGCAGCTTCGCCCAACGGCGCTGGGGATGACGGGCGCAGGTTGGGTACAGGCAAATCGACCGGACGGCCCAGAGAGCATCAACTTTGCGTCCATGCTGAAGGCGAAGGGATCGTTTCCATTCCTGAACAGCGGGCATGGCGGCCTTGTCAACGTCGTCATGTGCGACGGCTCAACGAAATCCCTCAGGGACACGATCGATGGCAAGATTTACGCGGAACTGATGACGCCGGCCGGGACCACGTTGCCCGCGACGCTACGGCAATCCCAGCCGCCCTACGATGAGACTGCACCGTGAACGCCGGCTCTTCCGTGGAGGACTTTTTCGTGCACCGCCGACCCGTCGATTCGACCCTGATCCGCTCCGTGGGCTACGACCTGGCGAGCAGCGTCCTCGAAATCGAATTCATCACCGAGGATCGGATCTACGAATACTTCGACGTCCCGTTGTCCATCTACTCCGAGCTGATGGCGGCGGAGTCGAAAGGGCTGTATTTCAACGAATACATCAAGGATATGTATTCGTATCAGCAGGTGGACTGATCGGTCTTTCGTGGGGTGGATTGGCGCCCTGGCGGGCTGCTCCACCCTACAAGAATCCACCCTACGAAAAAGCCCCGGAGGGGAGGCGGGTCGCTTCCTCCGGGGCTGGTTCTTGCGAGGGCCGAGACTGGCTCAGTACGTTTCACCCGCGCGGACGGCGTGGCCGCCAACGCCGCTGGCGCCTCGGGCCTGCGGGGCGTAGCGGAAGTGCCAGCCTTCGCACGCGCGGACGGCCGTCAGGTCTTCCTTGCTCAGGCCGTACCGGGCGAACCACGGCGTGCCGTGCTCGCGCACGACGGCGTCGACGTCGGCGACGCGCTTGAACCCCTCGGTGGCGGCGAAGCGGGTGCGCGCTTCCTCACCCTTCTGGACGAAGTACTCTTTCCAGAACGCCCGCCCGCCGAGCACGCCCGAGCAGCCGATCTCCATGGCCATCTTCACCTGCTTGAAGTAGTCGGGGTAGTCCACGCCCGCCGACAGCAAGACCCAGGGGCGCTCGCTCGCCTCGCTCAGGGCCTGCAGGTTGTCGTGAAGCTGCTCGTCCGAGTCGTGGCCGAGCGTGCCGGGGAACTCCGCCTTGTACACGTCGCAGAAGCGGCTGATCTGGCGGGCCGACTCGATCACGGTCTCGGCCTTGCGGTCGAGGTAGCGCTCGTCGGTCTTCTTCTCGCCGTTGTACGGGAACGCGACCGGCTCGAGCAGCATCAGGATGTCGTACTTCTTGCACTCTTCGTAAACGTGCTGGATCAGGGCGAACTGGTGCTCCGCCGAGACCGGTTCGCCCGGCTCGAAAGGCGCCAGCAGCTTGACGGCGTCGGCCCCCATGAGCTTGATCTTCTCGACGCTCATTCCGGCCTCGATCTCGACCATCGGGCCGCCGGCCGGGTTCTTCGGGCTCCCCGACTTCTCGATCCGGACGAGCATCCCCTTGTCCGGGGGCATCGCCTCGGAGGCGATCGCCGACCACGCCCCGTAGTAGGCGTCGATCAACACGCCCGACGCCGCCGGCGCCATCTGGCGCATCATGTCGAGCTTCGCCTCGACGATCTCTTCGTAAGTCGGCTCGCGGTTCTCGCCGGCTGTCTTCAGCGCTTTCTGCGCCATCTCGATCATCGAGCTATTCTGGTCGAAGGCCACCATCGTCAGCGTCCCGTTCGGGTTGCTGATCCGTTGCAGGCCACGCAGTTTGCCGGGGGTCAAGCCCTTACCCAACAGCACGGTCGCGCCCAGGTGGCGCGTGGTTTCAGCGGTCGCCATGGCGGGTCTCTCTCCAATAAATCGGGGGAAGTCGCGGGATTGAGCCGGAAAACAAGACCGAGGGACGGGCACGCCGGGGTCGCGATGGGGGGAGGCCCAATCTGTTTCCGTGCTGGCCGGTCGGGTCGGGCGCGGCAGAGGTCCTGCGCGCAGACGATCCTCCGTGAACAGGAAGCCTATTGTAGCGATCGCGCGCGCGATTTCAAGACAGTGGCATCGGCGTATGTCAGTCCGCGAAAACCAGCGTCGGTTGCGTGGAGAATCGTTGCAGATGGCCACCCGGCAACGCCGATAGAACTGTTGTCGGTTGGAAGACCGGCCCGATCAGGGATGATCGGAAACGGGCCACGGATGACGGTCGCGTCCAGGGACGGACCGGCGACTCGGCGGCCAAAGGGCCAAGGACCAGGCCCTCTCTCACTATAAAGATTCGCGACGTTCGACGAGCCCCAATCCTCGGGCGGACCGGCTCCTCCGGCTGCCCCCGGTATCCGCTCTGGAGTCGCAACGTCAACGGTGGGCCGCTCGCCCGTCGCGGGTGCCTCGTTCGGCGAGGCGCGACACCGCAGGGCTGCGGCCCTCCGTTATTTCGAACGGGCATCGGCCGGCACCCTGAGTCAGCGCGCACCCACCGCGATCAGCAGGTGGGTCCCGTCACCGCGCTTCTGGTCGCAGAAGAAGAGCTGGTTGGCCGGCGTCGTCACCAGCGTGCTAAACTGGCTCACCGCGTTCAAGGTCAGGTCGCACTTGAGCTGGACCTTGCCGTTCTCGTCCAGCGGTTCGACCAGGAGCGCCTCGGCCGAATAGCCGCCCCCCAGGTCGCACACGACCGACTGTCCCCCTTTGACCCGCTTGCTTTTGACCTCGATCAGCCTGAACCCGTGCTTAGGCAACAACTTGCTGAGCTGAGGCTGGATCTGCGCGAGCTTCGGGTCGACATCCAGGTTGTTCGGGTCGGCAACGATGCCGCACACCGTCACCTGCCGGGCGTCCTCAGCCGCCAGGACGCAAGGCGCGAGGAGCACGGTTTCGACCAAGATCACACAAGCCAGGAACAGCGTCCCGTGGCGCAGCGGCCTCATCATTACTGGGCGATCGCTTCCAGAGAGTTGAGCGCCTCGTATGCGGGGTCGACCTGACCCAAACTGCCGTTCAGCGCCAGCTCGATCGTTTGCACCCCGCCCTTGTCTTCCCGAATCATAACCAATTCGCCCGAATCGATATCAACCTGCCTTTTTTCCAACTTCACAGACCCCGGAACGTCCCGCGCGGGAGCAACGACCTGGTCATTCCGGGCCACCTGCCGCTCGCGGTCCCGTCCGGCTCCGCCGAAGTAAAGAGCCACGAGCACCACCGCTGCCACCTGGGCGATGCCGAGGCCGATCCACACGACCCGACGCGAAGCCGCCATCGGCCGCCGCATCGGCAGAACGTCGGCCGGCGCCTGGTCGAGCGCATCGCAGACCCGCCCCCAGACGCCGTCCCAGGCTTCCGTCGACGGCTCCTGGGGCCGGGTCAGATCCCAGAGACGACCGAGCCGCGCATCCCGTTCAATCCACGCCGCGCACCGCGGACATTGGTCCAGGTGACCGGCCAAAGCGGGATTCTGGGAAGACTCGGTTCGAGCCGACAGTTCGCGAATCACATCTGCACAACGCATGTTAAACCTCCCCGATCGCTGTTCTTACGTCCGTCGCTCGGGGCCTATAGTCCTTCGATACCGTCTAAGTCTAAATAAGATTGCAACTTATGTCGGGCATAGTGGAGCCGGCTCATGACCGTGCCGATCGGGACGTCCTGGAGCTCGGCGATCTCCTTGTAACTTAAGCCCCCTTCGGCAAACAAGATAAACGTTTGCCGGGTGGTGGGGCTCAGCCGGTTCAGGGCGAATTCGAGGGCACGTCTCAGGTCTTGCCGGTTGAGGCCCTGGGCAGGGTCGTCCTCGCTCGCGGGCTCCAGACTGTTACTTTCGTCATTCAGGCCGAGGGTCGGCCGGCGTTTGCGCTTGCGGCCCGTGTCGATCGCGGCGTTATGAACGATTCGCATGAGCCAGGTCCGAAAACCGCTGCGGCCGTCAAAATTGCGCAGGTTCGAGATCGCCTTGATGAACCCTTCCTGCACCGCGTCGAGCGCGTCTTCGTGGTGACCGAGCAAACGGAAGGCCACTCGGTACGCCGCATCGCGGTGCCGGCGAAACAACTCTTCGCAGGCAGGACGGTCCCCGCCGCGGGCGAGCTGCACCAGGGTCTCGTCGTCGCACATCACGCCGCTAGGGGCCTCAGGCATAAGCTCACCTGAGAGAATAGACGGGGTTCGCTTTCATCTTATTCGCGCGTCTTGGGCGAGAGGAAGAGACCCGGGGATGGGATGACGGGGATTCCGGTCCGGACGGGAACGTCGCTATGATGAAATGAGGGAAATCGGACTCTCGAAATCAGGGGATTGTTGCCTCGGATCACGAGAGCATGCGGTCATCCGGAAAGAAGGGACGCCAAACGATGCCCCCAACCACCTCGCGCCGCCGGTTCCTCGGGCAGAGCGCGTACAGCTTCGGAGCCCTGGGTCTGATCGTCGGCACCCGGCCGAGCCTGGGCCGGGGGGCGGACGCGCCGGCTGAGGCCGAGATCGCCGATAAGGCGGTGGCCTTCTTGAAGCGCCGGCAGGATGCCAAGGGGGGCTGGTCGACCGAGCGGAACGAGCCCGGGATCACAGCTCTGGCGGCGGCGGCCCTCCTCCGCTCGAAGCGCGTGACGCCCGCCGACCCGGTCGTCACGAAGGCTCTGACCTACCTGGAGGGGCTACTCGGCTCCAAGGGGGGCCTGGAGACCGCCCACGCGAACTATACGACGGCCATCGCGCTCGTCGCCTTTCACGAGGCGAACGTCGGGGGGCGGTACGACCGCATCATCAAGGAAGGGCAGAACTTCCTGAAGACGATGCAGTGGGACGAGTCGGAGGGGAAGGGGCAGGACGACGCGTTTTACGGCGGGGCGGGCTACGGGGGCAAGAACAGCCGGCCCGACCTGTCGAACACCTCGTTCCTCATCGACGCCCTGCGCGACACCGGCCTTCCCGCCGACGACCCTGGCCTGAAGAAGGCCCTCGTGTTCGTCTCGCGGTGCCAGAACCTCAAGAGCGAGTTCAACGACCAGGCTTGGGCCGGCAAGGTCAACGACGGCGGGTTCGTCTACACCGCGGCCAACGGCGGGCAGAGCATGGCCGGCAACGAACCCGGGGGCGGGCTTCGTTCTTACGCCAGCATGACCTACGCCGGCTTCAAGAGCCTGATCTACGCCGGGCTCACGGCCGATGACCCGCGCGTGAAGGCCGCCCTCGACTACATCAAGAAGAACTACACTCTCGACGAGAACCCCGGCATGGGCCAGATGGGGCTGTACTACTACTACCAAGCCTTTGCCAAGGCCATGGCCGCCTGGGGCCAGCCAACCCTGACCGACGCCAAGGGCCACGCGCACGACTGGCGCGCCGAGCTTCGCGCTGCGCTCGCCAAGCACCAGAACGCAGACGGAAGCTGGGTCAACCCGGCCGACCGCTTCATGGAAGGCGACCCCAACCTCGTCACGTCCTACGGCCTGCTCGCCCTGAGCTACGCGCGGCCCAAGTCCTGACAGAAGAGAGTTATCCGCAGATGATGCCGATGTACGGCGATAAAAATCAAGATTCAATGATTTCCTGAATTCCGTCTTTTATCTGCGTACATCGGCGTCATCTGTGGATGAACCGTTCATCTTTTTCCCCGGATCGTGTGACGCCGATGCACGTGCTCTTCCTCCACGACGCCTTCCCCGCGCAGTTTGGCCGGTTGGGGCTGGAGTTGACGGAGCGGTACGGCTGGCGGTGCAGCTTCCTCGTGCAGAGCGTGTCGAGCTGCCCGACCCCTTCGGCGGCGATGCTCCAGAAGCTGGAGCTGCACCAGGCGCCCGTGTCGAAGGAGCACAAGACCAAGGGGGGGATCCCCTGGCCGCAGATCTACGGCCTGTTCGTCGAGCAGTGCTACGGGGTCCACGAGGCCCTGCGCGCGAAGCCCCACCTGCGGCCCGACCTGATCGTCGCGCACGGGGGCCGAGGGGCGCCGACGTTGTTCCTTGGCGACCTCTTCGACTGCCCGATCGCGGTCTACTGCGAATACTATTTCGCGCTCCATCGGCGCGATATTTCATACCGGATCGACCTCCCCCCCGCCGACCCCGCCCCGTTTTTCCCCCGCTCGATCAACGCGCCGACCTTGGCCTCGCTTGTTGAGGCCGACGCCGGCTACTCGGCCACCCACTGGCAGCGCGCGTCCTTTCCCGCACGGTTCCACCCCAAGATCGAAGTCCATTTCGACGGAATCGACACGACGGAATATCAGCCCGGCCCCGCCCCGCGCCAGGTTGGCGGTGTATCGATCCCGGCGGGGACGCGCGTCGTGACGTATGTCGCGCGTGGCCTGGAGTCGGTCCGCGGTTTCGACATCTTCATGAAAGCCGCCGCCCGGATCGCGGAGGCGCGTTCGGACGTGCTCTTCGTCGTCGTCGGCGGCGAGGAGATCCACTACGGTTGGGATGCCTTGCATACGGGCAAGCCGAGCTTCAAGCAGTGGGTCCTCGAACAGGACAAGTACGACCTCTCGCGGTTCCTGTTCCTGGGGACGATCCTCCCCGAGCAACTGGCGCAGGTCCTGCGCTTGAGCGACCTGCACATTTATCCCAGCGTGCCGTTCGTGCTGTCGTGGTCGTTGCTCGACGCGATGTGCACCGGCGCGGTCGTGCTGGCCTCCGACGTGCCCCCGGTGCGGGAGGTGATCGAACCGGGCGTGAACGGCCTGGTGGCTCCGTTCTTCGACGTGGACCAGCTCGCCGAGACGGCCCTGCGGGTCCTTGACGACCCGGCTGAATATGCACCGCTGGGCCGCGCCGCGCGGCGGACGATTGAGGATCGCTACAGCCTGGACGTGGCCGTGCCGGCGCTGAAGGATTACTTCGAACGCATCGCCGCAAGGGGACAATGATGGCCACCGTGACAAGCCCGCCGCCGGTCGCGCTGCCTGGGCCGCTCTACCGTCTGTCCCTCGACCTGTATCACCGCATGGCCGCGCTCGGCCTGCTCACGCCAGCGGACCGGGTTGTTCTGCTCGACGGCTTACTGGTAAAGAAAATGACCAAAGGACCTCGGCTTGCGACGTCAGCACAAAAGTCCGTAAAAACCCTGGAGGCGATCTTGCCCGCGGGTTGGCACGTCAGGAAGGAGGACCCGGTCACTCTCCGGGACGGGCCTACGGGAGCATCGAGCGAGCCGGAGCCCGACGTAGCCGTCGTGCGGGGCGCTCTTGGGAACTATACCGCCTGTCATCCTGGTCCGGCCGAGACCGAGTTGATCATCGAGGTCGCCGACAGTTCGCTGGCGGTTGATCGCTTGGCCCTGCGCCGCTACGCGTGGGCCAGCATTCCGTGTGTTTGGATCGTGAACCTCGTCGATGAGGTGGTCGAAGTCTACAGTCGGCCGTCTGGCCCGTGCGACGATCCCGGCTACGCGGACCGCACCGTTTTTGGCCCGGGCGACTCGATCGCGGTCACGATCGACGGAACGACCTGTGGGCGCGTTGCCGTGACGGACCTCCTGCCGTAAACGTCGTGGTCCTTCGGGACCAGGCTCACGTCGTCGTGATGCCCAGCTCTCGCAGCCGCTGTGTGGCCCACTCTGCTTGGTCGGGACGTAGCGGGGGTACGGGGAGCCCCCCGGCATAACGCACTCGGCGACGATAGGGGCCCGTGTCATAAGCGCGATCAAAGAGTGTTTGCAGGTCGATCCACACGTCCGAGTCGCCCGGCAACAGCGGGATCTCGATCGCGGGTAGGGGCTCCGCCAGGCGGATCGGATAAACCACGTAGTCCTCGAACCGGTCGAACCGGTGAATCGAGACGTGGTAGTCGAACGACCCGACCTGCGCGATTAGCCGTTCGAGCGGCACGGCCGTGGTGTGTGCACCGCCGCGGAGGAGGTCGATCTCGACGAGATGGGTCGTGCTGTCGAGCACCTCGCGTTGCTTGCGGAGGTATAGCTCTCTACCGCGTTCACCCGGGGTCTTGTTGCTGGGGCTGAGCAGCTCGATCGCCGTGACCAGGTGTTCGCCCTCGTCGCGGACCGTGCGGATTTCGACGTATGGTTCGCGACGTTCGTCGTGCGGCACGGTGACCACCACGGGCCGACTGCGGGCAGCAGTTGTCGCGGGACCGCCACCGTTCCCTGGAGCTCCCGGGGCTCGAACGCCGTAAAGCACACTCGTGTCCGGTTCAATGAAGCGCTGGGACACCTCGACCCAGACCCGCTCGCTGATCTCCGCGAAGTAAGGCGGTGGCAAGACCGCCTGCAACGACTCGCTGAGCAGCGAGATCAGGCGATTGTGCAGCCCCGGAAAAAGCGCCGGGGTCTCCAGATACGGGTCCATACCGGGAAAGGGCGAAGGCATAGACGATAGGGCCCCCGTAACAAAGGCCGTGGACCGCGGTCCAAACCCATTTCAATTGTACCAAGTTCCCGAGGTTGCACCATGTCGCCTGTCGACTCGCGCTGTGCAACCGTGCGCCCGTCGCTACAATTCGTAAGATTGAACCCACGCCCCCGAATTCCGACCGCCCGCAACCTGGATCGCCACCCATGGACAGCGACCCCACCCATTCCGCCCTCCAGTCGATTCGCAACATCGGCATCATCGCGCACATCGACGCCGGCAAGACGACCACGACCGAACGGATCCTGTACTACACGGGCGAAATCCATCGGATGGGGGATGTTGACAAGGGGAACACCACCACTGACTTCGACCCCGAGGAACGGGAGCGCGGGATCACGATCCGCGCGGCGGCGATCTCCTGCCACTGGAAGGACCGGGCCGGCAAGCCGATCACGATCAACATCATTGACACCCCGGGCCACGTCGACTTCACGGCGGAGGTCGAGCGCTCGCTGCGCGTGCTCGACGGCGCGATCGTGATCTTCTCGGCCGTCGAGGGGGTCGAGGCCCAGAGCGAGACCGTCTGGCGGCAGGCGACCAAGTACCACGTCCCCCGGCTTTGCTTCATCAACAAGATGGACCGCATCGGGGCCGAGTTCGAGCGCGTCTTCAACGAGATCGCCGAGCGCCTCGAGAGCCACCCCATTCCCGTTCAGATCCCGATCGGCGCGGGGCCCGAGGGGACGATGGGCGAGTTCCAGGGCCTGATCGACTTGATCGCGATGAAGGCCCTCCACTTCCAGACCGAGACCCTCGGCTCGACCTTCGCCGTGGACGAGATCCCCGAAGCACTCCGGCTCGACGCTGAAGTCTGGCGCGACCGGATGCTCGACGCCCTGAGCGGGTTCGACGAGACGTTCGCCGAGCAGTACATGGCCCACCTCGACGGGGCCGAGCTCGCCGAGACCGACATCATCGCCGCGCTGCGGCGGGCGACCTTGACCGGCCGGGCCCAGCCGGTGCTCTGCGGCTCGAGCTTCAAGTACGTCGGCGTGCAGCAGCTTCTCGACGCGGTCGCGTCGTACCTTCCTAGCCCGCTCGACCGGCCCCCGGTCGTCGGCCACCACCCCAAGAAGGGGACCGAGGTCACCCGCAAGGCCGACCCCGACGAGCCGTTTTCCGGCCTCGTCTTCAAGATCGCCAACGACCAGCACGGCGACCTGGCCTTCGTCCGCGTGTACTCGGGAGTGCTCAAGTCCGGCAGCCGCGTCTACAACCCGGGCAAGGACAAGAAAGAGATCTGCTCGCGGCTCTACCACATCCGGGCCGACGACAAGGAGAAGATCGAAGAGGCTGCCGCCGGCGACATCGCGGGCGTCGTCGGCCTCAAAGACTCGGTCACCGGCGACACCCTGTGCGACGCCGCCCACCCGGTCCTGCTGGAGCGGATCGAGTTCCCCGAGACGGTCATCAGCATGTCGATCGAGCCCGTCAGCTCGGCCGACAAGGGGAAGCTCGCCGACACACTGAACGCCCTGGCCCGCGAGGACCCGACCTTCTCGTACAAGTTCAACGAGGAGACCGGCCAGACGCTCATCTCGGGCATGGGGGAGCTGCACCTCGAGATCATCAAGAACCGGATGATCCGCGACTACAAGCTGAAGGTGCACGTCGGCCGCCCGCGCGTGAGCTATCGCGAGACGATCAAGAAGGCCGTCAAGCGCGTGCAAGGCACGTGCATCCGCCAGACCGGGGGCTCGGGGCTGTACGCCAAGGTCACGATCGACCTCGAGCCCGAGGCGCAGCCCAAGGGCGCGCCCGTGCTCGCGTTCGTGAACAAGCTGAAGGGGGGTGTGATCCCTTCCGAGTTTATCCCTGCGATCGAGGCGGGCCTGCGCGAGGAGGCCAAGTCCGGCGGCCGGACCGGCTTCCCGCTCGTCGACCTCAAAGTCACGCTGGTCGACGGCGACACCCACGACGTCGACTCCAACGAGCTGGCCTTCCGCTTCGCCGCCTCCGACGCCCTGCGCAAGGCCGTGCACGAGGCCGGCGCGGTGCTGCTGGAGCCGATCATGAAGCTGGAGGTCGTCACCCCCGAGGACTACCTCGGCAACGTCACGGCCGACCTCTCCAGCCGCCGCGCCTTGATCGAAAAGACGTACACGCGGGGCAAGCTGATGGTCGTCGAGGGCCGCGCTCCGCTGGAGAAGATGTTCGGCTACTCGACCGCCGTCCGCAGCCTCAGCCAGGGGCGAGCGAGCTACAGCATGGAGCCCTTGGAATACGCCGCGGCGCCGGATAGCCTGCTCGAAAGCCTTGCGGGCGGCTGACCCCCGCCGCGCCGCCGGGATGGCAATCGTACGTTTTTGCGCGCAAGGACTCTCCGGCGCCGGTACACTTCGATAGCGCTCAGCGGTGTCGTGTTGACCGACGGAAGGTCGCATATTCCGTTTCCGAGCGCCCCCCGCGCCGGAGCGATTGCTCCAGCAGGATAAGGAGACACTCGATGGTTGCCATCCCCCGTTGGCTCGCGGCCACGGTCTTCATGTGCCTTATCGTCGCGTCAGGAACCCGGGCCGCAGCCCAGGGTCTGTCCCAGGACGTGGCACAAGAACTGTATGACATGCAACGTCTCAACTACGACAGGAGCCGTCTCAACTACGACCTGAATAACGGCAACATCCTCGGCGCGATCGCCGACGAGATCCGAATCGGGTTCGACCAACAACGGGTCCAGCGCGATGAGATGCAGCTCGAGTACGACCTCAGTCGCCAGCCGTATCCCCTCCTACCGCGGCCGGCTCAAGCGTTGGTTCCCCACCCCCAATATCCGGGCTACTATTACTACCCGTCGAATCCCGCCCAGTTGTACTACTATCCCAACCAGCCGCCGCAGCCGATCCAGACGGGCCCGCCGGCAATCCCACCGTCGGCGGGTGCCGCGCAGGTGCAACGCAATGCACTTCCGAGTTCCGTCTCGCCTGCGAACACAGCCACCGCGCCGGCGCTCACGGTGATGATTCGGAATCAGGATTCGAGCGGACTGACGATCAACTACGCCGTCAATGGCACTCCGTACTCGACCCCGAACGGTTCCGCCCAGAGACTCGACGTTCCTCCCAAGGCTCAGATCGTCTTCGACCGTGGCGGCGAATTTGGCGAGGCCCGCTATACGCTCAGAAGCGGGGTGTACGACTTCCAGGTCACCGATCGTGGCTGGGAACTGTACAAACAACGGCCGATACCACCGTCCGCGACGGCCGAAGAGCCGGGAGTCGCCTCTGCCCCAGCGCGCAACGCAGTCTCTGGTCGGACCAACTCGGTCCCGCCCCCTCCGCCGACGCCCGCGTCGGTGGATGGCAAACAGCGCTGAGAGGCATCGACTCACGATCCCTTGCGCCTCGTCCAGCGCGATCTCGCGCGGCGGGGCGCAGCGCGCCCAGGCCGGTTTGCCCCCCGCTCTTCCCGTCCGGACAGGCCCAGAAGGCACACCGTCTCAGAATCATACCCTCCTCACCAACCTCAGGCCATTCGGCCGATTTCTTCGGCAATATCAAGACGGTAAGCAATTTTGGCACGAGTGTTTCTTGGCGAAGATCACGGTAATTCTTTATGGGAAGCGCGAATGTCAAGCCGTCGCGTCTCAACTGACGGCTGGACGTTGCCTTGATTTTAGAGTTCGACGCGCGGCGATCGCAGAACCGATGACTCATGGACCCGGCCGCTTGCGCTAATCACCACGTCGATGCTGTCTTGATCCGGCACCTTCACCTGGCAACCGAATCCGGCCCGCGCCGCGATGGCGTGCACATAGGCGACGCTCATCTGTTGTTTCTGTTCGTTGACAGTCACGCCCCGGACTCCACCACGTCGCTAAGATCGGACAACCGATCCTGTCCGAGCCGTTTCGCTCCCCGCGGCCGGCTGAGCATGGCGTTCCGCTTCATGGCTGCTGCTGCTCCGCGGGGTGGATTCTGGCGGCCCCGGCCGTTGTCGCCAGCGCCAATTCCAATTCAAGGATGCCCTTGAGGCGTTGTAACGTAACAATGTGGAATTGGAAACTCTCACCACCGCACTTAACGACCTCCCTTGCGCCGATTCCCAAGCCCACTCGGCCTTTTGCGCCCGAATCGCAAAATGTTGGCGAAGATTCATTGACTCGCCGCCTGCGTCTCGGTAGATTTTTACTTTCCCGCGTGACATCCGGGCGAAGCTAGGGACAAGACCCCCGCTGCCGGTAATGGAATCGGCATGGGGCCCCTTTGAGACTGAAGGGATCAATTTCGTGGCGGGTATCAGCAACGAACGGATACGCATCCGAATGGAAGCGTACGACCACACCATCCTCGACCAGTCGGCGAAGGACATCGTCGACACCGCCAAGCGGACCGAGGCGATCGTCCACGGCCCGATCCCCCTGCCGACCCGGATCGAGCGTTACACGGTGCTCCGGAGCCCGCACATCGACAAGAAGTCGCGGGAGCAATTTGAAATCCGGACGCACAAGCGGCTGATCGACATCGTTCAGCCCACGAACAAAACCATCGACGCCCTGAACAAGCTCAGCCTGCCGGCGGGCGTGGACATCAAGATCAAGGCCTCCCCCGCGGGGGCCTGATCGGCGAGCGTTCCCTGCCGCTGTCGTCGCCTCGCTGAGGGCGGCCCCGAATCCCTCGGGCGAAACTTTCGCCCGTGCCAGCCTGCCGTTGCGTCGGACCACGTCCGGCGCGGCTGGTCAGGCCCGATCGGACCCGAGCGGTGTCTCTCCGGGACGCCTGGGCTCGCGCTGATCTCGTTAGTGCGACTAGATTTGGTCAACTCTGCGGACTCGGGGGGCTGTGCCCCGCCGGGTCGGCGGCTTTCGGCCCCGGCGCCGGAAGCCACTTGAGATCGGACATCAGACGGAGTAAGCCATGCGCGTCGGACTGCTCGGCCGCAAGGTCGGCATGACCCAGATTTACGAGGAGGACGGCACCGTCGTCCCGGTCACCGTCCTTGAATGCGGCCCCTGCACCGTGCTTCAGGTCCGGACCGAGGAGCGCGACGGTTACCACGCCGTTCAGCTTGGCTTCGATGACAAGAAGCGCAAAAGCGCGACGCAGGCCGAGCGTGGGCATGCCCGCAAGGTCGACGCCGAGCCCAAGCGCTACATTCGCGAGATCCGCCAGGAGCAGGCGGCCGACGGGGTCGCCGAGGGACAGACGCTGACGGTCGAGGTGTTCAACGGCATCAAGACAGTCGACGTCATCGGAACCAGCAAGGGACGCGGGTTCTCGGGCGTCGTCAAGCGGCACGGCTTCAAGGGGCTGCGGGCCACGCACGGCGTGAAGCGCATGCACCGCCACCCTGGGTCGTCCGGCCCGAGCGCTGACCCGGCCCACACCCGGAAGGGCATCCGCAAGCCGGGCCAGTACGGGCACGCTCGCGTGACGGTCAAGAACCTGAAGGTGGTGCGCGTCGATCCGACGAACAACCTCCTGCTGGTCCGGGGCGCGGTCCCGGGCCCGAACGGCGGATACCTCACGATCCGCCAGACGAACAAGGTCTAAATCGAGCAATCACCACAAAGGCACAAAGACACAAAGGTCAGATAAGATATCAAGAGAAGGTTTCTGGAAGTCTCTTCTTATCTTTGTGCCTTTGTGGTTCATTCGGGATGTTTCGCCATGTTGACCGTACCCGTATATAGCCCGAGCGGCGAGAAGGTTGGCGAAGAGTCGATCGACCCGGCCGACTTCGGCGGAGAGATCAACAAGCAGCTCCTGCACGACGTCGTGCTGATGCACCTGGCCGCGCGCCGGGTGGGCACGGTGAACACCCGGGGCCGGGCCGACGTCGCCGGCTCGGGCAAGAAGCTGTTCCGCCAGAAGGGGACCGGCAACGCCCGTGCGGGATCGAAGCGAACGAACAAGCGGAAGGGGGGCGGCGTCGCCTTCGCCCGCCGCAACCGCGACTACCGCTATTCGATCCCCAAGAAGGCCGTCCGCGCGGCGGTCCGCATGGCGCTTTTGTCGAAGTTCCAGGACAACCAGGCCATCGTGCTCGACGGCCTGGACCTGAAGGAGCCGAAGACCAAGCAGGTCGTGCAGGTGCTCCGCACACTCCGCCGCCCCGACATCACGGAGGACGAGGCGGCCGAGGCCGTGGGCGAGACCAAGGCCAAGGCGCGCGAGCGGACGCTCGATCAGCGCACGATTCTGATCGGCCTGCCGGCCCACGACCCGGTCTTCCACCGCTCGGCCCGGAACATCGAGGGGGTGCAGGTCTCCCCCGTGGCCGACTTCAACACCTACGACATCCTCAAGCAGCGCTACTTGCTGTTGACCCGCGAGGCCTTGACCGCGCTCAAGGAGCGGGTCAAGGACAAGCCGGCCCGCCGCTCGTCGGCCGCCGCCACCCCGGCCGCCCTGGAGAGCTAAGACCATGGTGACCCTCCGCCGACCGCCGCAAGCCACCCGCAAGGGCCCCGCCCTGGAACCGTACCAGGTGGTGCTCCGCCCGCTCATCACCGAGAAGGCGACGCACCTTTCCGAGCGGCACAATGCCTACACGTTCGAGGTCAGCCCGCTGGCCACGAAGACGGAGATCAAGCTGGCCGTCGAGACCCTCTTCAACGTGAAGGTCGCCGACGTCCGGACCCAGAACCGCCGCGGCAAGCTCCGCCGGCACCGGCTCAAGGTGGGGCGGATGCGGAACTGGAAGAAAGCCATAGTGGCCCTGCACGAAGACTACCGGATCGACTTCTATTGAGGACTGTTGCGTAGCGCCGGCTGCTGCCGGCCGCGTTTCTCCTTCATTGAACGAAACGCCCCTTTCTCCCTGAGCGGAAGCGGACGGAACTATGGGTATCCGATACTACAAACCGACTAGCCCCGGACGGCGCCTTGCGTCGGTCAGCGACTTCTCTGAGCTGACCGACAAGAACAAGAAGCCCGAGAAAAGCCTGACCGCGCCGCTCAAGAAGACGGGAGGCCGGAACCATCACGGCTTCATCACCTGCCGGCACCGCGGCGGCGGGCACAAGCGGATGTACCGCATCATCGACTTCCGCCGCAACGACCACGATGGCCAGGTGGCCGACGTCACGCACATCGAGTACGACCCGAACCGGTCCGCGCGAATCGCCCTGATCGTCTATCCCGACGGCGTGAAGCGGTACATCATCGCCCCCGAGGGGCTCAAGGCGGGCATGACCGTCAGCAGCGGCGCGGGGGCGGAGCCGAAGGTCGGCAACTGCCTCCCGCTGGCGAAGATTCCGACCGGCTTGCAGGTCCACAACATCGAGATGCAGCCCGGCGGCGGGGCCAAGCTCTGCCGGTCTGCCGGTGTCGGCGCGACCCTGACGGCCCGCGAGGGGGACTGGGCCCAGATCACGCTCCCCTCGGGCGAAGTCCGGCGCATCCCGGCGGCCTGCCGGGCGACGATCGGGATGGTGGGCAACTCGGATCACATGAACATTCGCCTCGGCAAGGCCGGGCGTAAGCGCTGGCTCGGCCGGCGGCCGCACGTCCGCGGGTCGGCCATGAACCCGGTCGATCACCCGATGGGTGGCGGTGAAGGGCGATCGAAGGGGCACACCCCGCAATCGCCGACGGGTGTGCTGGCCAAGGGGGGCAAGACCCGCCGGCGCCGGAAGCCGTCGAACAAGGCGATCATCCGCCGCCGCGTGAGTGTCCGCTATGGCCAATTGAAGATCTGACGCCCGAGCCGGGTGTCTCGCCGCCGGCGCTCCGGCTGGCCTCGCCGTCTAATTTTGTGAGTGTTTCGGAATCCGTCGCCCGCAACTGCGGCCCTTGAAGGACCGGGATCAAGAACCGATGGGACGTTCGCTGAAAAAAGGCCCGTACGTCGTCGAGCGGCTGCTCGAGAAGGTGTACCGCGCCGACCAGAGCGGCAACCGCGAGCCGATCAAGACGTGGGCGCGAGCCTGCACGATCGTGCCCGAGTTCGTCGGCAAGAACTTCGCGATTCACAACGGGCGCAACTTCATCAAGCTGTACGTGACCGAGGACATGGTCGGGCACAAGCTCGGTGAGTTCGCGCCCACCCGGACGTTCCGTGGCCACGGCGGTAAGGGCGGGAAAGCCCCGGCCAAGCGGTAAGTGAACCCAAGAATCGACCAAGGCGGTGCGGAGCTCCGCACCCGAGACCCGTTGGCGTGAGATCACGGCCATGAATCCCTCGTCAGACTATACCGCGCAGCACCGCTTTGCTCGGACCTCGGTGCTCAAGCTGCGGCCGATCCTCAACCTGGTGCGCGGCAAGTACGCCGACGACGCCGTCGACATCTTGAAGTACATGCCGCACCGCGGGGCGCGGATGATCGAGAAGGTGCTCAAGAGCGCCATGGCGAATGCCGAGGACCAGGGGATCCGCAACGTCGGTGACCTGGTGATCGTCGACGCACGCGGCGACGGCGGCCCGATGTTCAAGCGGCTCATGCCCCGGGCACGCGGCATGGCCTACCTGATTCGCAGGCGCAGCGCGCACATCACGATCGGCCTGGCCGACCTCACGAAGCTGCCGGCCGAGTCGACGGCGAGCCAGAACGCATAACCGCCAACGAACGAAAAAAAAGGGACGCGCACTTATGGGCCAAAAAATTCGACCGACCGGCTTCCGCGTCGGCATCATGGAGGACTGGCGCAGCCGCTGGTATGCCTCCAAGCACGAGTTCCCCGGCCTTTTGGTCGAGGACTTCAAGATCCGCAAGTTCATCAAGAAGAAGTACAGCTACGCCGGCATCCCCAAGGTCGAGATCGAGCGCACGCGGGACGCCGTGAAGGTCATTCTCTTCACCGCGCGGCCGGGCATCATCATCGGGCGGAAGGGGGCCGAGGTCGAGAAGCTGCAGGAAGAGCTCCAGACGCTCACCGGCCGGCGGATCGACATCAAGATCGAGGAGGTCACCCGCCCCGAGATCGATGCGCAGCTCATCAGCGAAGACATCGCCGAGCAGCTCCAGAAACGCTCGAGCTTCCGCCGCACCATCAAGCGGGCGCTCGAGCAGACGATGGACGGCGGTGCCCGGGGGGTCAAGATCCAGCTTTCGGGTCGCCTCGGCGGTTCCGAAATGTCGCGGACCGAGGGCGCGAACCTCGGCTCGATCCCCCTCAGCACGCTCCGCGCCAAGATCGACTACGGCTTCTCCGAGGCCAAGACGGCGCAGGGGCACATCGGAATCAAAGTTTGGGTCAACCAGGGCGATTACCATTTACTGAAGGCGGAGGGCGGCACCGATGGCCATGATGCCCAAGCGGGTCAAGTACCGAAAAAGCCAAAAAGGCCGCGTAAAAGGTAACGCCACCCGCGGCAACTACGTCGCCTTTGGCGAATACGGCCTCCAGGCGCTCGAGCCCGGGCGCATCAGCGCCCAGACCATCGAGGCCGGCCGCGTCGTGGCCAGCCAGTCGGTCAAGGGGGGTGGGAAGCTCTACATCCGGATCTTCCCCCACAAGAGCGTGACCTCGATTCCAGCCGAGACCCGCATGGGTAAGGGCAAGGGCGAAGTCGAGTACTGGGCGGCCGTCGTCAAGCCGGGGACCGTGCTCTACGAGCTCGCCGGCGTCAGCGAAGAGCTCGCCCGCGCCACGCTTGCCCGCGTGGCCCACAAGCTGCCGGTCCACTGCCGGTTCGTCACCCGGCGGCCCACGATCTGACCAACGCAAGCACACTCTCAGTCAACCCCGACGCGACGCATCCCCGGAGGTGAGCCATGACCAAGGCCGCCGAGCTCCGCGACCACAATGACGAGCAGCTCGACCTGCTCCTGAAGGAAACCCAGCAGCACCTGTTCCGTCTCCGGCTGCAGAGCGAGACGGAACGGCTCGAAGCGCCCAGCGAGATCATCAAGGCCCGGCGCGAGGTCGCGCGGATCAAGACGATCCTGCGGCTCCGCGAGATCGAACGCGAGCGGTCGGCCGTCGCCGCGGCCGCGACGACCTCCTAACACACCTTTATCGACCGGTACACGCGATGAGCCAACCGACGCCCCTGCCCGCTTCCCCCGCCGCCGCCCGCCTGCCACGCAGGACGGAGATCGGGGTCGTGAAGTCCGACAAGATGACCAAGACCCGCCGGGTCGAGATCGAAAAGCTGGTCCCGCACCCCAAGTACGGCAAGCTCCTGAAGCGCCGGACGGTCTGCCACGCGCACGACGAGACCAACCAGTCGCACGTCGGCGACCTCGTCGAGATCATGGAGACCCGGCCGCTCTCGAAGACGAAGCGCTGGCGCATCGTCCGCATCGTCCGTCCGGGTGCGCAGCAAGCGTTGGCCGGCGAAGGTGAGGCTCCGCGGGCCGAAGGGTGACGTCGTCGATTTTGTAGGGTGCGTTGAACGCACCGAGTTGGTGGCTCAGGGAAATGCGGTGCGTTAGTCGCACCCTACAAAGCAGGTGTCCCATGATTCAGATGCAAACTCGGCTCGACGTGGCCGACAACACCGGGGCCAAGGAAGTGATGTGCTTCAAGGTCCTCGGGGGAAGCGCGTCGCGCTACAAGCGCCGTACGGCCGGCCTCGGTGACGTCATCATCGCCAGCGTCAAGAAGGCTTCGCCGGGGGGCGACGTGAAGGCGGGCGACGTGGTCCGCTGCGTCGTCGTGCGGGTGCGCAACTCGACCCGCCGCAACGACGGCTCCTATGTGAAGTTCGACCGCAATGCGGTGGTCCTGATCGACAACGAGAAAAACCCGCGCGGTACGCGCATCTTCGGGGCGATCGCCCGCGAGCTGCGCGACCGCCAGTTCATGAAGATCATCAGCCTGGCCGCCGAGGTGGTTTGACGGCGCCGCAGGCGGACCGTCCCCGACCGGGCCCAACGACAGACCGAGCCGAAGCGAGCCGACCATGAACATTCGCAAAGACGACCAAGTCGAGGTGTTGACGGGCGACGACAAGGGCACGCCCTCCAATCGCCGGATCGCCAAGGTGCTGCGCGTCCTCCCCGAGAAGAACAAGATCGTCGTCGAGGGGGTCAACCGCGTCTACAAGCACGTCAAGCCGAGTGCCAAGAACCAGCAGGGGGGCCGGCTTTCGAAGGAAATGCCGATCGCCGTCTCGAACGTGATGCTCTTCTGCCCGAGCTGCAAGCGGGGCGTGCGGGTCGGCCACCGGTTCACGGAATCGGGCCAGAAGCAACGCTATTGCAAGAGCTGCTCGGCCAGCCTGGGCAACGTCGGCCCGGCCAAGCCGGCGCGGGCGGCCAAGAAGTCTTAGTGGAAATTGGTTCGTCGCTTGCGCTTCGGGTTAGTGGAATGCGGCATCTCCGGCATACTAACCGGAAGCGCGAGCGAGGGGTCTTCTGAGCAGAAGAAGGGATAGGTGATGGCTCGTCTCCTCGATCAGTACAACACGACGGTCGCGCCGGCCCTGGCGACGAAGTTCAACCTCGCGAACAAGATGTCGATCCCCAAGATGGACAAGATCGTCATCAACATGGGTGTCGGCCGCGCCACGCAAGACAAGGCCATCCTCGAGGTTGCCGTCGAGAGCCTGGCCCGGATCAGCGGGCAGAAGCCCTTGATCACGAAGGCCAAGACGTCGGTCTCCGGCTTCCGGCTTCGCGAGGGGAACGAGATCGGCTGCAAAGTGACGCTCCGCGGCAAGCGGATGTACGAGTTCCTCGACCGCCTGATCTCGGTGGCCCTGCCTCGTATTCGCGACTTCCGGGGGGTGAACCCAAACAGCTTCGACGGGCACGGTAACTACACGCTGGGCCTGGCCGAGCAGGTGGTGTTCCCGGAGATCGACGCCGACAAGATGCACCACACGCAGGGCATGGACATCACGATCGTCACGACGACGGACAGCGATGACCAGGCCCGCGAATTGTTGAAGTCGTTCGGCATGCCGTTCCGCCAGCCGCTGGCCTCGGGGGCCGGGCCGGGGGGGCGCTGAGCCGGTCCGATCCCAAAAAAATCTCCAGTTTGCTGCCGTCCTTTGAACGGGTGAGTTTGCTATGTCGACCAAGGCCCAGATGATCAAGTCGGAGTCGACCCCGAAGTTTGCGGTCCGGCACCGGAACCGCTGCAAGCTTTGCGGACGTCCCCGCGCTGTCTATCGCAAGTTCGGCATTTGCCGGATTTGCTTCCGGAACCTGGCCAGCCGCGGCCTGATTCCGGGTGTGAAGAAAGCCAGTTGGTAAGCGCCCAGTGCGCTGGTTGTTGTGAGTGACTCCCCGCTGCGCCGACGTGGCCGCCCCGCGATTGTCTCGCCGGGCCGGCGCGTTACCCGTAGCGGTTGACGGGACATGCCTCCGCCATGATGACCGACCCGATTGCCGACATGCTCACCCGGATCCGCAACGCGGTCCGGATCGAGAAACCCACCGTCGAAATGCCGACCTCCAGACTGCGGAAAGGGATCGCGCAGGTCTTGAAGGACGAGGGGTACATCTGGGACTTCCACGAGCTCGACACGGTCCCGGCGAAGACCCTGCGGCTCGAGTTGAAGTACGGGCCCAACGGCGAGCGCCTGATCACCCGGATCGACCGGATCAGCAAGCCCGGCTGCCGGGTCTACAGCAGCTACAAGGATCTGCGGCCGGTGCTCGGGGGGATGGGCATCCGGATCCTCACCACGCCGAAGGGGGTCGTGAGCGACCGCCGCGCCCGGGCCGAGAAGGTCGGCGGCGAGGTCCTGGCCCTGGTCGAGTAAGGCGGACGCGCACACCCGAACGCACAAAGAGCACCCAGCGCCGCTCGGGCGAGGGGAGGGAACGATCCCTGCCCGACTGCCGTCGGCTCGCCGTGCTAGAGAGGAAGAACCCAAACATGTCCCGTATTGGTCGCAAGCCGGTTGCTGTGCCGGCCAACGTGAAGTTATCACTGGCCGACTCGAAGATCGAGGTCGAAGGACCGAAGGGAAAGCTCTCGTGGTCGTACCGGCCCGAGATGACCGTTCGGTTCGACGAGAAATCACGGGAGCTGACCGTCGAGCGTCCCGGCGACGACGGCCCGAACCGCGCGCTCCACGGCCTGACACGCAGCCTGATCGCCAACATGGTCCAGGGCGTGACCCTGGGCTACACGAAGAAGCTCGAGATCGTGGGCGTCGGCTACCAGGCGCAGCTCAAGAAGGCGAACACCGTGGCCCTCCAGGTCGGGTACGCCAACCAGATCGTGCTCGAAGCACCCCCGGGCGTGAGCGTCGCGGTGCCGGACGCGACGCATATCACGATCTCGGGCGCGGACAAGCAGGCGGTCGGCCAGTTCGCCGCCGAGGTCCGGGCGGCGCGGCCCCCCGAGCCTTACAAGGGCAAGGGCATCCGCTACGAGGGCGAAGCCGTGCGCCGGAAGGCTGGCAAGGCGTTCGGCTCGAAGTAACGTCAAGAATCATTGGGCCTGTCGTTCTCGAGCCGGCTCGGTTTGCAGGGCCATCATTTTCCAAGGGCTGGGCGCCCGGTCGGTATCGGTCGCCCCTCGAACCCCACGCAGGAAGGACCTTCCGGTGAATCAGCACAAACTCGTGCAGGTGCGGCGGCTGCGGCGCCAGCGCCACGTCCGCAAGCGGCTCTTCGGTACGGTCGAGCGCCCGCGGCTGGCGATCTTCCGCAGCTCGAAGCACATTTACGCTCAGGTCGTCAACGACGAAACCGGTACGACGCTGGCCTCGGCCAGCACGCTCGACCCCGAGATCAAGCCGCAGCACCCCTACGGCGGCAACAAGGCCGCCGCGGTGACGGTCGGCCGGGTGGTCGCCGAGCGGGCCAAGAAGGCCGGTATTGACAAGATTTGCTTTGACCGTCGAAGCTACAAGTACCACGGTCGGGTGCAAGCCCTGGCCGACGCCGCCCGTGAGGCGGGTTTGCAGTTCTAAAAGGAGCCCGCCTCGTGTCGACCGATACGCGTGACCGTGGAGAATGGACCGAGAGCGTAGTGACGATCCGTCGCTGCGCGGCGGTGGTCAAGGGTGGCCGCCGTTTCAGCTTCAACGCCCTGGTGGTGGTCGGCAACGGCCGAGGCCAGGTCGCCTGGGGCTACGGGAAGGCGAATGAAGTGCCCCCGGCTGTCGAAAAAGGGGTGAAGGACGCGCACAAGCAGATGAACCGCGTGAACCTGCGGGGGGGCACGATCCCCCACCGGGTGATCGGCCGCTTCGGTGCGGCGCGGGTCGTCATGCTGCCGGCCAGCCCCGGTACCGGCGTCATCGCCGGCGGCGCGGTGCGCGCCGTCGTGCAGGCGGCGGGCATCACCGACATCCTGACCAAGAGCTACGGCTCGACCAATAAACTGAACCTCGTCAAGGCGGCCATCGACGCCCTGAACAAACTTCGCACCAAGGACGAGGTGGCTCGTCTGCGGGGGGTGGCGCTCTAATGCAACTCCACGATATTCACACAGGGATCCAGAAGCGCAAGAAGCGCAAGCGCATCGGCCGCGGCGTCGGCTCGGGGCACGGCAAGACGTCGGGCAAGGGCCACAAAGGGCACAGCTCGCGCCAGGGGTTCAAGCTGAGCCCGCTATTCGAGGGTGGCCAGATGCCCCTGGCCCGGCGCGTGCCGAAGCGCGGCTTCTTCAACGGCGCGTTCAAGAAGGATTTCGCGATCGTCAACCTGGCGTCGCTCGAAGCGTGCTTCGAGCCGGGCGCGGTGATCGACGAGGCCGCCCTGCGGGCGCGCGGGATCGTGAAGGGACGCCACGACGACGGGATCAAGATCCTGGGCGACGGCGAGCTCACCAAGCCGCTCACGGTGCACGCGACCAAGTTCAGCGAGTCGGCCGCCGCGAAGATCGCCGCGGCCGGCGGCCAGGCCGTCGTGGTCGCTGCCTGAGCGATCCGCGCCCTCGCCGACGTCCATTATGAGGCGCGGGTGGACCGGGACCGGTCTACCCCGCCTTATCCACTTTCCGGTGGGCGGAGCCCACTTCTTCGCCTCAACGCCGTCGCGCGAGGAGACCTTACGCCGTGGGCAAGCTCTATACGATCCTCTTCAAAGTCCCCGAGCTCCAGCGCAAGATCCTGATGACGGCCATGTTCCTGGCCATCTACCGGGTCGGCTTCTACATTCCGCTTCCGATCGTGAACCAGGCCCAGCTCCGGAGCTGGCAGGAGCAGCAGCAGTCGAGCGCCGCGGGCAAGGTGTTCGGCACCGTCGCGATGTTCGGCGGCACCTCGATCGGCATGAGCACGATCTTCGGCCTGGGCATCATGCCCTACATCTCCGCCTCCATCATTTTCCAGCTCCTCGGGAGCGTGGTCCCATCGCTCGAAGCGATGATGAAGGAGGGCGAGAGCGGGCGCAAGAAGATCAACGAATACACGAGGTACGCCACCGTAATATTATGCGCGGTGCAGAGCGCCTTCTGGGTGCAGTACATGATGAGTCCCCAGATGAACGTGGTCTTACCCGACCACCGGGGGTTCTGGCCGGGGCTTGTTTGCGTCTCAGTCATGACGGCCGGCACCATCTTCCTGATGTGGGTCGGCGAGCAGATCGACGAGTACGGCATCGGCAACGGGATCAGCCTGCTCATCATGGCGGGGATTCTGGCCCGCATGCCGGTGGCCCTGCGCGACCTCTGGAACAACGCGTCGCCGCAGCTCACCCCGACGCAGGGCAAGATTGGCATCATCCAGATCGTGCTCCTGATCGCGATGTTTATCGCGGTGGTCGTTGGTGTCATAGCGATCACCGAAAGCCAGCGGCGGATCCCGACCCAGTCGGCCAAGCACGTGCGAGGGCGCAGGGTGTTCGGCGGGACGCGGCAATACTTGCCCCTGAAAGTGAACCAGGCGGGCGTGATGCCGATCATCTTCGCCTCCAGCCTGCTCATCTTCCCGTCGTTCATCCTGAAGGGGCTCGAACGGGCCACGGCGGGCTGGCAGTCCGACCAGTGGACGGTCGCGTCGGCCTTTGCCTCGTTCATCCGCGAGGCGGCTGACTCGTTCCAGAAGCAGAGCTATGTCTACACCGTCTTCTACATCATGCTGATCTACTTCTTCTGCTACTTCTGGACGGCCATCACCTTCAACCCGAAGGACATGGCCGAGAACCTGAAGGACTACGGGAGCTTCATTCCGGGCTACCGGCCGGGCCGTCGCACGGCCGACTACCTCGAGAAGGTCATGCTCCGCATCACCTACGTCGGGGCGGCGTTCTTGAGCCTGGTGGCGGTGATCCCGTCGGTCGTGCAGAACGCGCTCGGTGTCGACTACACGATCGCCTCGTTCCTGGGGGGAACGGGTCTCTTGATCGTCATCAGCGTCTGCCTCGACCTGGTGCAGAAGATCGACAGCCACCTGATCATGCGGAATTACGGCGGGTTGGTAAGTAAGCGCTGAAAAAGGTCTGTATTATGGGGGTAGGCTGATCTTGGGAGGGTGAGGCGCTGGCCGGCCGCGCGCCCCGGCGGGGGGGCCCGCCCCGGCGACCCCCCCCCCATTACCCCCACCCCCCCGCAAATATTGTATTAAAAGGCCCCGGGGTT